>DXEF01000017.1 GCA_019115085.1 Candidatus Agathobaculum pullicola | reverse complement strand
GTGCCCAGCGTACGCTCCGCCTTTTCGTGCTGCCCCGCGCCCATCGCAATCGAAGCGCGCGGCGCGCCGCCCATGCCAATCAGTGCGGCAAAGGCCGATATCAGCGTGATGACCGGAAAGGTCACGCCCATACCAGTCAGCGCCAGCTTTCCCTCCACCGGAATCTGTCCGATATAGATGCGGTCGACGATGTTGTACAACAGGTTGACTACCTGCGCGCACACGGTCGGCAGCGCAAGACGAACAAGCAGCGGGCCGACCGGGTCGTTGCCCAGATCGGCCACACGCTTTTGCTTTTTCTGTTTTTCCATGTCAGTGCGCTTTATCCTCCCGAATCAGGATACGCAACGCCTCAACCGCCGTGCGTACACCGCGCTCAGCTGCGTCGGGCGGGATGCTTGGCGCGTCGTCATTATCTGCGTTCCACAGGACATTGAGCACCGCGCCGCAGCGCACATGCAGCACCTGCGAGACAATCAGCAGCGCCGCGGTCTCCATTTCGCTGGTCAGCGCCCCCGCCGCCTTCCAAGCCTTCCACTTGGCGAGCAGCTCATCCGCAATGGGCTGCTGCGCGGGGCGAATCTCACCGTAAAAGCTGTCCTTGGACTGGATGACGCCGACGTGATGGGTCAGGCCCAGTTTAACCGCCGCGCCCCGCAGCGCGCTGACAACCGCAAAATTCGCTGCCGCCGGGAACTCGATCGGCAGATATTCGCGACTCGTTCCCTCCTGTCGGATGGCCGCAGTCGCAATGACGATATCGCCGCCGCAGACCTCGTCCACAATGCCGCCGGAGGTGCCGACACGGATGAAGGTATCCGCACCGCACTCAACCAACTCCTCCAGCGCGATGGCAGCCGACGGTCCGCCGATGCCGGTCGAGCACACCGCGACCGGTTCGCCGTCCAGCGTACCCGTCCAGATCGTATACTCACGATTTTGGGCGATCTGCTTGGGCTTGTCAAAATAGCGCGCAATTTTTTCGCAGCGCGCCGGGTCGCCCGGCAGAATCACATACCGGCCTACATCACCCTTGGTAATCTGCAAATGCATCTGTTTTCCGTCAATCAACATACCGGTTTTCCCTCCCGCTCAATCACTCGAATGTTTTTTTCCGCTTTTGCGCGCGGCAGCATGACCTCATGCCCGCAGCCCATACATTTGAGCTTAAAATCCATGCCCGTGCGCAGCACCTTCCACTGCTTGGAGCCGCAGGGATGCGGCTTTTTCATGGTCAGTATATCGCCGATCTGCACGTCCATACGCATTTCCCCTTCCTTCGGGACGGCCGCCGCCATCCTATCGCTTTTATCATACCATATTTGCAGTGCTAATCCCAGCCGTTTTTTCATATAGTATGACAGACCCCAAAGGAGGCTCTGCTATATTATGAAAACAAGCGAATGCTATCTGCCCGAGGGCAGTTACACCGCGCTGCCCGAGGTACGGCAGGCACTCACATCCCTCGACGGACTGCGGCACGCACAGGATGAAGGGATGATTCTGGAAGCGGTCGCGCAGCGATGCACCCCCGCGCATGACCTGCTGTTCGACCTTGGCTTTGCGCAGGGCATTATGCCGCGCTCGTGCTGCGCGCTGGGCGTGGCCGAGGGAGACACGCGGGAAATTGCCATCCTGTCCCGCGTAGGCAAACCCACCTGCTTTGTTGTCACCGAGATCGACGAAAGCGCGGACACGCCGCTCATCTGGCTGTCGCGCACCATTGCGCAGCAGCGCGCACAGGACTATTTGCTCGAAACTCTGCGTCCGGGCGACGTCATTCCGGCCGCCGTCACCCATCTGGAGAACTTCGGCGCGTTTGTCGATATCGGCTGCGGTGTGGCGTCGCTCATCGGAATTGAAAATCTTTCGGTGTCGCGCATTTTCCACCCTGCCGACCGGCTGCACGTCGGTCAGCGCATCCGCGCTGTCGTGCGTTCGGTCGATGCACAGGCGCGCCGCATTTCGCTGACCCATCGCGAGCTGCTCGGCACCTGGGAGCAGAACGCCGCGCTGTTTTCGCCCGGCGAAACCGTGCGCGGGGTGGTGCGTTCGGTCGAGCCATACGGCATTTTTATTGAGCTTGCCCCCAACCTGTCCGGCCTTGCCGAGCCGCGCGACGACCTTGCCCCCGGCACCATCGTGTCGGTTTACATCAAATCCATCCTGCCGCAGCGCATGAAAATCAAGCTGACCGTCATCGATGTGCTTGCGCCTGCGGGCACGCCCGATCCGCCGTCCTATTTTATTACCGAGGGACATCTCGACCAATGGGTGTACACCCCCGCCTGCTGCGACCGAAAATATATCGCAACCGTGTTCGAGTGAGACTCATTTTGCGCCTTTGACACGCTCCCAATAGGCTTTTGCCGCCTGCTCGGTCTTGTTCGGGCCGTAATCATAGTAATGCGCATCCTTGATTTCATCCGGCAGATACTGCTGCCGCACCCAATGATTGGGGAAGGCGTGCGGATACTGATAGGTCAGCCCACGGCCGAGCTTTTGCGCACCGCCGTAGTGCGCATCCTTGATATGCGCCGGGATATCTCCGGTTTTGCCCGCGCGCACATCCGCCATCGCCGCGTCAATCGCGGCGGCGGCACTGTTGGACTTGGGGGCGGTCGCCATCAAGAGGACCGCCTCGGCCAGCGGGATGCGCGCCTCGGGCAGACCGAGTTGGAACGCGCTGTCTACGCACGCCTTGACAATGGCCGCGCACTGCGGATACGCTAAACCGATATCCTCGCTGGCAATGACCAGCATACGCCGCGCGGCCGAAATCATATCGCCTGCTTCGAGCAGGCGCGCGAGATAGTGTAGCGCGGCGTCCGGGTCCGAGCCACGAATGGACTTTTGCAGCGCAGACAGGATATCGTAATGGCTGTCGCCGTCGCGGTCATAGCGCATGTTGGAGCGCTGCGCCGCCTGTTTCGCGTCCGCAAGGGTCACGCCGTCCGCGCCCGCACCCAGCACAAGCAGTTCGACCGCGCCGAGTGCCTTGCGCACGTCCCCGCAAACCGCCTGCGCGATGTAAGCCGCGACGCCATCTTCGACGGGCATGCCTTTGTCACCAATGGCAAGCGCAAACGCCCGCTCGACCGCGCGCTGCATATCCTCTGTCTCGATGGGCTTGAACTCAAAGACCGTGCTGCGGCTGAGAATTGCGTTATAGACGTAGAAATACGGGTTTTCCGTCGTGGACGCAATCAGTGTCATTTTGCCCGTTTCAATGAATTCTAACAAGCTTTGCTGCTGCTTTTTATTGAAATACTGAATCTCGTCCAGATACACCAGCGCGCCGTTGGGCGCAAGGAAGGTGTCCAGTTCGTCAATGATCGCCTTGATATCCGCGATACCGGCGGTCGTAGCGTTCAGATGATATAGTTTTCGCTCGGTCTGCTTTGCAATAATCGACGCGACCGTTGTCTTGCCCACGCCGGACGGGCCGTAAAAAATCATATTCGGAATCGTACCCGACGCAATCACGCGGCGCAGCAGACCGTTTTTCCCCAGCAAATGCTGCTGTCCAACCACATCATCCAAGGTTTTCGGGCGGATTTTATCCGCTAAAGGTTGATACATTTCTTTCTCCTTATGAAATCAGACTGCAGCAACAAGCGCAGTAATGATTGCCCAGCCGAATACGCTGATGAGCGACAGCGGAATCAATAGCAGCGCGGCGATACGCTCTGCACCGCGTGGCTGCCCGTGGAACAGTCGTACAATCACACCGCAGGCAAGCGCGGCAAACAGCACAAACCACAGTACGGGCGCTTTATACATCCATGCAGCACCACTATACAGGCCAAGCAGACCGCCTACGTCACCCACAGTTATTGCATATATTACCAACGCATAGATCGACCACAGCGCTGCCGCAAAGCCAAGTGCATATCCTGCCCTTTTCATGTCGCTCCCTCCTCACGATGATGACATAATTATATCACGCTTTTTGTTCACGCACAAACAGGGCTTGACTTTCTCGCTTTACTGTGATAAACTATCTGCAGTCAGTAAAGCAAAAAGGAGAGTTTCCCGATGGACAAGCCCTTTCTCGCAAAGCTGCGCCGCATCGACCCCTATGTGCCGGGCGAGCAGCCGCAGAGCAACGATATCATCAAACTAAACGCCAACGAAAACCCGTATCCGCCCGCGCCGGGCGTACAGGAAACGCTGCGCACCTTTGACGCCTCGCGCCTTGCGCTCTATCCGGATGCGAACGGCAAAGCACTCAAAAACGCCCTCGCAAACCGCTTTGGCGTAAAACCGACGCAGGTGTTTCTCGGCAACGGTTCGGACGACGTGCTGGCGCTCGCGTTCCAGTCGTTTTTCTGCTCGGGTGAGCCGATTCTCTATCCGGATATCACCTACTCGTTCTATCCGGTCTGGTGCGACCTGTTCCGTATCCCGTATGAGACCGTGCCGCTGGACGAAGCCTTCTGCGTGAATGTACGCGACTATGACAAGCCAAACGGCGGCATTGTCCTGCCCAACCCGAACGCGCCGACCGGACGCGGCCTGTCGCTTGACTTGCTCGAGGATCTGTTGCAGCACAATGCGGACTGCGTCGTCATCATCGACGAAGCCTATGTCGACTTCGGCGCACAGAGCGCGGTGCCGCTCATTGAGAAATATGAAAATCTGCTTGTCGTGCAAACGATGAGTAAGTCGCGTTCGCTCGCCGGCCTGCGCATCGGCTACGCGCTCGGCTCGGAAATGCTGATTGCGACGCTCGAGGCGGTCAAAAACTCCTATAACTCCTACACTATGGACGCGCTTGCACTCGCCGCAGGCGAAGCCGCGGTCGCGGACGAGACGTATTTTCAGGAAACGTGCCAAAAGGTCATAGCCACGCGCGAGCGCACGGCCGACGCGCTGCGTGCGCTGGGCTTTACTCTCCAGCCTTCGTTGACCAACTTTCTGTTTGTCACGCACCCGAACAAAAAGGCATCGGAGATTTTTGAATACCTGCGGCAGAAAAACATCTTTATCCGATATTTTAATCTGCCGCGCATCGACAACTATCTGCGTATTACAATCGGCACGGATGAACAAATGGATCGCATGATCGACGCATTGCGCACTTTCCTGTAAATCCTCAAACCATAAAAAAGCGGAACCGAAAACGGTTCCGCTTTTTCTGTCTTATGCTTTATCGAGCAACTTGATGATTTCATCGAGCTTGCTTTCGCGGGCCTGCTCGTCGCCCGTTTCAAAAGCATCCTGCACACAGCCCGCCAGATGGCCGCGCAGCACCTCACGCTGCGCCTTATGCACCAGCGACTCGACCGCCTGCAGCTGCATGACGATTTCCATACAATATCGATCGTCCTCAATCATCTTGAGCACCCCGTCGAGCTGGCCGCGCGCGGTGCGCAGCAGCGGCTCAACCTTTTTCCGATCCGCCCTCATTCGAGGCCGACCACCTTATAGCCCGCCTGCTCGACTGCCTCGGTCAGTTTGGCGTTGTCCGGCAGGGTGCTGCCTTTCACGGTCGCCGTGCCGCCCTGCAAATCCACCTGCGCGCTTACACCGTCAAATGCCTCCAACGCCTTCTTCACATGCGCCACGCAGTGCTCACACATCATACCTTCGATTTGAATTACTTTGGTCTGTTCCATTTTACTTTCTTCCTCCTTTGGCAGAATGACACATTGGCTGCTCTCCTGCTTGGGAGAGGCCTTGAAAAACTTCAAACGCAGTGCGTTGGAAACCACACAAACCGAGCTTAAGCTCATCGCGGCTGCACCGATCATCGGGCTGAGCTTGAGTCCCAGCGGCAGCCACAGCACACCCGCCGCAATCGGAATACCGATGCAGTTATAGAAAAACGCCCAGAACAGATTCTGACGGATGTTGCGCATGGTCTGCCGCGACAGCCGGATTGCATCAACCGCATCCATCAAATCGCTCTTCATCAGCACCACGTCCGCCGATGCAATCGCCACATCCGTGCCTGCGCCGATGGCGATGCCCACGTCCGCACGTGCCAGCGCGGGGGCGTCGTTGATGCCGTCGCCAATCATAGCCACCTTATGACCCTGCTCCTGCTTTTCGCGCACGACACGCTCCTTGTCCTGCGGCAACACCTCGGCCACCACGTCCTGCACATTCAGCTCGGCGGCAATGGATTGCGCGGTTGCCTGATTATCGCCGGTCAGCAGCGTCACCTGCACGCCCAGCTTTTGCAGCGTATCAACCGCAGCGCGGCTGCTCGGCTTGAGTACGTCCGCTACCGCAAAAATGCCGACTACCTGCCGGTTCGCCGCGAAATACAGCGGTGTTTTACCCGCAGCGGCAAGACTTTCACCCATCTGCTGCGCCGAGCGCGACAGCGCAAGCCCATTTGCCAGCAGCATGCGGCGGTTGCCCGCCATGCAGCGCACACCGTCGATCACCGCGCGCACGCCCTGCCCCTCAATCATTTCAAACGAATCCGTTTGGCGTTCCTGGATATTCTTAGAGCGTGCATAGCGCACAATCGCATCCGCAAGCGGATGGTCGCTGTGTATCTCAAGCGACAGCGCCATCGACAGCAGATCCTCCGGCTCAACGCCAAAGGATTTGATATCCGTAACCACCGGGCGTCCTTCGGTGACGGTGCCGGTCTTGTCCAGCACAACACAGTCCACGTTATGCAGATTCTCAAGCGCTTCGGCCGATTGGAACAGTACGCCGTTTTTCGCCCCCACACCCGTGCCGACCATGATAGCAACCGGCGTTGCCAGTCCCAACGCGCACGGGCAGGAAATAACGAGCACCGCAATCGCGCGGGTCAAAGCAAAGCTCGGTGTTTCCCCGGCCACCAGCCAGATGATCGCAGTCACCAGTGCAATCGCCATGACAATCGGCACAAACACACCCGCGACCTTATCCGCAAGCTTGGCAATCGGCGCCTTGGATGCACCCGCCTCCTCGACCAGCCGAATGATTTGGCTGAGCGTTGTATCATCGCCCACGCGCGACGCTTTCATGGCAAAATAACCGTTTTTTGTCACGGTTGCGCCAATCACCGTGTCACCTTTGCCCTTTTCCACCGGCATGGACTCGCCTGTGATGGCGCTCTCATCGAGATAGGCGTGCCCCTCTACAATCTGTCCGTCTACCGGCACAGCCTGCCCCGCGCGCACAATGACGTAGTCACCCACGCGCACCTCTTCAATCGGTACGGTAATCTCCTGTTCGCCGCGTATAACCGATGCGGTTTGCGGCCGCAAATCCATGAGCGCGGCAATGGCCTCGCCGGTCTTACGCTTGGCGCGCGCTTCAAAGAACTTGCCGAGCGTGACAAGCGTCAGGATCATACCCGCGGACTCAAAATACAGGTCATGCGCATACTCATGCACGCGTGCCATGTCGCCTGCGACGCCCGCATAGCCGATCTGAAACAGCGCATACACGCCGTACACTACGGACGCACCGGAACCGACTGCAATCAGCGCATCCATTGTCGGCGCGCGATGCCACAGTGTGCGGAAGCCGTTGATAAAATATTTGCGGTTGACCAACAGGATGGGCAGCGTCAGCAGCAGCTGCACCAGTGCCAGCGCAAACGCATGCGCCTCACCGCTGACAAAGCCGGGCATCGGCAAACCGAACATCGGTCCCATCGAAAAATACATCAAAATAATAAGGAACACCGCAGAGACAAGGATGCGGTTTTTCATTTCATGCAGCGCATCCTCGGGCGCAGCATCCTTTGCAGGCGTTGCCGCGCGCGTACCGCCGTCCACGGCAGCGGTGTAGCCGCCCGCTTCAACCGCGCGCACGATTTGTTCATCGCCGCACGCGCTCTCGTCATACTCCACTGTCATACTGCCCGCCAGCAGGTTAACCTGCACCTCGCGCACCCCCGCCACCGCGGATACGCTCTTTTCCACATGTGCAGAGCACGCTGCGCAGCTCATCCCACCGACGCGAAATCGTTGTTTCATATCAGGATCTCCTTTTATCTCTCACCCCTCCCCCGGGGAGGGGGTCTGTTGCACAGTTAGTATAACGCACACACCTTCTTTTGTCAACCCTCTGTGAAAAGCACCGGCATTTTTTCTATATCCTCCCGGATTCATGGCTCTCTTACGCGACAAAAGCCGCACGGTATCCGTGCGGCTTGTTGGTTTGGCATATCACTCGGTAATGGTCGTTGAGAAGGACAAACATTCCTCCTGTCCCGGACGCAGCATGCGCACGCCAACCTTGTTTTCAATTGCGTGGTCAAGATAACCGCCATCGGGCAGCGTGCTCCACGGCTCCAAGCAGACATAGGGTACATCGAAATCCTTATACGCGCTCCACACCGCGAAATACGGAAAATCCGCAAAGTCCATGGTTACGGTTCGGTTGTTTCGCGTATTTCCAATCGTCGCGCGGCGCACCGGAAGGTCGTCCATAATGATTGCGTCGTTGCGGAATGTCTCGCGCGTGATGGGCAGACAGCCGTCCTTGAGCGGCAAATCGCCGTGCGCGCGGCTAAGCATCACGTTTTCATCCATCAGAACAGGATGCAGCACGGTCGTGCCCTCAAACGCCACAAAATAATCTGCAATCGACTCATCCGGCTGCCAGCAGAGTGTATACCCATCATGCCCGCCGACTTCATAATACATATCGGTATCGCTGCGGTTAAACACGATATGCTCTTTTTTCAAGGTTGCGCCGGTCAGCGTATAGCGCACCGTGCAGACAAAATCCCACGGATACATTTTCTTGGTGAAATCATTCGCTTCCAGCACAAATTCCACGTACTCTTCACCCGCAGCACCGACCTGCCATTCCAAATCGCGTCCGAAGCCGTGCTGGGTGATTTCATAGGGCGTTCCGCCCACGGTATAGGTTTTATCCTTGAGCCGCCCGACAATCGGGAACAGGAGCGGCGCATGCCGGTTCCACACGGCGGGATCCGCCTGCCAGACATACTCCGTGCCAGTCTTTTTACTTTTAAAGCTGGTTAATTCCGCCCCTAACGGATTAATCTCCACCCGGAAAAGCTCGTTTTCCAACACCTGCATTATGTATCCGCCTCCCTTTTTTCTGATTTAAGCATAGCTTTTTTGAACCGCTGTGTCAATCCGCCGTCTTTTTTTTAGCATTTACGCCGGATTTCACAGTCTGCTTTTGGCAATTTCGCTGGATTTGTCCGGATACATTGACATTCACACTACATTGCATTACAATATAGCTGCTACCTTGCAAAGCAAGATATCAAAGAAAGGAGTGCGCCCGGCGTGATACCGTCACAACTGCTCAAGGGCACGCTTGAGGGCTGTATTCTTGCCATACTCAGCCGCGCGCCGACCTACGGCTACGGAATTACCGAGCAGCTTTCCGCTTACGGCTTCGGCCAGATTGTCGAGGGTACGATTTATCCTCTGCTGCTGCGGCTGGAGAAGAACGGGCTGGCACAGGCGGAATACCGCGCCTCCGAGGTCGGGCCAAAACGAAAATATTACGCGCTGACCGAAAAAGGCCGTGCACAATTGCAGGGTTTTCTCGCAAGCTATCGTGAGCTGACGCAAGCGGTCGACAAACTTCTGGCTGATACAGGAGAGGATAACGATGAACAAACGCACCAAATTGCTGCTGCAGGAAAATAATGAGGCGGAAAAGCAGCTCTCTGATTCCGGGCAACGGATTTTGACCGACGTTGTTGTTTATCTGCGCACGGCACCCATCAGCTTATATCGACAGGAGAGCGTGCGGCGGGATATTACGCAGATGCTTCTCGACGGCGAAGCGCGCGGTGATGATGCCCAGTCGGTAATCGGAAACGATTATCAGACCTTCTGTGATAGCGTTATCTCTGAGATACCGCCGCTATCGGCAAGCGCCCGCGTGCTGACAGCACTGCGGGACATTCTACCTGCCACTGTCGTTTTGCTGGTGATCTGGCTGATCGGTAGACTATCGGAATATGCCGTCGGCATAGCGGCATGGCCCACGCTAACCGTGACCGTCGGGGATATACTCGGCGGTGTGCTGCTGCTGACAGCAGCTTCCGGTGGCGTTACGCTGATCTGCCGCACGTCTTTTTCCCCGGGCGCGCGGACGAGCAGACTGCTGTTTGTCATGTTGTTTCTCTGCCTGCTTGCCGCATTATGTGCCGGTTTTTTCCTCGAGCAACCTCTGTTTACCATGCACTTTCTGCTTGCGCTTGTATTACCGCTCCTGCTGCTGTTCGCCTACAAATTGCTGGACAAAAAGCTGGACTGAAGCCAAAAAGTCCTGCCGGAATCCCGGCAGGACTTTTTCTATACTTCTCCCGTCAAAGCAGCTCCATATTGGCATCCGCGTCCCTATTCTCCGCAATCCGGACATTGTTTCCCGATAAAGGGACGCGTATCCCCATGACGATCCGATTAACGATTTTTCTTCCTTCGTCATGCTTTGCTGCTTTTCGCAAGTTCTTCGCTATGCGCTTACGCGAGCGCAGCCTTAAGCGCCTCTACCCTGTCGGTATTCTCCCACTTAACGCCCAGCTCCTCACGACCCATATGGCCGTAAGCAGCAAGCTGCTTGTAAATCGGCTTGCGCAGATCGAGTGTCTCAATAATTGCCGCCGGACGCAGGTCAAACACCTTGCGTACCGCCTCGGCCAGCTTGCCCTCGTCCACAGTGCCCGTGCCGAAGGTCTCAACCATGACGGAAACCGGCTCAGCCACACCAATGGCATACGCCAGCTGAATCTCGCAGCGCTTGGCCAAACCTGCCGCCACGATATTCTTGGCGACCCAGCGCGCCGCATATGCTGCCGAGCGGTCGACATTGGTCGGGTCTTTGCCCGAGAATGCGCCGCCGCCGTGACGGCCAATGCCGCCATAGGTATCGACAATGATTTTGCGGCCGGTCAAGCCGGAGTCACCCTGCGGGCCGCCGATGACAAAGCGGCCGGTCGGGTTGATGAAATACTTGGTATTCTCATCGAGCAGATGGGACGGAATAACCGGCTTTACCACCTGTTCAATCATATCCTTACGGATCTGCTGAAGCGAAACATCCGGGCTGTGCTGGGTGGACAGTACGACCGTATCCACACGCACCGGCAGGTTGTCCTCATCGTACTCAATGGTAACCTGGCTCTTGCCGTCCGGACGCAAGTAGGTGAACATACCATTCTTGCGCACCTCCGTCAGACGCTTGGCCAGCTTGTGCGCCAGCGAGATAGGCAGCGGCATCAGTTCGGGTGTTTCGTCGCACGCATAGCCGAACATCATGCCCTGATCGCCCGCGCCGATGGCGAGGTCGGCGTCCGACGCGCCCTCCTTGCGCTCAAGCGAGTTATCTACACCCAGCGCAATGTCGGCGGATTGCTCGTCAATTGCCGTCAGCACCGCGCAGGTGTCACAGTCAAAACCGTACTTGGCGCGGTCGTAGCCGATTTCCCGAATCGTGTCGCGCACGACCTTGGGGATGTCCACATAGCAGGCAGTTGAGATTTCGCCCATCACCTGCACCATGCCGGTGGTACAGGTCGTCTCACAGGCAACGCGCGCATATGGATCTTTTGCTAAGATTTCGCTAAGAATCGCATCCGAGATCTGATCGCAAATCTTGTCCGGATGTCCCTCGGTTACCGATTCCGAGGTGAAAAAATGATGTGCCATGGTATCGTTCCTTTCTTTCTGATGTACGTCGGGACATAACAAAAAACGCTCCCGTCAGGGAGCGAAAAAACCGTTTTGCCCCCTCATCTTTCGTGTTCCTACGCCGGATTTGGCACCTTACGCATGGTTTTGCGCAGGTTGCCGGGTTTCATTGGGCCGTTCCCTCCACCGCTCTGGATAAGGTCATATATTTACTTACGCAGTTTATTTTACATAAAAACAGAATATTTGTCAAGGGAAAATTTCAGCAAATTCGGATATTGTAAGCGGATTGACATTTTCTCTGCGCACCGTTATATTAAATAAGTAAGAATGTGCCTTGCCGCCAGCCGATCTGTGCGGTTTTTTGATATGTTCTTACCGGCATTCACCATGCGTCCTGCGGACGCATTGTTTTTATCATGGGAGAGAATAAGGATATATGAACGTAAATGTAGGAATCGATATCGGCTCAACGACGGTTAAAATCGTTGTTGTGCGCGATGGCGAGATCATCCACAAGCACTATGAGCGCCACTTTTCCAAAGTACGCGAAAAAGCGGTCGAGCTGGTGCGAAATGCGCGCGCGCTGATTGGGGAAGACACCACGCTGCGCTGCGCCATCACCGGTTCGGCCGGCCTGGGCGTAGCCAAGGCTGCCGACATTGACTTTGTGCAGGAGGTTTTTGCTACCCGCAAGGCGGTCGGCGTACATGTGCCGCAGGCGGATGTGGTCATCGAACTGGGCGGCGAGGACGCCAAGATTGTGTTCCTATCCGGCCAGCTCGAGGAGCGCATGAACGGCTCCTGCGCGGGCGGCACCGGCGCTTTCATCGACCAGATGGCCGTGCTGCTGGACGTAACCCCTGGCGAACTGGACCAGCTTGCGCAGAACGCGGAGCGCCTCTACACCATCGCATCCCGCTGCGGCGTATTTGCCAAATCGGATGTGCAGCCACTGCTCAATGAAGGCGCGCGCAAGGAGGACGTTGCCGCGTCCATCTTTCAGGCGGTCGTCAACCAGACGGTGGCGGGACTGGCGCAGGGCCGTGAAATCAAAGGTGACGTACTGTTCCTCGGCGGGCCGCTGTTCTTCTTCAAGGGCTTGCAGCGCCGTTTTCAGGAGACGCTCGGTCTGGATGACGCGCATGCGCACTTCCCCGACCTTGCCCCCTACGCGATTGCCGCAGGCGCTGCGGAATACGCAGGCGACACGCAGAAAACCTATACGGTCTCGTCGCTGCTCGACGCGCTCGAGCAGGCGGCGGGCGCGCCCGTGGTGGCAAACTATCTGCCGCCGCTATTTGAAAACGAAGCGCAGTATGAAGAGTTCAAACATCGCCACGGCGTGCATGATGTCATGACGCAAAACGTCACCATGTACGAGGGCGACGCCTATCTCGGCATTGACTGCGGCTCGACCACAACCAAGCTGGTGCTGATTGGCGAGGACCATCAAATTCTGTACCACCACTACCAATCCAATAAGGGCAACCCGGCGGACGTTATCCGTGAGCAACTCACCCAACTGTATGAGCTGTGCGGCGACCGCGTACATATCGTGTCCAGCGCGGTCACGGGCTACGGCGAAGCGCTCATCCAGAATGCTTTCGGTGTGGATTTCGGTCTGGTGGAAACGGTCGCGCACTTCCGCGCGGCACGCCACTTCTGCCCGGACGTCGATTTCATCATCGACATCGGCGGACAGGACATCAAGTGCTTTAAAATCCGCAACAAGTGCATTGATAACATCTCGCTCAACGAGGCCTGCTCGTCGGGCTGCGGCTCGTTCATTGAGACCTTTGCCCGTTCGATGGGCTACTCTATCGAGGAATTTTGCAAGCTCGGCCTGTTTGCCCAGCATCCCATCGACCTCGGCTCGCGCTGCACGGTATTCATGAACTCGTCGGTCAAGCAGGCACAGAAGGACGGCGCAGGCATCGACGCGATCTCGGCCGGCCTGTCGGTTTCAGTTGTCAAGAACGCACTGTATAAGGTTATCCGCGCGCACTCGCCGGATGACCTCGGCCAGCATATCGTTGTGCAGGGCGGCACCTTCTTGAATGACGCCATTCTGCGCTCGTTCGAGCAGGAAATCGGCCGCGATGTCACCCGCCCGGCAATCGCCGGCCTGATGGGTGCTTACGGCGCGGCGCTGCACGCCAAAGACAACCGCCCGGAACAGACCTCGCTCATTGGAACCGATGTGCTCTCCGCTTTCGAGCATACGGTGCGCACGGCGCGCTGCGGCCTATGCGAAAACCACTGTAACATGACCATCAACGACTTCGGCGGCGGCCGCCGCTTCATCTCCGGCAATCGCTGTGAGCGTCCGCTCGGCGGCGTGAAAAAGAGCGAGCTGCCCAACCTTTATAAATGGAAGCTGGATAAACTCAAAAGCTACGGCGAGCCGTCCGGCAATCCCGCGCCGCTCGCCACGATCGGTCTGCCGTTCGGCCTGAACTATTACGAACTGCTGCCGTTCTGGACAACGTTCCTGCGCACGCTCGGCTTTGAAACCGTGCTGAGCGACGTGTCCACCCGCGATATGTATATGAAGGGCCAGCACTCCATCCCGTCGGACACGGTATGCTATCCGGCAAAACTGATGCACGGCCACATCGAAAACCTGCTGGAAAAGGGCGTGGACGCGATTTTCTATCCGTGCATGACCTACAACATGGACGAGGGCCGCGCGACCAACTGCTATAACTGCCCGGTTGTGGCATATTATCCCGAGCTATTGCAGGCCAATGTCGCGGCGCTTTCCAACTTCGACTTTATGATGCCATATTTTGAGCTGGTCGATCCCAAGCGGTTTATCCAGCACGCGGCAAAATATTTCTGCGGCAAGTATCCGCAGCTGAAGAAAAAGCAGGTGGATGCTGCGGCTAAGGCCGCCTATCAGGAGTTGGCCGACTATTACGCGCAGATCCGCGCGGAGGGCCAGAAGGCCTTTGCCTATGCAGACACGCACGGATTGGATATCGCGGTCATCGCGGGCCGTCCGTACCATGTCGACCCGGAGATTAACCATGGCATCGACCAGTTGATCGCCTCGTTTGGACTGGTCATCGTGTCCGAGGACGCGGTCTGGCAGCTGACCGAAGCGCCGCAGGTGCATGTGCTCAACCAGTGGACCTATCATTCGCGCATGTACGGCGCGGCGAAATACGTCACCAAAAAGGAAAACGCGCAGCTGATTCAGCTGGTATCCTTTGGCTGCGGCATCGACGCCATCACCACCGACGAAATGCGCGCCATTTGCGAAAATGGCGGCAAACTCTATACACAGCTCAAGATTGACGAGATCAGCAACCTCGGTGCGGCAAAAATCCGCATCCGCAGTATGCTGGCCGCCGTAGAGGAGGGCAGAAAACTTGCAAAACAACAGCACAACGCCTAAAACTTATGAATACGCGCAGTTTACGGAAGAAATGCGCAAGGATTACACCATTCTGGTGCCAAACATGCTGCCCGTGCAGCTCGGCCTGATGTGCCGCCTGATGAAGAACTTCGGCTATAACATGGAGCTGCTCCACACCTTCGGGCCGAACATCGCGGATCAGGGCCTGCGCAACGTCCACAATGACACCTGCTACCCCGCGCTGCTGGTTATCGGCCAACTGCTGGACGCTATCGAGTCCGGCAAATACGACATCCACAAGATCGCGCTCATCCTGCCGCAAACCGGCGGCGGCTGCCGTGCCTCCAACTACATCCATCTGATGCGCAAGGCGCTGGAAAAGAACGGATACGGCTTTATTCCGGTCATCTCGCTCAACTTTGCCGGTCTGGAAGAGAATGCAAACCCCGGCTTCAAGCTGACCAAGACCATGCTCATCCAGATCGCTTACGCGCTGCTCATCGGCGATTTGATTATGCTGGTGGCCAACCAGTGCCGCCCCTACGAGGTTGTGCCTGGCTCGACCGAAAAAGCCATCGAAATCTGCATGAATGCGGTCACTGCACGCTTTACGGGCGACCGCATGGTGCGTTACAGCGAAGTCAAGCACCTGTACCAATATGTACTGACCGCTTTTGGTAAGCTGCGTCTGGATAAGACGCAGAAAAAGAAGATGGTCGGCATCGTGGGCGAGATTTATGTCAAGTTCTCCCCGCTCGGCAACAACCAGCTGGAGGAGTTTCTGCTTTCGGAAGGCTGCGAACCGGTGCTGCCCGGTCTGACCGACTTCTGCCTGTATTCCATCTACAACTCGGTTATCGACCATAACCTGTACGGCCGCTCGGCCAAGCGTGCCGCTATTTACAAATTCGTTTATCAGTTCCTACTGGGCAAGCAGGCGGACATCATCAAGCTGATGAAGAAGGATGGTAATTTCCGTCCCCCGATGCCGTTTGACGAGGTGCGCAAAAAGTCACGCGCCATCATCGGCGAGGGCGTCAAGATGGGCGAGGGCTGGCTGCTGCCAGCCGAAATGGTCGAACTCATCAACGAAGGCGTGACCAACATCGTCTGCACCCAGCCATTTGGCTGCCTGCCCAACCACATCGCGGGCAAGGGCATGATCCGCCGTATTCGCGAGGTCTACCCTCAGGCGAACATCGTCTCGGTCGACTATGACCCCGGCGCATCCAAAATCAATCAGGAAAACCGCATCAAGCTGATGCTGTCTTCGGCAGAGTAACGCAAAAGCCGGAACCTTCGGGTTCCGGCTTTTTCTGTCGCGCACACGGGGTTCTGCTGCCGCATAGGATGCAATGACCGCTTTCCCTGCGGGAAATGCGGCAAAAAATTTATCAAACTGGGAATGATTTCATGGATCACGAACGCTTTTCCCCGCTGTCCGACCTGCCCGAAGGCTCGGGGGCACGCGTGCATGCTCTGCATCTGTCGGGCGGCATGCGCCGCCGTCTGCAAGACCTCGGGCTGGTGGCGGGCACGCGGGTGGCCTGCATCCAACGCGCCGCGGCAGGCGACCCGACGGCCTACCGTATCCGCGGCGCGATCATCGCGCTGCGGGCAGACGATGCCGCGCAAATTGAAATCGGGGTGGATACCTGATGGGGGCGGAGCGAACTCCGGTCGTAGCGCTGATGGGCAACCCCAATGTCGGCAAATCCACCGTCTTTAACGCGCTGACCGGCGCGCGCCAGCACACCGGCAACTGGAGCGGCAAAACCGTATCCGGTGCGCGCGGCACAATGCAATGCGGCGGACGGGTAATGACGCTGGTCGACCTGCCGGGTACGTATTCGCTGCGTCCCC
Organism: Candidatus Agathobaculum pullicola; assembly: GCA_019115085.1. Classification (GTDB taxonomy): domain Bacteria; phylum Bacillota; class Clostridia; order Oscillospirales; family Butyricicoccaceae; genus Agathobaculum; species Agathobaculum pullicola. The sequence goes on along the minus strand of DXEF01000017.1, from coordinate 55,187 downwards.
GCTCAGCGGAGGAGCGCGTCGCGCGGGACTTTCTCGCCGATGGCGAAGCAGACGCCGCTGTTCTGGTTGCGGATGCAACCTGTCTGGAGCGCAACCTCATTCTGATTCTACAAGTGCTGGAACTGCTGCCCAACGTTGTTGTATGCCTGAACCTGATGGACGAGGCACGCAAAAAGCACATCCACATTGATATACCCGCACTTGAGCGCGAGCTGGGCGTACCGGTCGTGCCATGCGCCGCACGGCGCGGGCGGGGTCTGCCCGCGCTGACGCAGGCAGTTTGCAGCGTACTGGATGGAGAAACTCTCCCCAGCCCCACGGCCATTCGCTATCCCGTCGAAATCGAGAACGCGGTGCACGCATCTGGCCTTGCGCGCGCAGAGGCGCTCGCCGCGCTCTCCGAGCATCCGCCAGAGGGGCTGTCCGCGCAGCAGTTAGACGATTGGATGACCGCCGCGGCAGCGCTGCGCGCCGAGGAGATCGCCCTGACCTGCGTACAGAGCCCCGCGGATGCGGATGCCCGTGACCGGCGCATCGACCGCATCCTGCTCAGCCGTCGGTTTGGGTTGCCGCTTATGCTGTTGCTGCTTGCGCTTGTCTTTTACATCACCCTGTTCGGCGCCAACATCCCGAGCGAATGGCTGGGCGAGCACCTGCTCGGTCTGAGCGTACCGCTTACCGCCTTTCTTTCCGCACTCGGCCTGCCGCCATTTGTCGTTTCCCTACTGGTAGACGGCCTGTGGCGTGTGCTGGCGACAGTTGTATCGGTCATGCTGCCGCCCATGGCCATCTTTTTTCCGCTGTTCACACTGCTTGAGGACGCAGGCTACCTGCCGCGCGTCGCCTTTCAGCTCGACCATGCGTTTCGCCGCGCACACGCCTGCGGCAAGCAAAGTCTAACCATGTGCTTGGGTCAAAAACGGATGCCGTCTTACGTTCTGCTCCCGCCAATCCGTACACTTCTCCCAAATTTGTACAAAAATGTCTTTTCAATTCTGTGTAGGGCGAAAAAGCTACATATCTCATCGGATTTCCGGCAATAAAACTCTTGTAATGCGCGCGGGTTTTGCTTAAAATGGTTGTGTATGATTTGTCGCCTGCGGGCGGCATAAGACTACACACAGAATGCGGAACAAACACTGCATGGAGGAGGAAGCATGAGCAAAATTGAACCGTATATCACCAGTATCCCGGATTTTCCCGAACGGGGCGTGATCTTTCGCGACATCACCACAGTCATCGGCAACGCAGACGGCTTGCAGCTATCGGTAGACGAAATGGCCGCGCTGCTGGAGGGGGAAACATTTGATGTCGTTGCGGGGTTGGAATCGCGCGGGTTCCTGTTCGGTATGCCGATCGCGTACAAGCTGCACAAACCGTTCATTCCGATCCGCAAGGCAGGCAAGCTGCCGCGTGCGACCGCCGGTATGTCCTACGAGCTGGAGTACGGCACCGCCTCGATCGAGGTGCACCGTGACGACATTCAGCCGGGCATGCGCGTCGTGCTGATTGACGACCTCATCGCCACAGGCGGCACGCTGGAAGCGGCGGCTAAGCTGCTCGAATCGCTCGGCGCAACGGTGGTCAAGATTGTTTGCCTGCTCGAACTAAAGGGGCTTCATGGCCGCGACCGTTTGCAGAGCTACCCGCTTGCGACGGTCGTATCCTATGACGGCAAGTAAGAAAAGGGAAAAAGAGAAAATAAAAAGGGGTTGAAACCACACATGTTTGAAAAGATGTTCAAGCTGTCGGATAACCACACTACAGTTCGCACCGAGGTCATGGCAGGTCTCACTACTTTCATGACCATGGCATACATTCTCGCGGTCAATCCGAGTATTCTCGGCTCGACCGGCATGGATCCGACCGCTGTACTGCTGGCAACCGCACTGGCGTCCTTCCTCGGCACGGTCTGTATGGCGTTTATGGCAAATCTACCGTTTGCGCTGTCCGCCGGCATGGGTCTGAACGCCTTTATGGCATACACCGTTGTCGCCGGTTACGGCTACAGCTGGCAGGTTGCGCTGCTCGCAGTATTCATCGAGGGCCTTGTCTTTATCGTGCTTTCGCTGACCAACGTGCGCGAAGCGATTTTCAACGCCATTCCGCTGACGCTTAAAAAGGGCGTTTCAGTCGGTATCGGCCTGTTTATCGCCTTCATCGGCCTGCAGAACGCGGGTCTTGCGGTGGACTCGTCCACACTTGTTACCATCACCAGCTTCACGGATAACTTCCACACCTCGGGCATCTGCGCGCTGCTCGCGCTGGTCGGCCTGTTCATCACGGCGGTGCTGTATATCCACAAAGTCAAAGGCGCCATCCTGTTTGGCATCCTGTCGACCTGGGTCATCGGCATGCTGTGTGAGCTTTCCGGCCTGTATGTGCCGAATGCGGAAGCAGGCTTCTACACCCTGTTCCCGGCCTTCGGTATGACCGACTTTTCCAAGCTGGGCCTGACCTTCGGCCAGTGCTTTAACGTGGATTTCGGCGCGGTCGGCATCATTAACTTTGTTGTGGTCATCTTCTCGTTCCTGTTTGTCGATATTTTTGATACGCTCGGCACGCTGATCGGTGTTGCCACCAAGGCAAAAATGCTCGACAAGGACGGCAAGTTGCCGGGCATCAAGCCCGCACTGCTGTCGGATGCCATTGCAACCTCCGCAGGCGCTGTCCTCGGCACCTCAACTACGACGACCTTTGTTGAGTCTGCCTCCGGCGTAGCTGTCGGCGGCCGCACCGGTCTGACCGCGTTGGTCACGGGCATTCTGTTCCTCGTTTCCACGCTGTTTGCGCCGATCTTCACCGCCATCCCCTCGTTCGCCACCGCGCCGGCGCTGATCATGGTCGGCTTCCTGATGGTCGGCACGGTCACCGAGATCCGCTTCGATCTGGACAACCTGACCGAAGCTATCCCGGCTTACCTCGCTATTATCTCCATGCCGCTGTTTTACAGCATTTCCGAAGGCATCTCGATGGGCGTTATCTCCTATGTATTGCTCAACCTCGCCGCAGGCAAGGGCAAGAAGGTGACTCCGCTCATGTATGTACTAGCTGTATTATTTATCCTAAAATATATCTTCCTGTAATATTTTTGCACGACTATATGCGCCGCTATCCTCAAAGGATAGCGGCGCGTTTTGTTGTAAAACACCCTTCAAAGGGAATTGACGGCGCATGTCCAATCGAGTACAATGTGGATATCCTACCATTCCATGTTTTCCCCGAAAAGGAGACTATTATGAAAAAACGACTCACCGCTCTATTGTTGATGCTTGTCCTGCTTGTTTCCTGCCTACCACTTGCTGCGGCAGCTGCGGAAACGCCCGTTGCGACAAGTACCGGCGCCAAACTGATCGCCTTCACCTTTGACGACGGCCCATCGGCCTATACCTCTACCCTTTTGGATGGACTTAAGGCCCGCGGCGCCAAAGCGACCTTCTTTATGAACGGTACAAACGGTCCACACGGCATCGTGAATCACGCCTCTTTGCTCACCCGCATGCGCGAGGAAGGCCACCAGCTCGCCAACCATACGTATCAGCACCTGATTCCGTTTGACAGCTACGGCGCGGGCACGATCTCGAGCGAGGTCAGCCGCGTGGAAAGCCTGCTGTTTGACCGCATGGGCGGCTCATACACCGACATGGTGCGCACGCCTGGCGGTGCGCTGGGCGGCGCGGTCAAAAGTACGGTTGCCGCGCCCATCATCCTGTGGAGTGTGGACCCGCTCGACTGGAAGTACCGCAACGCAAGCACAGTCTATAACAACATCATCAAGGGTGCGCATGACGGTGCAATCGTGCTGACGCACGACATCTATCAAACCAGTGTGCAGGGTGCGCTGCGCGCGATTGATACGCTCAAAGCACAAGGATATGAATTTGTCACGGTTGCCGAGCTGCTGCGCCGACGCGGCATCACCCCACAAAACGGCCTGGTCTACACCAGCGCCCCGAACAAAGGAACCAACCTGCCCGCATATGCCGCACCGACCATCACCTCCACACCGGGTGACAACGGCGTTTCCGTCACGTTTTCGACCGCTGACACAGGACTGACTCTGTACTATACAACCAGCAACGCGACCCCGCATCTCGGAAGCACCAAATACACCGCCCCTATCACGATCACCCGCGACACGACGTTCACGGTCATCGGCATCGACAAATACGGCACACGCACACCGGTGACAACCCAGACGGTTGCGGGGATACCGCCAACGGCCGCGCCGACGGTTTTATATGAAAACGGCTTGCTGACACTAAACTGCGCCACCGCGGGCGCGTCCATTTATTACACGACCGATGGCTCCACGCCGACCGCGTCCAGCACGCCCTACACCGGGCCGTTCACGCCCACGACAACCACCAAGTGCATCGCCATCCTGTCCGGCCATCTGAACAGCCCGGTCCTCACCTGCACACTGACTCAATATGGTCGTCTGTTCACTGACGTTCCTGCGGACAGCTGGTATTATGACAGCGTGGGTGAAATTGTCCAGCAGGGGCTGATGAACGGTACAGACGCATATACCTTCTCGCCTGACACCGTAATGTCGCGCGCAATGCTGACCACGGTGCTGTACAACCTCGCGGGTAAGCCCGACGTGGGCGACAATCTCGGCTATCCGTATGCCGATGTGGATGCAAATGCCTATTATGCCCTGCCCGTCTACTGGGCACGGGTCAACGGCCTTGTGACCGGCTACACCGACGAAACCTTCGCACCGAATGACACGGTCACCCGCGAACAGGCTGCCGTCCTGCTCTATCGACTTGCAAACTTTCTCGGCAAGGATACCAGCGCACGCGCCGACCTGTCTGTATACACGGATGCCGCGCAAATAAGCGCATACGCACGGGAAGCCATGCAATGGGCGGTGGCGTCCGGACTGCTCAACGGCCGCACCGCGACCACACTCGCCCCGCTGGGCAGTGCCACCCGTGCAGAAGGAGCAAAAATTCTGACGAACTTCACCACACTGCCATAACCCCACAAGGGATACAAGCAAACGGGACGTACCATCTGGCTGGTACGTCCCGTTTATTCTATCCAGTCAATTTCGTAAGGCACAGACAAAAAACGGAAATAAATAACGATCTTTTGCCGTTTGACCCTGCCTTTCCCTGTTTTTTCATATGTACCTTGCCCGACCTCGATTCGCTCAATCAGTTCAAACAGCAGGGACGGCGTCAATTCCTCCACATCTGTATACCGGCCAATGATCGCCCGCAATCGTTCTTGCAGCCAATGCAGGCTTTCTGCCCCGCTATCCGGCTGCAACGCGTCGATTTGCTGCTGCAGCGCGGCCGTCCTCTGTTCATATCGTTCCAGAATCGGATAAAAGTTGGCCTCCCCAATCCGATCCGCTGCGCGGTCCTCGTAAAGCTGCGCCACCAGTCGTTGCACCTGCCCTATCTCCTGTGTCAGTCTCTCCCGCCCGCGCCCCGTTTCCCGTCCCCGCTCGTCAAGCCGTAAACGACGCTTCAACCTCTCAAATAATGCGCTGCACTCCTGCTCAGACAGGCAGACGTATTGCCGCACTGCCTCCAATACACAGCGATAAAGCGTCTCATAAGCGATAAAGTGATTGGAGCAGGCAGATATGCCCCGAAGTTTATACGCGCCACAAGCCAGATTGGCTGCCGAGCCTTTCTTGCGTGTTCCGACTGTGGACATGGCCTTACCGCAATCCTTGCAGAAAGCGAGTCCTGAAAACAAATTGGAAAACGCCTCTTTCCGATTACAGCGACGGGCCGACCGTTGGCGCTGCACCGCAGCAAAAGTCTGTTCAGAAACCAGCGGCTCGTGCTGATTTGGGACAAGAATCCATTCATCTGCCTGTTTTACGCGCGTTTTTTTGCTTTTGAAACTGACTTTTTCGGTCTTTCCCTGTGCGATATGGCCCAGATATACCACATCTTGCAACATGCGGCTGACCCCCGTCGAGGTCCACTCCTTGTGTTTGGAGTAATGGTCGGGACTCAGTGCCGGATGCACCAAAGAGCGATAGACAGAAGGCGGCGGTTTGCCGCGCTCGTTCAGCATGCGCGCAATCTCCGCCGGCCGTTTGCCGACAGCCGCCCAAGCAAATATCTGCCACACGGTCGCAGCGGCCCGCTCGTCGGGAATCAAACGGTTTTTGTCTTTGGGACTTTTTTGGTATCCATACGGCGCAAAGTTACCAATAAACTTGCCTGCCTGCATTTTTGTATACAGCGCGCCGCGAATCTTACGGCTGGTATCACGAGCGTACATCTCATTGACGACATTGCGAAACGGTGCCAGGTCGGTATCTGCCCGTGCGGTATCAATCCCGTCCCCTACCGCAATCAACCGCACACCATGCTCCGGGAATACCAACTCCAGATACCGCCCGGTTTGGATATAATCGCGCCCAAGCCGTGACAAATCCTTGACCAGAACGACCTCAAACTGGTGCTGCTCCATGTCACGGAGCATATCCTGAAAGCGCGGACGGTCAAAGCTGGTGCCTGACCATCCGTCGTCCACATACTCCCCTATAACACAAAGCTCTTCCCGCTCCGCATACGCCTGTAAAAGGCTGCGTTGGTTCTGGATGCTTTCGCTTTCGCCCGGATTATCGTCGTCACGGCTCAGCCGCAGATACAGGACCGTTCTACAGGCGACCGACGATTTTTGAATAGTTATCTCCCCTTCCCCATTTGCCGACCGCCAGCGCTCCCTTTAACCTATGCCTACTTTCCGGCCGCCTCTTCTTCGAACTGCGCCACAATGACGTTCTCAAGCAGCTCGAGAAGCGTGGCACGGCACGGTACAGGATACGTGTTTTTTTTGGTATCATTCATTGTTTGGCCTCCTTTCTACTTTGATAAAATTCTATGCTGCCTTCCTTCTGGAATTGCTTCTCATGTGCAGCAGCTGCATCACTCTTTATTTAGCAAGGCTGGAGCAGCAATCTCCGTACACTTCTCTGAAAGAATCTATTTCGGTTTCTGAATAACGCATTTCTGCGGTATTTCACGAAGGGATTGTCCAGATATCATGCCGCATGTATACGTCTTTTTATCCATGGTTATCCGCTCTTGTGATTTTTAAGTGCTGCAACGCGGCATTAACCTCATGACTCTATCCTCCCTATTTGTCAGCTGGTAAAATCGCTCTTTTTAGTACACAATTTTTTCCAAAAACCATTGTCCTTTTGGACAAGATAGGTTATACTAATAACGATCAATTTGTACAAAACGCGAACAACATCGAAAATGCCTCTTGCCGGGCAGGGTTCAGCAGTGGAAAAGATAGCGAATATGACACATCAAATTTCGCTTTTTAATATACATCTCACTTTGAAATTTGGATCCGAGGAGGGTAAATCAATATGAAAAAGGCGGTCAAGCAATCCACATTACTAACAGCGTTGAATTTGGGCACTATTGCATTGGTTATCGTACTGGGAATATCCTTTTTATTATCGGCGATTATGAGCAATCTCACGATAAAAATGTATAGTGATGGAAACGAATTAACATCGGCTGCACAGCAATTTTTGGATGCAGCCGGGTACTTAACCGAACAGGCAAGAGCCTGCGCCGCCACTGGAGAAGCAACATATCACGATAACTACCAGAATGAAGTATATAATTTGCAAAATCGAACAATCGGCTACGACAGAATGAAGGAGATCGGGCTTACCGCCGAAGAGGATGCTCTTATCATCAAAATGTTGCAACTCTCCAACACCTTGGTGCCGATGGAAGAAAGCGCTATGAGTCTGGCAATGAACGGGGATATTCCTTCTGCGCTGGAGTATGTATTTGGCGAGGCATACAGCACAGATTTGATGGAAATTGAATCTCTACAGGCCGAATTTGTTGAGACATTTCAAGCGCGCCTTGCGTCTGAAATCGAAAAGCAGGAAGCAAGTATGCTTATCATTCGAATCATGGTAACCATCCTCGTTATCCTGATTATTGCATTCCAAATCTTCAGTACGTTGTTTACGAGAAAAAAGGTAATCCGTCCTCTCAAAATTATACAGAGGGAAATGATAGAATTTTCCAAAGGTAATCTGTCAGTCGAAGGCAACATGAAGGAAGATACCTCGGAATTGGGAATGCTTGTTTATTCTGTACATCAGATGCAACAGCATTTGAAAGAATTCATCGATGATATTCGTGATAAATTGCTGCAAATCGCACAAGGTGACTTGGATATCCAAATGAACATTTCATATATCGGTGATTTGGCCGAAATCGAAACTTCTATGAAGCAGATCAGCACATCTCTCAGCGATGCGTTCCGAGAAATCGATCTTGCGGCCAATCAGGTTGCTTTGGGCTCAGAGCAGGTATCCCACGGCGCACAGGCGCTCAGCCAAGGCGCTACCCAGCAGGCAAGTGCTGTCGAGGAACTCGCGGCGACAATACAGGAAATCAATGCAAGAATCTCTCAAAATGCCAAAGATACGGACTCTGCCAACAATTTAACCATGCTTACCGGCACCAAGGTCAATGAAAGCAAACAGAAAATGCAGGAACTGATGTCCGCAATGGATGAGATTAAGCAAACCTCGCAGCAAATACAGGGCATTATCAAGACCATTGATGACATTGCGTTCCAGACGAATATTCTTGCTTTGAATGCCGCCGTGGAAGCTGCGCGCGCAGGTGCAGCCGGAAAGGGCTTTGCCGTTGTGGCGGATGAGGTAAGAAACCTCGCGGGCAAATCTGCCAAGGCATCCCAGAATACGCAGGAGCTGATTAAAAACGCTATCTATGCCGTGGAACAAGGCGGTGCATTGGCAACGGATGCAGCAAAGGTTTTGAACGAAACCGCAGCGGTGGCCGATGAAGTGGTAGCATCCATTAAGCGAATTGCGACGGCATCCGCGGAACAGGCACAGGCTGCCGATCAGATTGCACAGGGACTGGATCAGGTTTCCAGCGTGGTGCAGACCAACTCCGCGACGGCAGAGGAGAGTGCAGCAGCAAGTGAGGAATTGTCTGGTCAGTCAAGCATGCTCAAAACATTGGTCGGCAAATTCAACATTGCAAATGGCAGCACAGAATATGAGATATAAAAACCTATTCTGTACCCAAAGCACCCGCAGCATCGTGTCTGATATGTATGACAAGTGCCAAGTGTATCGATAGGACCGCCAACGGCTTTTATCCGATGTTGAGAAATCTCTAATATCCTCCTTACGAAAAACAGACATCCACATTTCTGTAGATGTCTGTTTTTGTGCCTGTGTAACCCACTCAATTCGTGATGTCGTAGTCGTGGAGTACAGTATGGATATCTTGTGTCTGCTCTATGTTTTCACTTTTACACGTTGTACACGCCGCAGAACCGCAGCAAAATGGTAGCGACCTGCGCACGGGTGGCGGACTCCGCCGGGCCGAGCGTGGTAGTTGTAGTCCCTTCCATAATACCGCGACCGCAGATCCAGTGGAACGCTGCGGTGGCGTAATTACTGATGGCATTCGCATCCGCGTAGCCGCTCAGACTGCCGGTCGTGCTGACTGAATAGCCCTTGTGCTGCGCATAACGGTACAGAATCGCAGCCATCTGCTCACGCGTGATCGTGTCCTCCGGGCCAAATGTACCATCGCCGTAGCCGGTAACGATATTGTTGGCCGCCGCCCAGCGGATGGCCTCGGTATACCACTGTCCCGAAGCCACATCGTCAAACCGCATGGCGTAGTTAACCACCGGCTTGCCTTCCAAGCGATGCAGAATCGTGACAATCATCGCGCGGGTAGTTGTCTCGTCGGGTGAGAAGCGTGCAGCAGCCGTGCCATTCATCAGGCCCTTATCCGTGACAAATTGCACCGCATCGTAATACCATGCGCCACGGTAAACATCGGAGTAGGGGTTCATCCAGATCTGCTCCGGCTCCTCGTAGCCGATGACATACTTGGAAAAGTGCGTGGTTGTAAACGTCACTTCGCGACGGCTGGTATTGTAGGTTGTGTCACATGCGGTCAGGTTACCATTGTTGTCCATGTACCAAACGACAATACCGGCAGCAGTCTGGCCGGACTTGAGCGTGTACGGCAGAGTGATTGTCACGCGGCCACCGTCAAAGTCCGAAATGGTGGTGTTCCCGCTCTTGAACGACAAGTCAAACACCGGTGCAGTGCCCACTGCCTCTTTCTGGAGGCCGTTCAGCTCGCTGGTAGCTACGGGCGTAACATACAGCGTTATCGTGCTGACCGCCTGCGAGGTGACCGCGCTAATCGCGTCGCTGTCAAGCGTAACCTCGGCCACATCCGAAACAACCGTTAGCGTTGCATAAGCGTGCTTACCCAGCGTTTTCAGCGAGGATACCGGCAGCGTAACCTTCATGCCGTCCGCGCGGCTGGATGTATCCACGCTGATGACAACAACCGGATCAGTGCCATTTTTCTCCGCAGCATTGAGCACCCGTTCCACCGCGGTATTCATAGTCAAGGTGAAAACCGTAGCGCTGGCCGTCGTGCCGGACACAGACGAATTTACATCCATGATAACAGTGGACGTGCCGCCGCTGGTCGAGGGCTGCGAAACCGGGTCGGAACGATCATCGGTCGTGTCGGAGCTATCCGACGAACGATTCCACAGCGTGATAGAGCCGGTCAGCGTGTTATAGTTTGCCGTATCGTTGGGCGTGAATACCCATTTGTAAGCGGTATTGGCCGCCACCTCGGTCTTTGCCGCCTGTTCCCACACAACTGTGCCGGGCACATTAAATGTGCCGCCCGTTGTGGTCAGCCCGGCATCAGCAAGCGTTTTTCCATTGGTAGTAATCGCCGTATACTTGGGCGCGCCGGTGGGGGTAGCCTTGGAAATGGTTACCTGAACGGTTGTCGTACCTGAAGCATACGCTTCATCGTCAGGGGTAAAGCGCACTTCATACGCGCCGCTGTCCGCCACATTCTTCGGTGCAGGTTTGCCGGTGTCCCAGCTCCATGTGCCGGATACCGTCTTATCGCCATCTTGAGCCGTGCCTGTGATGGCCGAGGCGGGTACATCCTTTCCGGTGTAGGTAACATTTATCGGATTGACCTTCAGGGTCGGGGTGAGTCTGTTGCTGCCGGTCAGCGTAACGGTGATGGTGAAGTCATTGTAATTATCACCGCCATTGACCGCAACGGTAACTGTATACGCTGTGCCGACCGCCACTGTGCTGCCGCCGGTGTAGATCAGTTTACCGCCACTGACGCTCGGGCTGACTACAGTATCGTTCGTAGTGCCTGCACCGAGGCTGACCGCTCCATAGGCTGCGCCGGCAGGCAGGGCGGGCAGGGTGACCGAACCTTGCGCACCGGCCACTACTGTACCGGAAGCGGTTTTCATGGCTTCTGCCGCCTCTGCCTTGTCGATCGTGACAGTCTGCGTGGCAGTTATCTCGTTATAGTTGGCATCCGCAGCCTTTACAGCGGTGACCGTCACATCTCCCGCTTTAGTCGGGGTCAGCACGTTGCCGCTGACAGACGCACTGCCCGTGCCATCCGTGACGTAATAGGTCACCGCACCGGTGCCCGAGCCGCCCTCGGTGGTCAGCGTAAGCGTTTGTCCAAAGCGGACAGCATCGGCACTGCTGATCGTCATCTGCGCCTGATCCACCTTTGTGATGGTAAATGTGGCCGATTGTTCGCCGTAGTAGGTTTCATCCTCATAGAACGCTGTGACCGTGTAGATGCCGACGGCCGTTACCGCAGGCAACTCGGACAGCGCATCATACTCCTGATCGTTGTAACGATACCTTGCTGTTTTGCCATCTATGCCATTCCCCACCGTTGCTGCGGTGAACTGTTCGCCCAGCTTGTAACCGGCATCGGTGTACGGCTTGCTTGCCGCATCGGCAAATGTTACCGCAATCGGCGTCTTATCCGTGACCGTCACCGTAACAATCTTCTCTGCGGTATTGTAGTTGCTGTTGCCCGCGTAGGAAACCGTGATGGTAGTGCTGTCAACCGCCTTGCCGGTTACATTTCCGCTTTGGTCCACTGTGGCGATAGTATCATTGCCACTCTGATAGGACAGCATCAAATCAGCCGGCACAATGGACGCGCCCAGCGGGGCCGTTTTATTAATCGTAACTGTCAGATCATTTACGGTAATGGTCGGTGTCGCCTTTGCAATAGTGAACGTGCCTGCGGACAGGCCGGCTGCCTCGGCATAGTCTGTGCCCGCTGCTACGTCAAAGGTCACCGCGTAAGTGCCTGCGTCCATGGGCGCGGCAGCATTGCCATTATACTTGACCGTTATTGCACCAATGCCGGTAATGCCGCTGTTTGCCTGTACCTGTGCCTGTTTGGGCTGTCCGTCATAGATAAGGCTTGCAGGCGCTGTATAGGTAAAGTCGGTTGCTGTCAAAACACCCTTTACCGTGATTGCCACCGTTGCAGATGCACTGCCCGCCTTGATGGTTACCGAAGCGGTGCCTTTCGCAAGGTTATTGCCGCCTTCCACAGTATAATCGGTGAAGTTGTCATCGGTCGTGCCATCATCATAGGTTGCTTTAACCACCATGCCGGTTTTATCGAAGTTCTCGCCCGTGACGTATTCCATTTTGGTCGGCTGGGTCATGACCGTAAGCCCCGTCACCGTTTTCGCGGCTGTTGCAGGGAAGGTTTTGGTAATGACCAGATTGCCGCTTCCATCGGGTGTGATGTTCTGCGCACTGTCGGTGTTCAGCGTTACCGACGTCGGGCTTGCAAAGCTCTGGTCTGCGTCCGCCGTCAGGGTAATGGCAACCGTATATGCCGTACCGCCAGCAAATTTGTTCCCAGCAAACGGCGCACCGTCTACCGACCACGCCACACTGCTTACCGCTACGCCGCCCGCAGGTTCGGAAACGGTTATGTTGTCCTTAGTCGCCGGTGTACCGTTCTTTTCCGGTGCAGCGACCGTCACGCTTACCGCGCGGATCTGCGCGGCCGCGGTGGTGACCGACAGCGGCTGGGACGCATCAGACGGCTTGGTATCCTCTGTTTCCGCTACGCGGGCGTAAATCTGATATGGTGTATTGGCTGTCAGATTGGTAAAGGTATTGGATGTCTGCCAAACGCCATCCGCCCCCAAACGATATTCCCAATCCGCATTTTCCGTAACGGTAATCGACGTATCGGTAACTTCTGTCACGGCAAAGCCCGTAGGCGCTTGCGGCGCATCCTTTTTCTCTATCGCGGCAGTCGGAGCGCTCATCACACTGCCGGAATGGTTTGCCGCCATGACCTCAACCTTCAGGGCCTTGCCCGCATCCGCCGCTACAGGGATGTAGGTCTGTCCAGTCGCGCTGCCAATCACCGCATCGTCTCGATACCACTTGTAGGTGAAAGAAGCACCGGATGCCGGCGTCGTGATACCGCTGGTGTTTGCCGTGAGCGTTTCACCGATCTTCGGCGTGCCGTCAATGGTCACTGTGCCCGCAATCGGTGTCTGCTGCTGGTATCCCGTCTCCGACAGTGTGAGGATCGCATTGCCGTACAGGTTCATGATGTCCGCATCATATGTATAGGTAATATTTTTATTGCCCGCGGTGAAGGTGTAGCCGGTTTCCATGCTGCCGCCTGCTTGCGGCGCATCCAAGAACAGCCCACCGCTTGCACCGACCGTTCCTGCATCGCTGTTGGTCACGTCAACCAGATAGTTCTGATCATTCATCTTGACGATGTTCCACATATGGCGGCCTGCACCCGTACCGCCGCTCATCATGCCGGTAACCGTGTAGCAAGTTGTATTGGTCAGCTGCGACTTATCGCACAGATACTGAAACGCCTTTGCATAACCCTCACAAACAACCGTGGTACCGGGATCGTTGTCAAACACATAGATGAGCTGCCACGGGTCCCCGTAGGGCGTGGTGCTACCGGAAGCGGCTGCGTTGTTATAATCGGTCAGCGTGCAAATTTCATTTTTATAGGCTTCCAGCTTTTCGTAGTCGGTTTTACCTTGGTTGTCCGCAACAATCTGGTTAGCGTTCTGAATGGCCGTCGTTGCCGCAGAAACCTTGCTGCTGCTCACCCTGTACTGGTTGGCGCTCTCCTGATATGCCTGCGCGACAATAAACGAAAATTTCAACCCGCCCTGAAAGGTTAAGGTGTCGCCGTCAACCGATGCAGACGGATAAGCAGAGCTGCTATAGCCCGCTGTTTTATCAAACCAATACAGCTCATAGGGGCAGTCAATCATCAGCAAGTTGATGATTTTTCTGGCATCCTGTGTGAAAATTTGCGTCTGGATCGCATTTTTCGCTTCTTGTGTAAACCCACCGTTTTCTATCCAAGCGGATATGCCAACCTCGCCTGTGGTCCACGATTCCTTAATACCCAAGTCTTGCAGCGTCAGCGTAAACTCGGTTGAGCCGCCGTTTGCAGCTACATACTCAATCTTTTCTTTCAGCTTTTCATAGATCGCTTTGTCTAAATCGTTTGTCAGCGCTGTTTCGCCATAGCTGCGAAACAGCACGGCATCGCCAGACTTCGGGTACAGCAATTGCCGCACATACCCGGCGAACAGTTCATCGTTGTCCGGCAGGTCCACGCCTGATGTATCAACGGTGACCGTCTCACTTTCCACGATCTGCTCCTGCCGGGACTCCAATTGGTCTTGCGGTCCCGCCGCCAGTGCTGCGGTTGGAAACATACCCAGCAGCATGGCCAAGGTCAGCAGTATGGCCAAGCCCTTTCTTCTCATATTGGTATTCCTCCTTTGTTTTTTCGTGCAGTCCGGTTGCTTGAATAAGGATTGCGCTCTCATCCGGAGAGGACTGCCCCCGGTTGCCTGCATGTTTGGGGATTGCTTGCAATATTTGTCTTTATTATAGCCTGATACAGCCGAAACTTCAATCTTTCTTTGCATATTTACGAACACTTTCTACATTGTTCCAAGTTTCCCGTTACGATTGACGCATGACAAAGCGAATCTCCCGAAAGCGGTGCGCATCAGCATCGCATCCTCTTTTTACCCAAGCATGTGCATGGGCTTCGGATGCAACGCCTGCGGCGTGACCGGCTGCCGCATCATCGACTCGCCGCGCGAGCGGCTCATCGCCATTCTGACCAACACGTTTGCGCCCTGCAATGGGCGGTTCCCACTGCTGATTTTCCTATGTGCCGTGTTTTTCACGGACAGCGCAGCGGGCGGCGCGCTGCTGCTCACCGCCGTAATCGCGGGCAGCGTGATGCTGACCCTTGCGGCCTCGCGCCTGCTGTCAGCAACCGTACTGAAAGGCGCTCCCTCCTCTTTCACCCTCGAATTGCCACCCTACCGCGCCCCGCAGATCGGGCAGGTCATTGTGCGCAGCGTCTTTGACCGAACTCTGTTTGTGCTCGGTCGTGCGGCGGCGGTTGCCGCGCCCGCGGGCGCGCTCATCTGGCTGCTGGCCAACCTTGATATCGGTGGCATATCGGTGTTTTCGCACCTGACCGCCTTGCTCGACCCCGCAGGTCGGCTGTTCGGTCTGGACGGTGTAATCCTACTTGCCTTTGTCCTTGCCTTTCCGGCCAACGAGCTGGTCATGCCGCTCATCGTCATGGGCTACCTTGCCACCGGCTCCATCGCGGATGTTGCCGATCTTGCCGCATTCCGCACGCTGCTGCTGGCCAACGGCTGGACCGTCTGCACCGCACTGTGCACGCTGGTGTTTTCCGTGGCGCATTGGCCGTGCTCGACCACCTGCCTGACCATCTGGAAGGAAACACACAGCATCAAATGGACACTTGCCGCCGTCGCGCTACCGACCGCGTTCGGCCTTGCGCTCTGTCTTGCGGTGCATGGTGTATGTACACTCATCGGACTCGCCTAAAAAAAGCCGCCCCACAGGGCGGCTTTTTTATGCGCGCAGCATAAGAACATTTGTTTTCTTTCCCGGTTTATGCTATACTGGTTTCGTATCTTCAAAATGAAACGAGGAGCCCCATGGAACCGACCAAATTTGACATAAAATATGCCGCCGTGCGGCGCGCGATTATCGAGCAATCCTTTGCGCACTTAAATGACCGCCAGCGAGAGGCGGTATTCACCACCGAAGGCCCGCTGCTCATTCTGGCAGGCGCGGGCAGCGGCAAGACCACCGTGCTCATCAACCGCATCGTCAACATCCTGCGCTTTGGGCAGGGACTGACCAGCGAATTTGCCCCTGAGGGCGCAACCGAGGCTGATCTTCTGTTCCTGACCGAATACCTGACCGCACCCAAGCCGGAAAACCGCGCGCGCGCCGAAAAGCTGTGCGCGGTCGACGCCGCGCGCCCATGGCAGGTCATCGCCATTACCTTCACCAACAAGGCCGCGCGCGAGCTGCGCGACCGTCTGCTGGCGGCTTTGCCCGATGAGCAGGCGGCAAGCGACGTCTGGGCCTACACCTTTCACACGGCCTGCCTGCGTATTCTGCGCCGCCACAGCGATTTGCTGGGTTTTGACAGTGCGTTCACGATCTACGACGAGGATGACAAAAAGCGCGTTGTCACCAATGTGATGAAGCATCTCAATCTCGATACCAAAACCTTTGACCCGCGCACGGTCATCAGTATGATAAGCCGCGCCAAGGACAAGCTGATGACACCAAAGCAGTTTGCCGCGGATGCCGTGGGCGACTACTTCCGCGAAAAAGTATCGGACGTCTACAAGCTGTACGAAAAAGAGATGCGCAAGGCGTGCGCGCTCGATTTTGACGATATCATCATGAAAACCGTCCTGCTGCTGCAAAGCAATCCGGACGTGCTGGACTATTATCAGCGGCAATTCCGCTATGTGCTGGTGGACGAGTATCAGGACACCAACTATGCCCAATATGTGCTGACCAGCCTGCTGGCGGGGCATTATGAGAATATCTGCGTGGTCGGTGACGACGATCAGAGTATCTACAAATTCCGCGGCGCGACCATCGCCAACATTCTGGAGTTTGAAAAGCAGTTTAAAAACGCCAAAACCATCCGTCTGGAGCAGAATTACCGCTCAACCGGCAACATTCTGAGCGCCGCCAACGAGGTCATCCGAAACAACGTCGGCCGCAAGGGCAAGGAGCTTTGGACCGATCAGGCGGGCGGCTCGAAAATACACCTGCACCGCTCGGACAGCCAGGAGGGGGAGGCCGCTTACATCGCAGACACCATCCGCGAGGGTGTGGAAGCAGGCCGCCGGTGGGGCGATTTTGCGATTTTGTACCGCAACAACGTCCTTTCGGATAACATTGCCGCCGCCTTCATCCGTGCAGGCATTCCCTATCGCGTCTATAAGGGCCGCGACTTCTTCTCGCGCGCCGAGGTGCGCGATATGTTCGCCTATCTGTGGGTGCTCGAAAACCCGGCGGACGAGTTGCGTCTGCGCCGCATCATCAACGTGCCCACGCGCAAAATCGGAGACAAGTCGGTCGAAACCGCCTCGCAGATCGCGTTGGAAAACGGTATGTTGCTGTATGACGTCGTGCGCAATGCCTCGCAGTTTGCGCCGCTCGCGCGCAGTGCTGCCGCGATGGAAAAATTCGGCGTGATGATGGAAAACCTGCGCCAGCAGCGGGAATTTCTCTCGCTCTCCGAATTATATGACGATCTGCTTGAGAAAACCGGCTATCGCCGTGCCCTTGAGGAGAAGGGCGGCATGGAAGAACAAGGCCGTTTGGAGCACATCGAAGAACTGAAATCCTACATCGTCGACTATGAGGCAAAGAACGAAGCGCCCACGCTGGGCGGCTTTTTGGAAAACATGGCGCTCTACACCGATGCCGACCAGTCTGCCGAGGACGAGGACGCGGTGCTGATGATGACCATGCACTCGGCCAAGGGGCTGGAGTTCCCTATCGTGTTCCTTGCAGGCATGGAGGACGGCCTGTTCCCCGGCTTCCGCGCGATGGAGCGCGAGGAGGATATGGAGGAGGAGCGGCGGCTTTGCTATGTTGCGGTCACACGCGCCAGAGAACAGCTCTATCTCACCTGCGCCGAGCGCCGTCTGCTGTACGGCCGCACGCAGTACGCACATCCCTCCCGTTTCATCGACGAAATGCCGCGTGAGCTGCTCGACAGCAACATCGTGGAAAGCCGCATGTTTTCCTCGGCCACCCAGCCCGAGCCCGGCCTGCCCCGCGCACAAATCACTCGTGCGCGCACGCTTTCATCCGCGTCCTCGGTTGCTGCTGCTCCCAAAGCGGCAGGCGCGCCGCTGCCGGATTTCCCGGCGGGCTGTCGCGTGCACCACAAGGCCTTTGGCGACGGCATGATCGTATCGGTAAAACCGATGGGAAATGACGCACTGCTCGAAATCGCGTTCGACCAGAAAGGCACCAAGCGGCTGATGGCCAAGGCAGCGGCTAATTTCATGCAGAAAATCTGAAAAATGTAAAAAGCAAGGCGGTTGCCGATTGGCAGCCGCCTTTTTCTCTTGTTTTCTCACACCTTATCCGACCCACGCACGGGAAACGCGGCCCGGAACCACAGAAATCCCGCGGCAAACGCCGCAACGCCCAGCACCGCCACCAGAATAAACCAGCGGTCGGAGCCCATGACATACCAGCCTTCGCCACCGATCTGAAACAGCGTCATCACCACCATCAGGCCGAGCAGCACAAGCGTGGTCACCATCACCGCGCCGTTGATGACCGCAAGCAGATATTTGGCCCAGTGTTGTCCCACACCGTACAGTACCGCGGGCAACAGATATACCGCTGCGGCCAGCGTGGCCGCAACCCACATTGTGCGGCTGCCAAAGCTGCCGAAATACGGGATACTGCCCTGCATCGTGGGAGAAAGCGATATGGCAAGCACGATCATCACCCAGATCACTGCCAGACCCACCGCCCAGATAATCACCGATTTCCGCACCGTTTTCCTCATCGTTTCCACCCCTTTCCAGTATCTGCTTTCAGTTTAACCCAGCCTGCGCGGCCTGTCAATGTCAATCTTCCGGCATCAAAAAAGCGGGCCGCATCCCGCATGCTGCCCGCTCTATTCTATCAGTTTTTTACGCAGCGCTTCTATCGCGCGTTTTTCAATACGCGACACCTGCACCTGTGACACGCCAATGATTTTAGACACCTGTTGTTGGGTCAGGTCGCGCGAAAAACGAAGCGAAAGCACCTGCCGCTCACGCTCCGGCAATGTGCCAATCGCCTCGCCCAGCGACAGGTACAGGCAGGTGCGCTCCTCCATTCCCTCGTCGCCCACCAGATCGCCCAGCCGCCCGCCGCCGGACAGCTCACGCTCAAACGAATCCACCGTCACATCGGCCTGCTCGCAGGAGGCGACCTCTTCCACGGTCAGTCCGGCCGCGGCGGCAACCTCGGTCACAGTAGGCGAACGTCCGGTGCGCCCCTCCAGCCCAGCCTGAACGCGCCGCACACGCATCGCGCGCTCCTTCACCGCGCGCCCGACCTTGACCGCGCCGTCATCCCGCAAAAACCGTCGAATCTCGCCCGCAATTTTGGGCACCGCATAAGTAGAAAACTCGTTGCCGAGCGCTGCGTCAAAGCCTCGCACCGCCTTGATAAAGCCTACACAGGCCAGCTGATACAGGTCATCCGGATCTACGCCATGCCCATAGTACCGCCGCGCAATCGACCAGATAAGTCCGCTGTTGCCCTCGATCAGCTGCGCTTCCGCATCGCGATCCCCCGCCGCTGCCCGCTCGAGCAGGTCGCGCATTGTACCGGTCACGTGCTGCGCTCCCGCAAGAGCTTTACCATCGTCACCATCGTCCCCTTACCCGGAGTGGAGCGCACGCGCAGCTTGTCCGTGAACGATTCCATAATGGTAAAGCCCATGCCGCTGCGGGTGTCATCCCCTGTGGTGAACATGGGCTGACGCGCCTGCTCGACATTCTCGATACCGCGTCCGGTGTCCTTGACCTTGATTTCCAGTATACGCCCTTCCATCAGCCGCACCGTGATCGTGATAAACCCGCTTTTATCCGCATAACCATGGACAATCGCATTGGTGACCGCCTCGGACACCACGGTTTTAATGTCGCCCAGTTCCTCCATCGTTGGGTCGAGCTGTGCCACAAACGCGCCTACCGCCTGTCTGGCAAACGCTTCGTTGACCGAGTGGCTTTCAAATTTCAGGCTCATTTTGTTGATGACCGCGCGCAAATTACTCCCCCCTCTCGAAAATCATGACCTGCGGCAGACCCGCCGCTTCAAACACGCGCATCGGCTGCGGCGGCGTGCCGCGCACCACAAAATCGCAGCCGCTGCGCGCACAGGTACGGTGCAGATGCAGCACGACCGCAAGACCCGAGCTGTCCATAAACGTCAGTCCCGCCAAATTGAGCACCAGCTTTTCGCAGGGATAGAGCGCCATCAGATCCTCGCTCTGCTCAATGGCTTCCCGCGCGGCGTGGTGGTCCAGTTCGCCCGACAGCGAAACCGTCAGCACACCCTCGCTTTCCGCCTGTGTGATATGCAGCATATCCGTTTTCACCTCATTTTTCTGCCCAAACAAAAAGGGCTTGTACCCTCCCGGTACAAGCCCAAGTTTACCATTTTTTACCGTTTTATTCTGCCGCTTTCTGTCGCGTGCGCAGGATTTTTTCCGCTTCGCCAATCAGATATAGCGACCCGCAGACCAGCACGCAATCACGCGGTGCGGCCTTTTCCAGCGCCAGCCCGAGCGCACACGCAACCGTGTGACAGTCATACACCTCGCCGCAGTGCTGCTCCGCAATAGCCGCCGCAGTCTGCGCCGGCAGCGCGCGCGTATCCGCCTCCGGCGCGCAGGCAAAGAATACATCCGCGCGGCGCGCCATCTCATAAATACATTCCGCATATTCCTTGTCTTTGACCATGCCCATCACGACCAGCAGACGGCGCATTTTGAGCATCTCATCCACCGTGCGGGTGAGCGCCGCCACGCCCGCGGCATTGTGCGCCCCGTCAAGCAGCACCAGCGGCTGGTCGCCCATGCGCTCGAGCCGCCCGAGCATACGCGCCCGCGCCAGTCCGCGTATCTCGGCCTCGGGCGAGATGTTCCAGCCGCGCTCCCGCAGCGCAGCAAACGTGCGCAACGCAGTCTGCGCGTTTTGCAGTTGATGGCGACCGGGCATTGCAATCGTATAGCCCTGCCCGCCGTGTACAAACGCGGAGCCCGTGATATCGCACCGCAGCGCCTGCATGTCCTGCATGCCGTCATACCAGACCGCACCCACCGCGTCACACGCGCGCCGGATGGCCGGCAATGCCTCGTCCGGCTGCCCCTCCGCGCACACAACCGCACAGTCAGACTTGATGATCGCGGCCTTTTCCGCCGCGATTTCGGCAACCGTGTCGCCCAGCACCGCCATATGATCGCGCGAAATCGGGGTAATGACACATACCTCGGGCGCTCGGATGATGTTGGTCGCGTCGTACCGGCCACCAAGACCGGTTTCCAGCACAACAATGTCGCATCGCTGCTCGGCAAAGTACAAAAACGCCAGCGCCGTTGTGAATTCAAACTCACCGATGTGCTCTCCCTCGGGCACCACCAGCCCCTTGCAGGCCTGTGCCACGCGCGCGGACAAGCGCGTCAAGTCCGCGTCCGGAATCATGATGCCGTCTACGCGGATGCGCTCATGAAACTGCACGAGGTAAGGCGAAGTGTACAGCCCGACATGATATCCCGCCGCGCGCAGCACGGAATCCAACATGCAGGCGGTCGAGCCTTTGCCGTTTGTACCCGCCAGATGCACAAATTTCAGTCCATCCTGCGGATTGCCCAGCGCCGCGCACAGCGCGCGGATGCGATGCAGACCGGGCGCGCCGGAAAAACGGCCGAGCGAGTGAATATAATCAACAGCGGTTTTGGGAATTTCGGTATCCATAATAAACCCTTTCCTGAAAAACAATATGCAACATTATACCATGCCTTGCCAAAAAGAAAAAGGAGAAACCGCGGTTTCCCCTTTTTTCTATTGACTGACTCAAAGCGCAATCTCCGGTCCCAGTTCGACCGCACCGCCCGCAGCGTCTCCCGCGCTGCCCATGTCGCCTGCAGAAACCGAAGGCAACGGGCAGACAGGCGGTGCCACAGTGGAAAACGCATCATAGGGGCTGTTCTTCCAACGCTTGTGCTGCGTCGGTGTCTGCGTAATGCCGCCATTTGCCGTGGTCGCGTCCGCGCGCATCCGCTTGGAACGCTGCTCCTTCTGCGCACGGCGCAAACGGCTGGCTTCTTCCTGTTTTTGTTCGCGCTCAGCACGTTTTTTCTTTGCGCTGAGCAGTTGCTCGGCCTGCAAACGGCTGATTTTTCTCGATGCGCGCTGCAACAACGTGCGCAGCGAACGAATGGCGCGCCGTGCCTGTGCTGCATTCTCACTCGAGGACATGGCCTCCCCCTGCAAGTTATTGATTGCGCTGTTGATATCCGAAATGAGCATATTCACCTGCCCCACGCTCGCCGCACGGGCCAAGCGATGATACTTTCCCTTGGTCGAGTAGTTGCGCGGGTTGGTGACGAAAATCGTCTTTTTCTCCTCCTTCGGTTTGTTCATCTCCGCAAACCAGTGCAGCAGCTGCCTTGCCTTTTCCATCTGCTCGGCCGCCGGCGACTTTTCAAAATACTTCCATGTCTGCGCTTTCTCCTGGCTAACATACACGCCCGAGATATCCGTGACGTTGAGCGTGCGCAACAGCCGCAGCAGCGTTTCGCATCCCTCCTGAAAGTCCTCCGGTCCCTGCGCCATTTTATCCAGAAAGGCCTGATCGATCACCAGATGCTTGCCGCCGCCCAGTCCGGCAGCAAGCTGCCGCAGTTCGTCTGCATCCTGCGCACTGCCGGTCACGATATCGATGCCGGGAAAGCTGTCGCGCAGGCTTTCCAGCACCTCATTGACCGCGCGCGTCCAGTCCGTGCGCTGCCAGTCCGTATCCAGTGTGACCGTATCCTGCGGCTCTGCCTGTCCGGCAGAACGGTGCGTGTCCATGCCGGTATTGTGGCTCTGCTGCTCCGTCGCACGATAAAGCGCCTGTATTTGTTCAATTCGTTCCACCATGGTCTGTCCCTCCATCCCTTGCTGCCGGTTAAATCCCTTTATATGTAAATATCCGACCAAAACAGGGAAAAAGTAATGGACAGTTTCAACAATTTTTCAATATTGGTTTCGTATTAGGTGCAGAGAAACGAAAAAAATGTGCCGCAGGCCTGTTTGCCTGCGGCACTTGCATTTGCATTTGATGAAACAGCATCAACCGAGGGCCGCGATGGATTCCTCCAGCTTTGCGAGATGCTCGCGCAGCTTTTCGGCCTTTTCGCGCTCAACCGCGACGACCTTTTCGGGTGCCTTATCAACAAACTTCGGGTTATTCAGCTTTTTCATCACGAACGCAATATCATCCTCTACCTTGGCCTTCTCCTTCTCAAGGCGCGCGCGCTCGGCGGCAAAGTCGATGAGGTCTCCCATCGGCATATAGAGCTGTGCGTCGCCCGTGACGACCGAAGCCATCTTGGCCGCGTCCGCGGGTACTGCGTCAATCAGCTCAATGCCGGACGCATAAGCGAGTTTCGGGAAGAAGCCCTCGCCGGCAGCGAAGGTGTCCTTTTTCGCAGTCAAGATGAGCACCTTGGCCTTTTTGGACGGCGGGACGTTCATCTCGCTGCGACGATTACGGATGGCGCGCACCGCGTCCATCAGCGTCTCCATCTGCGCCTCTTCAGCGGCAAAGTGCAGCTTTTCGTCGTACTCCGGCCACTGGGACACCATGACCGACGGGCCTTCGTGCGGCAACGCCTGCCAGATGGTCTCGGTGATAAACGGCATGAACGGATGCAGCAGCTGCATCGCGCCGGACAGCACGTAGCACAGTACCTTCTGCACATTCTCGTCGCCCGCCTGCAAACGGGTCTTGGCGATTTCAATATACCAGTCGCAGAAGTTATCCCAGATAAAGTCGTTGAGCTTGGCAGCCGCCAGACCCAGTTCGTACTGGTCGATATTGCGGGTGACCTCGGCAACCAGCGTATTAAACTTGGACACGATCCACTTGTCCTCGAGCGCCAGCGTTTCGGGCAGCACGGCAGCCTTATCCTTGCCGATGGTCAGATTCATCTGGATAAAGCGCGACGCATTCCAGATTTTGTTGCAGAAATTACGCGATGCCTGTACGCGCTCGTCCGAGAAACGCATGTCGTTTCCGGGGCTGTTGCCGGTCGCGAGCGTGAAGCGCAGCGCGTCCGCGCCGTACTGGTCGATGATTTCCAGCGGGTCGATGCCGTTGCCCAGCGACTTGCTCATCTTCCGGCCCTGCGCGTCGCGCACCAGACCGTGGATATACACGGTGTCGAACGGGGTCTGGCCCATGTGCTCAACGCCCGAGAAAATCATACGCGCGACCCAGAAGAAGATGATATCGTAGCCGGTAACGAGTGTGGAGGTCGGATAGAAATAGTCGAGTTCGGGTGTCTTTTCCGGCCAGCCGAGCGTGGAGAACGGCCACAGCGCAGAGGAGAACCAGGTATCCAGCACGTCCTCTTCCTGACGGACGTTCTTGGAGCCGCACTTCGGGCAAACATGCACATCTTCCTTGGAGACGGTCATCTCGCCGCAGTCATCGCAGTAGAACGCCGGGATGCGGTGCCCCCACCACAGCTGACGCGAAATGCACCAGTCATGCACGTTTTCCATCCAGCGCAGATAGGTTTTGGAGAAGCGGTCGGGCACAAACTTGGTCTTACCCTCGGTGACAACGTCCATTGCGGGCTTGGCGAGCGGCGCCATCTTGACGAACCACTGCGCCGAGGTCATCGGCTCAACCGTCGTGCCGCAGCGGTAGCAGGTGCCGACATTGTGCTCGTGATCCTCGGTCTTGACCAGATAGCCGCCCTCTTCGAGGTCCTTGATGACCGCTTTACGGCACTCGTAGCGGTCCATGCCCTCGTATTTGCCGCCGTTTTCGTTGACGGTCGCGTCCTCGCCAAACACAAGAATCTGCTCGAGGTTGTGGCGCTGGCCCATCTCGAAGTCGTTCGGGTCGTGGCAGGGCGTAACCTTGACGCAGCCTGTACCAAACTCCATATCAACGTAATCATCGCCGAAAATCGGAATTTCACGGTTCATAATCGGCAGGATGCAGGTCTTGCCAATCAGGTGCTTGTAGCGCTCGTCGTTCGGGTTGACCGCAACGCCGGTATCGCCCATGAAGGTCTCCGGACGGGTGGTCGCAACAACCAGCTCGCCCGAACCGTCAGCCAGCGGGTAGCGGATGTGCCACAGCTTGCCCGGCTGAGTCTCGTACTCGACCTCCGCGTCGGAAAGCGCGGTCGTGCAGTGCGGACACCAGTTGATGATGCGGTGGCCCTTGTAAATCAGGCCCTTGTTATAGAGGTTGACAAACACCTCGCGCACCGCTTTGGAGCAGCCCTCGTCCATCGTGAAGCGCTCACGCTCCCAGTCGCAGGACGAGCCGAGCTTTTTGAGCTGGCTGATAATGCGGTCGCCGTACTTGTTCTTCCAGTCCCAAACGCGCTCGAGGAATTTCTCGCGGCCGAGGTCGTAACGGGTCAGGCCCTCTTCCTTGCGCAGGTTCTCTTCCACCTTAATCTGTGTGGCAATGCCTGCGTGGTCAGTGCCGGGCATCCACAGCGTTTCGTAGCCCTGCATACGCTTGGTGCGGATGAGGATATCCTGCAAGGTTTCGTCGAACGCATGGCCCATGTGCAGTTGGCCGGTCACGTTCGGGGGCGGGATGACAATGGTATAGGGTTTCTTGTCCGGGTTGACCTCGGCATGGAAAAAGCCGGAGTCGTTCCAGAAGCTGTACAGCTTGTCCTCGACCGCTTTCGGGTCGTAGGTCTTGGGCAGTTCGCTCATGGGTCTATCTCCTTTTGAATTGAATTAACGGGTTTCCAAACATACCGCACCGGCGCGGCAGCGCCCCCCTCTGGGGTGGCAGAGTCCCTTCTTGTTTCTCGCGGCAGATGGGCGGAAACCGTTGGGCGGGGCGCACTCTTGCGCGCGCAGCGCGCCCTGAAGGAAGGGGGTGATTCGCAAGAGGGGGAAACCATGGGTTTGCCCCCTCTTGTGCGCCTGCGGCGCGCAGCCGCACGTTTCCCGCCGCCCGCGAGTACGGGCAAACAAAAAAGCACGCTGTCCGTATAGGACGAAGCGTGCTCCGTGGTACCACCTAACTTCGCGGCAAGACTGCCGCGCACTCGTTGACCCGTAACGTGGGCGGGACGGGACGACCTACTGGTTTCAGCCCTCCTGCTCGAAAGCGACCTTCTTCCTTCCCGCCGAAGGGCTTGCACCGAACCGCCCTCTCTCTTGACGCGCGGGGATAGGAATACTCCTCTTTGTCATTGCATTTCGCGTATTAACTTAATCAGTATATCCACAAAAGCGGGGTTTGTCAAGGTTTTTGCGCCTCAGAAATGTCGATTTTGCCGTTTTTCTCTTCGTAGTCACGAATACAGCCGTAAATCAGGTGCATGACTTGCCCGTTGATTGACCGGCCCTCATATTTGGCGATATACCGCAGCTTGAGACGGGTTTCATCATTCAGCCGCAAGGATAGATGTTTTATCTTTTCCACATATAGCACTCATTTCACATTTATTATGGGTTCATTTTAAGTGCAGTATGTGTTAAAATGAGAAAAAGAACCCGTTATGGGTTCTTAAAAAATCTAATATGGAGGTCACTGCTATGGACGAACTCAACTACAAGGATGCTTACCTGTATCTGGTGCGCGCAGTCGACGACCTTGTCCGCTATATGGAGCTGTCGGACGAAACCGCCGACCGCCAAACCGTCCTTTCCGGACTGCGGCAAGCTCTTTCCGGCGCGGAAGAGCGCGCCATCGACTGAAAACCCATCCTGTAACTTGTGCTTTGCCGCGCCGCTGCTATAATTGAAATAGACAAAGGAGGCATGTTATGACCCGTAAACGCAAAATCCTGCTCGTGCTGCTTGCGGTAGCGGCACTCGGCGTGGCATCCGGCCTTGCGTGGCACACTGTCGGCAAACAGCAGACCATCCGCGCCGAGGTGCGCACCGCGCGCATGGCGCAAATCGAAAACACCGTGCCGGGCGGTATCCTGTCGGCGCAGGAGCTGCTTTCGCAGCCCGTCAAGCAGGACGACGTGACCCTGCACCGCGCGGTCTACTATCCGCAGGCCGAGACGCTCGTGTGCTTTTTCGAGAACGAGGACCCCAATCGCGACATTTATCCCGCCGCGCTCCCCGACTGCAACGCCACCATACTGCCCGAATCCCACGGAGTGACGGCGTATCTTTTTGAAGGCGTGCCGGCCAATGCGCTTGCCGACGGCATAATCGTCGAGATGACCGACTGGCAATTTGAAAGCTGTAAACCGCTCACTTTCGTGCCCGACGGCTGATTTCACGCAAATTTGTGCATTTTCCCCTTGCATTTGCCGGAAAACTGTGTTTTAATAGTACTGTTATGGAATAACGATACCTGCGATGAACAGGGAAAGTACCGTCATCCCTCTCTTTTCAGAGAAAACGGCCTTTGGCTGCGAGCCGTTCAAAGAGACCTGACGCGAAGTTCCCCTGCGAGCACCGGCGCTGAACGGCTTTTCCAGTAGGCGCAGGCGAAGCAACGCCCCGTTACCGGCGTTCAATGAGTGCCCGGCCTGTCCGGGAATCAGGGTGGTACCACGGAAGATGTATCATACGCCTTTCGTCCCTATTTTGCGGGACGAAAGGCTTTTTTATTGCGTCCCTGAACGATTTTTCATAAAGGAGAGTCACCATGAAAGAAAAACTGCAAGGCATTTTGCAGGCCGCAAAGGACCAGCTTGCCGCGGCGGGCGACGCCCGTGCGCTCGACGAGGCGCGTGTGCGCTTTCTCGGCAAAAAGGGCGAGCTGACCGCGCTGCTCAAGGGCATGAAGGACGTTGCCGCGGAGGAGCGTCCGGTTGTCGGCCAGCTCATCAACGACGTGCGCGCCGAGATTGAAACCATCATCGACAAGCAAAAGGAAGTCATCGAGCAGGCCGCGCTCGCGCACAAGCTGCAGGCCGAGACCATCGACGTGACCCTGCCGGGCGAAGAAGTGGTCATCGGCAAAAAGCATCCGCTCAATATCGTGCTGGATGAGCTGAAGGAAATCTTTATCGGTCTGGGCTTCTCGATTGCAGAAGGCCCGGAGGTCGAGCTGGACCACTACAACTTTGAAGCGCTCAACATTCCGAAGGACCATCCCGCGCGCGACACGCAGGACACCTTCTACATCTCGGATAACGTGGTGCTGCGCACGCAGACCTCGCCCATGCAGGTGCGCACGATGGAGCAAAAAAAGCCCCCCATCCGCATCATCGCTCCGGGCCGCGTGTACCGTTCGGACGCGGTTGACGCCACCCACTCCCCGCTGTTCCATCAGATCGAGGGGCTGGTTGTCGATAAGGGCATTCGCATGTCTGACCTCAAGGGCATCCTTGAGCTGTTCGCCAAAAAGCTGTACGGCGAGGATACGGTTGTGCGGTTCCGCCCGCACCACTTCCCGTTCACCGAGCCGTCGGCGGAAATGGATATCCAGTGCTACCGCTGCCACGGCGAGGGCTGCCCGCTGTGCAAGGGCGAAGGCTGGATCGAGATTCTCGGCTGCGGCATGGTACACCCCAAGGTGCTCGAAATGAGCGGCATCGACCCCGAAGAGTATTCGGGCTATGCCTTCGGCATCGGTCTGGAGCGCACGGTCATGGGCCGCTTCAAGATTGACGATATCCGCCTGTTCTATGAAAACGATGTGCGGTTTTTGGAACAGTTCTAAAGAGTATAGGGGACTTCAAAAGTCCCCTATATACGAGAACAAGTTCCAGAGAAACTTGTTCTCGATACCCGAACGACGCGCCCCAAGGGCGCTGAATCGGGGTGTAAAAAGTCCGGCAAAGCTGGACTTTTTATGACCGCACTGCGCGGTCTGTATTCATGCGCGCCTGACGGCGCGATATCCTGAACTTTACGATAAAGGAGCGTTCATTCATTATGAAGTTGCCGCTTTCCTGGCTTTCGGATTATACCGATATTTCCGGCGTCACCCCCAAGGAGTATGACGCCCGTCTGACCATGTCCGGCTCCAAGGTCGAGGAGGTCTACTACCTCGGCGCGGAGATTGAAAACGTCGTGACCGGCAAGGTGCTGTCGGTTGTCGACCATCCGGACTCCGACCACTTGAAAATCTGCCAGATCGACGTGGGGCAGGA
The DNA here is from genome assembly GCA_019115085.1 of Candidatus Agathobaculum pullicola. Taxonomy (GTDB): domain Bacteria; phylum Bacillota; class Clostridia; order Oscillospirales; family Butyricicoccaceae; genus Agathobaculum; species Agathobaculum pullicola. The sequence continues at coordinate 26,085 of DXEF01000017.1, read as the reverse complement.
CGAACCCATCCAGATTGTCACCGGTGCGCCCAATGTCACCCCCGACTCGGTGGGCGAAATCTGCCCGGTCGCGCTGCACAAGTCCACGCTGCCCGGCGGGGTCAAAATCACCAAGGGCAAGCTGCGCGGCGAGGTCTCCAACGGCATGATGTGCTCGTTTCAGGAACTGGGGCTGACGCACGGCTGTGTGCCCTATGCCTGCGAGAACGGAATCCTATTCCTGCCCGAAGGCACGCCCGTGGGCGAGGATATCAAGAAGGTGCTCGGCCTTGATGACTATGTTGCCGACTTTGAAATCACCTCCAACCGCGCCGACTGCTTCAGCGTCATCGGCCTTGCGCGCGAAACCGCCGCGACCTTCGACCGTCCGTTTTCGGTCAAGGAGCCGGTGGTCAAGGGCACGGGCGACGACATCAGCAAGTATATGTCGGTCGAGGTGGTCGATACCGACCTGTGCCCGCGCTACACCGCGCGTCTGGTCAAAAACATCAAAATCGAGCCGTCCCCCGCGTGGATGCGCGAGCGTCTGCATGCCTGCGGCGTGCGCCCGATCAACAACATCGTCGATATCACCAACTACGTCATGCTCGAATACGGCCAGCCGATGCACGCATTTGACTACGCCTGCCTGTCCGACGGTAAAATCGTCGTGCGCCGCGCACGCAACGGCGAGTCCATCCAGACCCTCGACGGACAGGACCACGACCTGACCGACAAGATGCTCGCCATCTGCGACAACGACAAACCGGTTGCGGTCGCAGGCGTTATGGGCGGCGCAAACTCGGAAATCGAGGACGACACCAAAACGGTCGTGTTCGAGTCCGCCTGCTTCCACGGTGCAACCGTGCGCGTGACGGCCAAGGCGCTCGGCATGCGCACCGAGGCGTCCGGCCGCTTTGAAAAGGGCCTTGACCCGTCGCTGACCATGCCCGCTGTGCAGCGCGCGTGCGAGCTGGTCGAAATGCTTGGTGCGGGCGAGGTGGTCGACGGCATCATCGACGCATGTGCCGCCGACCTGACCCCCAAGACGCTGCCCTTCGAGCCGGATAAAATGAACGCGCTGCTCGGTCTTGACCTGTCTGCTGACGAGCAGAAGGCGTATCTGGAGCGCCTCGAATTCCGCGTTGAGGACGGCAAGGTCATCATCCCGTCCTTCCGCGTGGACATTGCGCGCATGTGCGATCTGGCGGAGGAAGTCGCCCGTATGTACGGCTACGACAAGATTCCGACCACGTTGTACGCCGGCGAAATGGTGCAGGGCGAATACACATCCAAGCAGCTGGCCGAGCAGAATGTCTCTCTGACCTGCCGCGAGGCCGGTTTCGACGAGGCGATGAGCCATTCGTTCATCTCCCCGAAGTTCTATGACATGATCGGCTGGGAGAAGGACGACCCACGCCGCATTTCCACGACCATTCTCAACCCGCTCGGCGAGGATTTCAGCGTTATGCGCACAACCGTGCTGCCCTCTATGCTGCAGTCGCTGGCGCACAACCACGCGCACCGCAACCCGACCGCGTCGCTGTTTGAGCTGGGCACGGTCTATATCCCGACCGTCAAGGACGGCAAGGCCGATCCGGACGTTTTGCCGCGCGAAGAGAAAATCATCACCCTCGGCAGCTACGGCCGCCTTTCCTTCTTCCAGTTTAAGGGCGTGATGGAAGCTATCTGCCGTGAGCTGAACGTCAAAGGCGTGCAGTTCATGCCGGAAAAGAACAACCCGTCCTATCATCCGGGCCGCTGCGCCAACATTCTGATCAACGGCAAGCCCGCCGGTGTGTTCGGCACGGTGCATCCGACCGTCGCCGCGCGCTATGGCCTGTCCGGTGAGGTGCTCGCCGCCGAGCTGCCGCTGGACACCCTGTTTGAAGCCATCGACCCGGTCAAGCTCTACCATCCGCTGCCCAAGTTCCCGGCCTCGACCCGCGATATCGCCGTGCTGGTGGACGACGCGGTTCCGGCCGCCTCTATGCAGGCCGCAATTGAAAAAGCGGCGGGACACATTCTGGAAAACGTCAAGCTGTTTGACGTGTACAAGGGCAAGGGCATCCCCGAGGGCAAAAAGTCGGTCGCCTACTCTCTGTCCATGCGCGCGCCCGACCGCACACTGACCGACGAAGAGTGCGATAAAGCGATGAAAAATGCACTGGCAGCGCTGGAAAAAGATTTCGGCGCGGTTTTGCGCGGATAAGACTTTACTTTTCTGCCGTTTTGTATTATGCTGTTTATAGCAAAAAGCCAACCGGTAGGATCGGAAAGGAGACAGACATGCTTGACGGCACAAGAAAATTCAGCCTTGTAGACGAGTCCAACAAGGAAATGAAGCGCACGCTGACCGCAGTATATGACGCGCTTAAGGAGAAAGGGTATAACCCGATCAACCAGATCGTGGGCTATCTCCTCTCCGAGGACCCGACGTACATCACCAACCACAACAACGCGCGCAGCCTGATCTGCAAGATCGACCGCGACGAGTTGATGCAGGAGTTGGTACAGTTCTACCTCGATAACTGAGGCGGGACTTGACAAACGGAGTAAATCCGTTATAATGAGAGTAGTAGAAGAGGCACCGCCGACAGACGGTTGACCTCAGAAACGTGTTATCTTATGAAAAAATAACCGCAATCTTTGGTCGGAGGGCGGTTATTTTTTTATGGTCTTGATGACTTCCAGCAGAATAAGTAGCAATACAATCTGCAAAATCTGATCCATAAACATCACACTCCTTTCCATGGAGTGTGGTCAACCACCTGCCGTTTGCGACAGTGCCTTGTCCATATAATAGCCAAACCACCTCTATTTGTAAAGGGAAAGGAAAATAATGAACGGTTTTCTCCCGATAAACAAACAAGATATGCAGGATCGCGGCTGGTATTACTGCGATTTTCTGCTCGTCACGGGCGACGCTTATGTAGATCACCCCTCCTTCGGAACCGCCATCATCTCGCGCGTTCTGGAGGATGCGGGCTACAAGGTCGCCATCCTCAGCCAGCCGGATTTCCATGATGAGCGCGACTTCGTCGCCATGGGACGACCGCGCTATGCGGTGCTTATCAACGGCGGCAATATCGACTCGATGGTCGCGCACTACACCGCCGCCAAGAAGCGCCGCTCGGACGACGCCTATACCCCCGGCGGCAAGGCGGGCAAACGCCCCGACCGCGCGGTGACTGTCTATGCCATGCTTGCGCGGCGCGCGTTTCCGGATACGCCCATTTATCTCGGCGGCATCGAGGCCAGCCTGCGCCGCTTCGCGCACTACGACTACTGGGCCGACCGCGTCATGCCCTCGATACTGGAATCGACCGGTGCGGACGGGCTGATGTTCGGCATGAGCGAACACTCGGTCGTAGAACTGGCAAACAACCTCAAGCACGGAAAAAAGGGCGCGGACGCCTGCAAAGGCGTGCGCGGTACGGCCTATATGGCGCATGACGCGGACGACATCGAAAATGCGGTAGCGTGTCCGTCCTACGAGGATGTGTGCGCGAGCAAACCGGACTACGCCCGCTCGGTCAAGCTTCAATACGACGAGCAGGACGCGGTGCGCGGCAAAGCGCTTTTGCAGCGCCACGGAAAGCGCATACTCATCCAAAACCCGCCCGCGCGTCCGCTGACCACGGAAGAGATGGATCACGTCTATGCCCTGCCCTATATGCGCACCTATCACCCGTCCTATGAGGCGCTGGGCGGCGTACCCGCAATTCAGGAAGTGCAATTTTCCATCATCCACAATCGCGGCTGCTTTGGCGCGTGTAATTTCTGCGCGCTCGCCTTCCATCAGGGACGCTATATTCAGGCACGCAGCCACGAAAGCGTGATTGCGGAAGCCAAGCAGATCGTGCAGATGCCCGGCTTCAAGGGCTATATCCACGATGTCGGCGGGCCAACGGCCAACTTCCGTTTTCCGTCCTGCAAAATGCAGGAGGAACACGGTTTGTGCAAGAATAAGCGTTGCCTGTTCCCCTCGACCTGCAAGAATATCGAAGCCGACCACACGGATTACCTCCAGCTGCTGCGTGAGCTGCGTCAAATCGAAGGCATCAAAAAGGTATTTGTGCGCTCGGGTCTGCGCTACGACTATATGATGGCCGACCATAACGACGCCTTTTTCCGGGAGTTGGTCGAGCACCATATTTCAGGCCAGCTCAAGGTTGCACCCGAACACATGAGTGATAACGCTCTGTATTATATGGGAAAACCATCATTCTCCGTATATGAGCAGTTCCGTGAACGATACGCCCGCATCAATCAGAAGCTGGGCCGCAAGCAGTATCTGGTGCCCTATCTGATGAGCTCACATCCCGGCGCGACGCTCGACGACGCGATTTTGCTCGCCGAGTACCTCAACCGCGTCGGTTATATGCCCGAGCAAGTGCAAGACTTCTATCCCACACCGGGTACGCTATCCACCGCGATGTACTATACCGAAATCGACCCACGCACGATGAAGCCGGTTTATGTTGCCAAAACGCCGGAAGAAAAGGCCATGCAGCGCGCGCTGCTGCAATGGCGGCGGCCGGACAAACGGCCGATTGTGCTGGCCGCGCTCAAAAAGGCTGGCCGCGAGGATCTGATCGACTTCGGCAAGGAATGTCTGATTCGCCCCGCGCGCGGAGAAAAGCCGCCTGCACCGTCCGGTCATGCGTCAAAATCCGGAAAAAGCGCGCGTCCTGCGGCACATCGCCCGAGCGCCCCCAAGAAAAAAGGCTGGGCCAAGGCAAAACGCAAGAAATAGCCAATCAATCGTCAGAAATCTGCACAATGAATCCCGCGTCATTCTCTTGCGCCGTGCGCTTTCTCTCCAAACTTTATGAAAGCCGTTGACGAAACGGCTTTCCGTTGATAAAATTATGTAGTAAGCTACTTATTGGCAAAAAGGAGGGATTTGCTTGGACAGTCCGGTTTTTCCCGGCGATCTTTTCAAGATGATTAACATTCTGTTCGTTGCACATGCCGATGCAGCGCTGCGCCCGCTTGGACTGACCTGCGCGCAGAGCGATCTGCTGGAATACCTGGCGGAGCGCGATACGGAGGAAACCACCGTGCAGGACATCGGTCAGCATTTCCATCTCAAGCATCCGACCGTAATCGGCCTTATCCATCGGCTGGAGCAGAAAGGCTTTGTCACCAGCTCGGTTTCGCAGCGTGACCGACGCTGTCGCATCATCCGACTGACCAAGAAATTCGACGAAGTGCAGCGCGTCATGCGTGAGACCCGCGACACGATAGACGCCCGCGTCACGCGCGGTTTCACCGCAGGGGAACTGACACAGTTGGAAGAATATCTGTCCCGCGTCTATCACAATATCAGAGAAGTCTGATATTTTTCGCCCATTTATGTAGCTACCTACATTTATTTTATGACAGAAGGTAATATAATGACAAATAATAACGATGCTGTATTCCGTGATGCCCCTATCCCCAAAGCAGTCGCACAAATGGCCGTGCCGACCATGCTGAGCATGCTGGTGGTCGTACTGTACAACATGGTCGACACATTTTTCGTCGGCCAGACAGGCGACGCCAATCAGGTGGCGGCGGTCTCGGTGGCAACGCCGGTGTTCCTCATCCTGATGTCCTTCGGCAACATGTTCGGCATCGGCGGCTCGTCGCTCATTTCGCGTCTTCTGGGCGCGGGCGAGGGCGAACGCGCAAAAAAAGTCAGCGCGTTCTGCTGCTATGGCTCGCTCATCTGGGGTGTGATTATGATTTTCGTATTCCTTGCCGCCATGCCGTCCATCCTGTCGGTCATCGGCACCAGTGAATACACCATCGGCTATGCCCGCGACTACCTGTTCTGGATTTCGCTCGGCGCGCCGTTCATCATTTTTGCCAACGGATTCTGCAACCTAATTCGCGGCGAGGGTGCGGCAACCGCTTCCATGGTCGGCAACATGGTGGGCACGGTGGTCAACATCATCCTTGACCCCATTATGATTCTCGCACTGGGCTGGGACGTTACGGGCGCGGCCATCGCCACAGTCATCGGCAACATCTGCGCCTGCTTTTTCTATCTGTTCTACTTCCTGCGCGGCAAAACCGTGCTGTCCATCCACCCGCGTGATTTCGCCGTGCGCGGCATCATCGGCGGCGTAATCTCTATCGGCCTGCCCGCCTCGCTCAACAACATTCTGATGAGCCTGTCCAACATCCTGCTCAACAAATACCTCGCCGGCTACGGCGACAATGCGGTCGCGGGCATGGGCGTTGCGATGAAGGCCAACATGCTGGTGGTGTTTGTGCAGCTTGGCCTTGCCATGGGTGTGCAGCCGCTCATCGGCTTTGCCTACGGCGCAAGCAACATCCGCCGTGTGCGCGGTGTAGTCAACTTCTCAGCCATCTGCACGACTGTAATGGGCGTGCTTCTGACTGTGGTCTACTGGTTTACCGCCGACTCGATTATCTCCATCTTCATTAACGACGCCTCCGTTATTGAAGCCGGCGTACCCATGCTGCGCGCGCTGATGTTCTCCGCACCGGTACTGGGCATCATGTTCGTACTGCAAAACGCCCTGCAGGCGATGGGCCGCGCGGCAGCGGCGCTGGTGCTGGCTGTCAGCCGTCAGGGCTTCATCTTCGTGCCTTGCGTCATCATTGCGGGCGCCTATCTCGGTATGACCGGCATCATCTTCTCCCAGCCGGTGGCCGACCTGTTCTCGGTCGTCATGAGTATCGTCATGTTCATTTACATCGCCCACCGTCTGTCCCACGCAGCCGAGTCCGCTGCCTGACCAAGTTTCTCCGCACAGCGCATGCCTGTTTGAACGGGCATGCGCGCTTTTTTTGCCGTTTTACCCAAAGCAGTAATATTGGACCGTTTTTCTTTTTTGATTGCGCACGCCGTAGTTTGGTGATAGAATAGAAACTGATATATTGTGTAAATCTCACATCTGAATGAGGGATATCTTTTATGTGGATCGCAAACAACTGGAACGATTACGCCGTCATCGACTGCGGCGGCGGCGAAAAGGTGGAGCGCTGGGGTAATCAGGTTCTGGTACGCCCTGACCCGCAGGCCATCTGGCCGCGGGCGGAGGGCTGCCGCTCCTGGGACAAGCCCAACGCCATCTATCACCGCTCCAAGGCGGGCGGCGGACAATGGGAGATTCGCAAGCTGCCCGAGCAGTGGGCGATCCATTACGGCGATCTGACCTTCCAGCTCAAGCCCATGAGCTTCAAACACACCGGTCTGTTCCCCGAGCAAGCCGCCAACTGGGACTTTATCGACCGCATGGTGCGCGGCGCGGGTCGTCCGGTGAGTGTGCTCAACCTGTTCGCCTATACGGGCGGCGCAACGCTTGCCGCGGCGAATGCGGGCGCGTCGGTCTGCCATGTGGATGCTTCCAAGGGCATGGTGCAGTGGGCGCGGGAAAACGCCGCGTCCAGCGGCCTTGCTGACCGGCCCATCCGCTGGATCGTGGATGACTGCAAAAAGTTCATTCAGCGCGAGATTCGACGTGGACGAAAGTACGACGCCATCATCATGGACCCGCCGAGCTATGGACGCGGCCCCTCAGGCGAGACGTGGAAAATTGAGGAGGACGTGGCCGAATTTGTCGAGTTGACCATGGGTGTTTTGTCGGACAAGCCCCTGTTCGTGCTGATTTCCAGCTACTCGACCGGGCTTGCCCCATCGGTGATGGCCTATCTGCTCGGCATCACGGCGGCAAAGCGCGCCGCGGGCAAAATTGAGGCGCAGGAGCTTGGCTTACCGGTCGAGGCAACCGGGCTTGTACTGCCGTGCGGCTCCAGCGCGCGCTTTATCGCAGAAACCTAAGACGGGCAGCCACCAACCGAAACAGAGAGAAAAGGAGTTGACTGTTATGCCTTCTATGATTCATCTGACCAATGTTTTCTTCTCACTGATTGTGGCTTTCGTTCCAATGGCTATCGGCCTGCTTCTCCTGTATTTTGTCATTAAAAAGGCAGTCAAAGATGCCATCAACGAATCCAACCGACCGAAATTCTGATTTTTTTGCAAGGACGAAAAACCATGTCTGAAATTATCAAAACCGAAAATCTGCAATATGCCTATCCCGTCGAGGAAGGACAGCTTGCCGTGCCCGTGCTCAAGGGCGTCAGCCTTTCCATCCGGCGCGGCGAGTTCGTCGCAGTGCTCGGCCACAACGGTTCGGGCAAAAGTACGCTCGCGGGCTGCTTTAACGCCATCCGTCTGCCAACCGGCGGTGTGTGCTACGTCGATATGATGGACACACGGGACGAGAACAACACCTACGAGGTACGCAAAACCGTTTCCATGGTGTTCCATAACCCGGACAACCAGTTGGTGGCGACCGTGGTCGAGGAGGATGTGGCGTTTGCTCTGGAAAACATGGGCGTGCCTCCGCAGGAAATCCGTAAACGTGTGGACGAAGCGCTCAAGGCCGTGGGCATGTACGAATACCGCGCGCAAGCGCCGCACCGTCTGTCCGGCGGGCAAAAGCAGCGCGTGGCGATTGCCGGCGTGATTGCGATGATGCCGCGCTGCGTGGTGCTCGATGAGCCGACCGCCATGCTCGACCCGCAGGGGCGGCGCGAGGTCATGGCGGTGGTGCGCGAACTCAACCGCAAATTCGGCATCACGGTTATTTTGATTACCCACCACATGGACGAGGCCGTGCAGGCTGGGCGCGTGGTGGTCATGCACCAGGGCAATGTGCTCATGGACGGCACGCCGCGCGAAATTTTCACGCAGGTGGATACGCTGCGCGCCGCGTCGCTGACCGTGCCGCAGACCATCGAGGTGCTGTACTACCTTGACCGACAGGACGGTCAGACTCTGCCCGTCGACGCGCTTTCGGTAAGCGAATGCGCGGATATTCTTGAAACCTACCTACAGTGAGGCTGCGCGCCCACTGATTTTTGACACACAGGAGGACGAATCCTTTGTCAACCATTCTGGAAACACGGGGCCTGACCCATATCTATGGCGCAGGCACCCCTTTTGAGCGCAAAGCGCTTGACCACGTCGATTTGAAAATCGAAAAAGGCGAAATTCTGGGCGTTATCGGCCACACCGGCTCGGGAAAAAGCACGCTCATCCAGCATTTTAACGGCCTTTTGAAGCCTGACGAGGGCGAGGTACTGCTGGACGGTCAATCCATCTGGAACGAAAAAGGCAAATGCGCCCGCGAGACACGCTTTCGCGTCGGTCTGGTATTCCAATACCCGGAGTACCAACTGTTTGAAGAGACGATTGCCAGAGATATTGCCTTTGGTCCGACCAATATGGGGCTAACGCAATCCGAAATCGACGAGCGCGTCATCGAATCCATGCGCGCGGTCGGGCTGGACGAGAGCATGGCGAACCAATCGCCGTTTGCGCTGTCCGGCGGACAAAAGCGCCGCGTCGCCATTGCGGGCATCCTTGCCATGCGGCCGGAAGTGCTCGTACTGGACGAGCCGACCGCAGGCCTTGACCCGCAGGGCCGCGACGAAATCCTCGGTCTGATCCGCGACTACCACAAGCAGTCGGGCGCGACCGTTCTGATCGTCTCGCACTCCATGGAGGACATCGCAGGTCTGGCCGACCGCCTGCTCGTGATGGATCACGCGAAAATCCTGTTCTGTGACACGCCGCGCGCGGTGTTTTCGCACGCAAATGAAATCATCGCGGCGGGTCTGGATATTCCGATGATTACCAAAGTGATGCTGGAGCTGAAAAAACGCGGGCATGACGTGGACACCTCGGTCTATACAGTGCAGCAGGCGCTGGACGCGCTGCGCGCCTGCAAAGCGAAAGGGGGCGCGCGCTGATGCTCAAGGATATCACCATCGGTCAGTTTTTCCCCGGCGACAGCGCCGTACACCGACTCGACCCCCGTGTGAAAATTGTGCTGACGATCGCGTTCATCGTGCTGCTCTTTCTTGCGGAAGGGCCGGTATCCTACGCGCTGATTGTCGCGTTTCTGGCCATTATCATCGGCATTTCGCGCATCTCTCCCAAGTTGGTCGTGCGCGGACTGCGGCCGATTCTGTTTATCGTTGTCTTTACGGCGGTACTCAATTTATTCTATACACCGGGTGAATATATCTGGCAATGGGGCTTTCTGCACATCAGCCGCGAAGGTATCCGAATCGCGATTTTTATGGTCATCCGCCTGATGCTGCTGATTATCGCAACCTCCATGCTGACCTATACGACCAGCCCCATCCAGCTGACCGACGGGCTGGAGCGTCTGCTTTCGCCGCTCAAAAAGCTGCACGCTCCCGTGCACGAGCTTTCTATGATGATGTCGATTGCGCTGCGCTTTATCCCGACGCTCATCGAGGAGACCGAGAAAATCATCTCGGCGCAGAAGGCGCGCGGCGCGGATTTTGAATCCGGCAGTCTGGTGCAGCGCGCAAAGGCTATGATTCCCATTCTGGTTCCGCTGTTTATCTCGGCGTTTCGCCGCGCGGACGAGCTGGCAACCGCGATGGAGTGCCGTCTGTACCGCGGCGACGTGGGCCGCACACGCATGCGTCAGCTTAAAATCGCGCGCGTGGATATCTGCGCGATACTGATTTGCGCAGCGATGTTGGCAGCGGTCATTCTACTGGGGCGGTACGGCCTATGAACATTGCCGTGATTTTATCCTACGACGGGACAGCCTACAACGGCTGGCAGATACAGAAAAACGGCCCGTCCATTCAGGAATCCATGGAAACCGCGGTTTTCCGACTGCTCGGTCAAAAGGTGCATGTTTCCGGCGTGGGCCGCACAGACTCGGGCGTGCATGCGCGCCGGTATGTCGCAAACTTTAAGGCGGACTGTACCATCCCGATGGACCGTCTGCCCTATGCGCTCAACAGCTTTTTGCCCGAGGATATTGCGGTTTCGGGTGCGGTGCAGGTACCGGATGACTTCGACGCACGCTTTGACTGCACCAAAAAGGAATACGCCTACTATATTTTTCCGTCCACCCTGCGCAATCCGTTCCATGCGCGTTATGCCTACCGATACAACTATCCGCTCGACATCGAGCGCATGCAGGCCGGCGCGCAGCGTTTTGTGGGCAAGCAAGACTTTGCCGCCGTGCGCAGTCAAGGCACACCGGTCAAAAGCACGGTGCGCACCATCTTCTGGTGCGAGGTCGAGCCGGCAGATGACCTCATCCGTATTCGCGTGTGCGGAGACGGCTTTCTGTATAATATGGTGCGCGCCATCGCGGGCACACTGACCTATGTCGGCGGTGGTAAGCTGACGCCAGATGACGTGACCGCTATCCTGCGCGCGGGTGACCGTGAGCAGGCCGGTCCGACCCTGCCCGCCTGCGGTCTGTTCATGAACCGGCTGTGGTATGAGCATACCCCGGAGCTTGCCCGCTTCCGTCTGGATGCGTAAGCGACTTTCGGATAATTTATTTTTTATTCACATTTTCCACCCCCAAACGCGATACAATGAGGAGACGGAACAACATGAGCGAACAACAGCCCACCAAGTCCAAACAGAATATCATCCGTTTCCCGTCCTCACGGAAGGAGCGTCGCCGCCTGCTGCGCGAAAGCAAGGACCCGCGCGTGCGCCTGACCGCGCTGCTGCGCTCGGTGTGCGGCTGGCTGCTGGTGGTCTGCACGCTTGTGTTCCTTGTGTCCAACTACCGCCTGTTCACCCCTACCTCGATCGGCAGTCTTGTGGAATATGCGGTGGCGGGCCTGAGGCAATATGAAGGGGATATTACCACCATCAACTACGAAAACGGCTCCTTTTCGGACGCCGCGCTGTTTGAAACGGGCATTGCCTATGCGGATAACGATTCTCTGTTTCTGGCGCGCCCCGGCAGTGTGACTACGATGAAATACACGCTCGGCTATTCCTCCCCGGTGGTGGAGGCCAACGATAATTACGTGCTGGTCTATGACCGGGGCGGCATGCAGGCGGCGCTCACCAACTCCGCTTCAGCAATAGCCGAACTGAGCCTCGACTCTGCGATCATTACCGGCAGCATCGGGCGCGACGGACGCTTTGTGCTTGTGACCGACGAGCAAGGCTACCGCACTGCTGTCGCCGTGTATGATACCTCCGGCAAGGAGGTATTCAAATACCAGTCCTCGGAATACTATATCGTATCGGCCGATCTGTCCCCGGACGGCAAAACGCTTGCCGCGCTCGCTTTCCTGCAGGATGGCGTGGTGCTCAACTCCTATATACTGTTCTACGACGTGTCCAGCGGCTCGCTCGATGCAAAGGTAACGCTGGAGGACACGCTCGGCATGGCGCTGTGCTATCCGGAGAGCAGTACCGCCGCCGTCCTGTGCGACGATGGATTATACCTGATCGACCGAAGCGGTGAGACGGAGCACACGCTCACCATCGCCTCCAGCGACCTCATCTCTCTGACTGCGCACGAGAACATGCTGGCCATTGCCACACGCTCCTATTCCGGGGGCGCGCGCAGCGACCTGTATACGATACGCGGCGGCACACTGTCCGGCCCCTATGCACTGGCGGAGGAACCCGCCGCGCTGGCGATTTCCGCAGCGGGCACGGCCGTTCTGAGTGCCTCGGGCGTGACGGTTTACGATACGTCATTTCGTCCCCAGTGGCACAACACCGAAGCGGTTGGCGCGCGCCGCGTGCTGATGACCAATGACGGCACTGTATGCGCTCTTTACACCAAAAACGCGCGTATGTTCACCGCACATTCTGAACATTCCGAGGAAGTTACCAATGTTAACTGACGTTTTATCCGTACTCACCCGTCTGTGCAATTTGCCTGACCTGATCATTCTGGTCATTTTACTTGTCAATCTCATTCTGGGCTTTCAGCGCGGCTTTTTCGGCGCGCTTACCGGATTGGTCGGCCGCGTCATTGCGGTAGCCGCCGCCTTTTTCGCGGCCCGCGCCGCTGCGCCTTATGTGTCGAAATGGGTTGTCACCCCGATTGTCGGCGATATATTTAAAAAGCAAGCGGGTGTGAGCGGCGCTGCCGGCGCGTTGGACGCGCTGCGTCAGACCGCCACCGAAGCTGCTGTATCCATGGCGGAAAGCGTGGCATTCGTGCTGCTGCTCATCCTGTTTTGCATCCTGTTCGGCTGGCTGGTTGAACTGGCCGCCAAAAGCCTGCACGCGATCGCTCATCTGACCCCTCTGGGGATTGTTGACTCGCTTGCAGGCGGCGCAGTTGGGCTTGTGGCCGGTGCTGTGCTGGTCGCTTTACTATTGCTGGGTATCTGGTGGGTTTATCCCATCGCCTATTCCCCGCTCGGCTGGCTGTCCCCTGAACGGGTTTCTCACAGCGTCCTGCTCAAGGCGCTGGTCGACATGCTGCCGGTAGCGATATAAATTTGTTTTCCCACTTCTCCAAAGGAGTTTTTCTTATGAATATGCCAATGTGCTCGCGGTGCAAAAAAAACATCGCGGTGGTGTTTATCACCAAAATCGAAGGCCCGGATAAAACGACGCAGGAAGGGCTGTGCCTCAAATGCGCGCGTGAGCTGGGCGTCAAGCCGCTCGACAATATCATGGAGCAAATGGGCATCACCGAGGATGACCTTGAAGCCCTTTCAAGTGAAATCGGGTCGCTGTCCGACTTAAACGATCTGGTCACCGCCGGTGCGGACGGATCGGACGACGACGCGCCGCATGAGACCGACCCTATTTCCAATCCGCCCGCTCCCTCTCCGCTGACTCCGCAGCGGCCGCTGCGCAGCGCAGAAGGCGCACGCACGCGCACGCAGGCGCCTCCGCGTGAGGATAAAAAGCGCAAATATCTGAACAACTACTGCGAAAACCTGACGCGCAAGGCCGCAGAAGGCCGCATCGACCACATTGTCGGCCGCGACCGCGAGACCGACCGCGTCATCCAGATTCTTAACCGCCGCCAGAAGAACAATCCCTGCCTGATCGGTGAACCGGGCGTCGGCAAGACGGCCGTTGCGGAAGGGCTGGCCGTGCGCATCAATGAGGGACGCATCCCGTTCAAGATGCGGAACAAGGAAGTGCATCTGCTTGACCTGACCGCGCTTGTCGCGGGCACGCAGTTCCGCGGCCAGTTTGAGAGTCGTATGAAGGGCCTGATTGACGAGGTGAAAAAGCTCGGCAATATCATCCTTGTCATCGATGAGGTGCATAATATTGTCGGCGCGGGCGATTCGGAAGGCTCGATGAACGCCGCGAACATCTTAAAGCCCGCGCTTGCCCGCGGCGATATTCAGGTGATCGGCGCCACCACGCTCAAGGAGTACCGCAAGCACATCGAGAAGGACGCCGCGCTTGAACGACGCTTCCAGCCGGTCTATATCGGGGAGCCGTCAGTCGCGGAGACGACCGAAATCCTCAAGGGCATCCGCTCGTACTATGAGACTTTCCACGGCGTACAGGTACCGGACGATATCTGCCGCCGCGCTGCCGAGATGAGCGAGCGCTATATCACCGACCGTTTCCTGCCCGACAAGGCCATCGACCTGATCGATGAAGCCTGCTCGCGGCTCAATCTGGATTCCCCGCAGCTGTCCGAAATCCCCGCGCTGCAAACCGAACTGGAAGGCCTGCAAACCCAGCTTGACCTGCTGACCCAGTCGAGCGCGCGCGATGAGCAGGAGGACACCTATGCCCGTATCGCGTCCTGCCGTCAGCGGCTGCTTCAGGTCGAAAGCCGACTGCATGAATTGCTGTGCAAGCCCGCTCCTACGGTCGACGAGCAGATGCTTGCCTCGGTCATCGAGCTGTGGACCGGTATCCCGGCCGCCAAGGTCGCGGCGCAGGAGTCCGCGCGTCTGCGCGGCATGGAGGAGCGCCTGAAAAGCCATGTCATCGGACAGGACGAAGCGGTCGACGCGGTCTGCGCGTCCATCCGCCGCTCGCGCGCGGGTATCAGCCCCAAGCGCAAGCCCGCGTCCTTCCTGTTTGTCGGCCCGACCGGCGTGGGCAAGACCGAGCTGGTCAAACAGCTTGCGTTCGATCTGTTCGACTCGCCGGACGCGCTGGTGCGGCTGGATATGTCGGAATATATGGAAAAGCACACGGTTTCCCGCCTGATCGGTTCGCCTCCGGGCTATGTCGGCTATGACGAAGCCGGCCAGCTGACCGAAAAGATCCGTCGCCGCCCGTACTCGGTTGTGCTGTTTGACGAAATTGAAAAATCGCATCCGGATGTGCTCAACGCGCTGCTGCAAATCCTTGACGATGGCCGACTGACCGACGCGCAGGGCCGCGTGGTCAGCTTTGAGAACACAGTCATTGTCATGACCTCGAACGCCGGTTCGCAGACCGGCGGCGCGCCTGCGGGCTTCGGCCGCACGGTCAGCCAGCAGAGCCGTGAGCGCGCGATGAAGGCGCTTGAGGACATCATGCGCCCCGAGTTCTTAAACCGCATCGACGAAATTATCGCCTTCAACCAGCTCACCGAAGCGGACTTTCGCCGCATCTCGGTTATCATGCTGGATGAACTGCGCGACAATCTGGCCGACAAGGATATCCGCCTGACGTGGGACGACAGCCTGCTCGACTGGCTGGTGGAAAAATCCTTCTCGCTCAAGTTCGGCGCGCGCAACCTGCGCCGCCTGATTGAAAAAGAGGTGGAAAACCCGCTGGCGACTGCCATTGTCACGGGCGAACAGCCGCTCAAGGGCGCATATTTGCGCGCCGAGGACGGCAAGCTCATCATCGACACGATTTAATACAATGCCGCCGGGCCAAGTGTCCGGCGGCAAATTTTTTTCTTTCTCCGGGAACAATCCCCCGCTTCCGTGCATCTTTAAAGTGTCCGGACAATGAGACGAGGTGACACAATGGAAATGCTGTTAAGCCAGATACAGGACGACCCACGCGAACGCTTTACCGCCGCCGTGACCGAACACCGCCGCGCGATGTACCGTGCCGCCCGCGCGCTGCTTGCGAGCGACGCAGATGCGGAGGACGCGGTGAGCGAAGCCATCTTGCGCGCGTGGCAGGCCTTCGGGCGGCTGCGCGACGAGAAAGCGCTCAAGGGCTGGCTGATTAAAATTACGGTCAACTGCGCCTACGAGCATCACCGCCGCGGCGCACGCGTGACCTATACGGATGACTTAGAGCCGCTTGCAGGCGGCGCGGAGGATAAGCACGACTTTACCCTGTGGGATGCAGTCTGTGCCCTACCCGAGGACTACCGCGTAGCAACCGTACTGTTCTATTACGAGGATATGACGACTGCCGAAATCGCAAAAACGCTCGGCATACGCGAAGGGACGGTGCGCAGCCGCCTGTCCCGCGCGCGAAACCGTCTGCGCACGCTGCTGGAGGAGGAATGAGACATGACATTTGATGAAAAGCTCAAGGTGCGCGCACAGCGCGAGAACAGCCCGGTTCCCGAGGGCTTTGACGAGCGCATGGACGCGCTCTTGCACGACCTGCCGGAGCAGGTAACTCCCATCAAAAAGCGCCGCGCACCGCGCACCGCCGTCTGTATCGGCATTGCCGCCGCGCTGGTGGTTGGAGCGGCGGCCGCAGCGCCGACCGTGCTGGAAATGGCACGCAACGCCATCGGCTACTTTACGCAAAACAGCGGCTCGGAATATGCCGAATATCAGGGCAAGTATGAGAAATATAACGCCGCCGTCGGCATGAGCGACACCAACGGCGACCAGACGCTCACCATCGACAACCTTGCCGTCGACGACAGCTATATGCTGGTGTTTTACACGCTGAAAAGCAAAACGCCGATCCAGCTGGCAAGCAGCGAGCATTCATCGCTCTCCACCTGCATCAACTGGACCGCCCCCACCTTCTTTGCGCAAGTCAACGGCAAACTGCTTGACACGACCGGTGCGATTGAAAACGAAGCGACCATGCCGGACGAATACACGCTGACCGGCGTGCGCCGCATCGTGCTGAAAGAGGCGCTGCCCGACCAGTTTGATCTCGTTCTGTATGACAGCGGTTCGAGTGATATCAATGATGCGAACTTCCAGTTTGCGATGTCGGTGGACAAGAGCGCGGTCGCGGTCGAAACGCTGACCGTTGAGCCGAAGCAGGATTTCACCGTCGATTTTTCCACAGAATATGACGGGCAAACCTATCATATGCACTATGAACCACGCATTGAGCGCGTGTCCATCTCGCCGTTCGGCTCGACAATCACACTGAGCGAACAGGCAGAGGACCCAATGACCAACTTCGTCCTGCGCGACGACAAGGGCAATTACCTGCCGGTCATCTCAAACGGCAGCGTCGGCGGTGGCATCAGCCGCGCGTCCAACAGCTTCGAGTTCCTCGGCGCAGGGATGGATACCCAGTCGGTCACGCTGATTCCCTGCATTGGTCCGTATCGATCACACAAGGTTAAGGGCGCGCTGGACAGCCTGCCGCTGACCGATAGCAGCACAGGCGGCTATACGCTCGAAAGCCTGGACATTGGCGAGCACCGTGCGGTTGCGACGTTCTCTTTCCACGGTCCGCTCACGGAAAGCAACGCGCAATTCTTCCTGCTGAATGCGGACGGCACGGAACTCGATGCCGACTGCTATATCGACTACACCTATGACCGTGAAAACAGCTTGTGCATCACGACGATCGAATACCCCGACGCAACACCTGAGCAGATTGCGCAGCTCACCAGCGTATGCTTCTGGCAGCCGGACGACGATTTGGAATTGCTGGAAGATCAGGCGGTCACCATTGAACTGCATTAACGCAAAAAAACAGTCGGCTGAAAAGCCGACTGTTTTCTCTTATGCAACAGACTGGAACAAACTGGGGGTCTGCTCTTGTTGCTGCTGCTGATACATCTGGGCTGCTTTCTCCGCTCTGGTGGTGGTGCGGGTCGTGCCGCCGGAGACGTAAACCTTGCCGCACTCGGGGTAGATTGCAGTGTGAATCGTGACCGACTGGCTGACTACTTCCCGACCTTCCTGCTGCGCCTTGGACTGCTCCCGGCTTACATGCTCCTGCTCATGGCCGCGAACGGCGGAAGCCGCCACTTCAGGGGCAATATTGGTTGGCGTTTTGAACGAAACGCCGGGGTCATTCGAGCCATCCTGATATTTGCGCTCCTTGCAGGTCTGGCACTCGCCTTCTTCCATGACCTCCTGCGCAGACTTGGTTTCCGATACCGCCTGTCCTTCCGCCGCAGCCGCATCCCCAGATGCCGCCTGTTCGGTTCCATCCGCATACTGAATACGGCCTCGAACAGCCCACTCTACCGGGTCTACGCCCTCCCGCTGGAACGGAAGCTGAGGCCCCGCCTGCTCCGGTACTGTCTGCGCTGTATCCGGCCGCACCGAGGCCACTGCCGGCACAGGGGAGACCGCCGTGGTTTGAGCAGGCTGAACAGAACCGATTGGCGCCATACTGCGCGCACCGGCTGCCTGTTCCAGATAAGCGGACCCATACGCACTGCTCCTGCCGAATCCTACTGCATTCCAACCAAACATCTTTCTCACCCTTTCCGTGCATTAATTTCGTACTATCAGTTTACCTTATTTTTCCGAAATTCTCAAGCGTAATCTGCACAAAAAGCAAAAATGTTTTGCCCATGGGCAAGCGTCTGTCACGACCTGCCGAAACGAAACCGGAGCCGCGTCCCTGCGGACATGTTTTTTCACCCCAGGTGTAGTCATATAGAGCAAATATTGGTTATACAATTGACATCGCGCTACTCTTTTGAGAACATGCAAACCGCTTCCTGAAAGTTCCCGGTACGGTCACTGAAATTTTGTAAAAGAAAATCAAAAAATCTGTTGACAAAATCCGCAATCATTGGTATACTATTTAAGCGTCAGAAAGCCCGCGGGTGTAGTTCAATGGTAGAATGTCAGCCTTCCAAGCTGAACACGTGGGTTCGATTCCCATCACCCGCTCCACTTTTTTCAGGCATCGGGTTGCCGGAATTGATATGCGCCAGTAGCTCAGCCGGATAGAGCAACTGCCTTCTAAGCAGTAGGCCGGGGGTTCGAATCCCTCCTGGCGTGCCAAATTCCCGCTGGTGAAACAGAATATGGTGGGTATAGCTCAGTTGGTTAGAGCATCGGATTGTGGTTCCGAGGGTCGAGGGTTCGAGTCCCTTTACCCACCCCATATGACCCTATGACGCGCTGCCTACCGCAGCGCGTTATGCTTAGGGTACGGTCTGTTTTTAGATTCAACGGATACAGGGGCGTCGCCAAGCGGTAAGGCATCGGCCTTTGACGCCGACATTCGCTGGTTCGAATCCAGCCGTCCCTGCCATTTTTATCCGCGCAAATCCGGCATCGATGACACAACCAAATATGACCCAGTAGCTCAGTCGGCAGAGCACCTGCCTTTTAAGCAGGGTGTCCGGGGTTCGAATCCCCGCTGGGTCACCAACATTTGAGCCATAAAGTCGTTGACTTTGTGGCTTTTTGTTTGTTTTTGAAACAGATACAAGAAAAAACCCTCTCTTTCCCACATAGAGAAAAAGAGGGTTTTATGCGGTATTTTAGGGTGTTTGGTGTGTCCCTAATGTGTCACCTAATTCCAATGCTTATTTCACGGCGGCGGCCAGCTCCTTTACCAAATCGTCGCCATACCGATACTTGATCAAATGCTCCATCGTGCGTTCTTCCAAACCGCACGCATCTTTCACCTCGCTGCCCACATCTGGCGAGTCAGATCACCTGCTCCACCGTGATGCTGATCTCTCCGGTATGCACCAGCACCTCCACGCCCGTGGTCTTGCTATTATCTGTTGGGTCGTTTGCTTCCCAGTTCGTGATATGCCTGATACATGGCCTGTACATTTTCCTGTGCATAGATCAGGATTTCCCCTTTGTCCACATACCGGCCGTGCATAGTGATGATTTCGCTGCGCAGCAGGCTTTTGATGGCCTCGCGCTCCACGTGCTGTTTGCCAATCTCTTTGAGCGCCCCGCGGTAGCCTGCGCCCAGCAGCGCTACTGCGGCGGGTCATCAGCAGTTCAAACAGGTGCTTTGCAATGAATTCCTCCATTTAGGGATGGGGCGGGTTTTGCCTGCCCTGTCACCTCCTCCCGCTTACAGGCCGAGCAGCTGCTTATCACGCACGCTCAGCAGCTCGGGCACGCCGGTCTGCACACTGCGCCAGTGCTTGTACTGCGCACGGGCAAGGTCATTGTGCTTCAGGCCATGCTTGGCATCGTACTTGTCGAGGCACACGCCGATGTCACCGCCCATGCTTGCCACGTCCTTGTGATTTTTGATGTAGATGTTGTTCGGATACATATTTTTTACTTCCTTTCCGGCCTTTTGGCCAACGTATTTCATATATAAGGGGAGCGTCCCCCTATCTTGCCGTCGTTTGGTCAACCCGACAAAAGATCACCTCCCCCGCCGGTGCGCAAGCCACGCCGCCAACCGGTGTAGGGCGTTCTCGAGCCACACGGCCGCAGCCGACAGAAAAAACCACGCGACCGCGAACTGCAAACACACCTGCCCCCAGAGGTTAAAGGGCATGTCGGAATAATCCCACACATTCCAGCCGAGCCACCGGTTTACCACCAGCCCCACCAGCAGCTCGAGCACGGTCACGATCGCCGAGCCCTCCAGCATTTGCAGCCAGAGCGGTGGGTGATCCTGTACCTCGTCCAAAATACCGATAAGCACAAAGCACACCCATGCTCCAGTGTGTTCGGCCGCGCCAAAGGGTTTCGATGCCCATGTACACCACGCCGCCGATGATGGTGAGCACGATATGCAGCAGCACCGATGCTGTCGTAGTCGGTTTCGATTTCATCCAGCGCCTCCTTGCTCTGCGCCGCGTAGATCCCGGCTTTGACCTATTCCTAATACCGTCGGTAAAACAAAAGCTTTTTGTTATCGCAAGACTGGCTGAATCCGTTGCCGAAATCATGCCCTCACACTTTTCAACCGCAGGCAGTAAAGTGTTGGGGATCTTACTATTATCAAGTGGCAACCTCAACGGCTTTGAACCGTTGTTGAAAACTGATATCGAAATGGGGCTTAATGTCACATCAAACGCACTTCCAGATATATCTGCTATGTATTCGTCTTCTGCAACTTCCTCCAATGAAGCATCCGTCATGAGATGAGAAAAGACGGCATCCATGATGCCGTTTACCGTGTTTGTCACTTCAACCGTTATGTCATAGTCCTTTCTGGCTGCTTCAAGCACCATTTCGACCCAGTTATATGTAATTTCGTTATCGTTTGACAATAATGCAGCTACCATGCCAACCTGATCATTATGTGAGGCAAGCTTGAAGCTTGTATCAAGCAGTTATCTAATTTCCACGTCGCATCCAGCAAACGGAACCAAATAAGCGGCAATTGTGCCAGCTTTGCTGGTCGTCGTATTTGTTCGCCCGGTCGCCGCCGCTCAAACCTATCATGTGGCCCCGTGCCAAGCGCTTGGGAATTTACCCGAAAAAGAGAGCGCGGCTCATACCGCGCCCTTGCTAACCCCTGAATAATCCGCTCTCGATTATTCTTTTCATTTCCAACTTAAATTCCTGTCCCCTTTTTTTCAAATCTTCCATTTCTTCATCCGTCAGCCCGCGCTTACTCTCACATGCGATCAGCGCTTCCAACGCTTCTCTTACATCCCTCGATGGCTCTTTTTTCCCAATTTCATAGGCGCTCAATTGTGCAGTGGAAACCCTCATCACCTTCGCCATATCATACAAAAGCCAGCCATGCCGAAACCGGTATGCTTTCGCCTTTTCCCCAAACTCACTAAGCATAATCAAAAACCTCCATCTTTCACCAGCGTATAAAATGTGGTCTTTTTCACGCAGCGTATCTCCCTCGCGCAGCGCCGCGATCTGCGGTCAAAATTCTGCTCGCACGAGAAAACACAGGCATAAACGCATTTCTCATCCATACAGTGCCCCCACGCATGCAACAAATTTGCATTCTTTACTGCGCCCATATTTACACAGAGCTCATTCGTTATGTTCTCATTTATACCTTTTCTTTATACGGGTTTGCATTCATTTCAACACACTGGCAATTTATAACACCACACAATTGAATCTGCCGTACTTTCGACAACTTTTCCCTAATTTTTTATATTTTCTTTCCATACAGCAAATATTCCCGCAAAACACGCCTCATCTATATGTGAAATCAGATCACAGATTACACCGATTAAATGACGCGATGTTACATAACAGACGGAATTGAGGGGCGGACAACCGTGGTTGTCCGCCCCTCAACTTATTTCATCAGAATGATTTGCTTATTTATTGTACGCCCGGCCTTTTATAAAGCGCATCAGGATGGTAGCCACCTGAGTGCGGCTGGCCTCACCTTGCGGTTGGAGGATGTTGTTTCCCATGCCAGAAATCAATCCCTCCTGAACCGCCCACTTCATGCCCGCAATGGCCCAGCTGCTGACAGAATCCCCGTCAATAAAACCGCTGAGATCTCCGCTCACGTTGGGCATACCGGCATAGCGGTAAAGCATCAGGGCCAGCTGTTCTCGGGTCAAATCCTGCTCCATGTTTGTACCATCCGATATCCCCTCTGACATAGCCCACTTCTGTCCCGCTTCATACCATATAGACCCAACAGAGGTATCCACGCCTTCCATACGGGCCAGCACAGTGACCATCATCCCGCGAGTCATCGTTCTCTCCGGCGAGAAGATGCTGGGGCCTGTACCTCCAAAAATCTCCCGACTGGAGACAAAGTCTATGGACTGCTCTCCCCAGTAGCCGTCTGGCACATCGGAAAAGTACTTGCTGTTATCTACAACCTTCACACGCTGACCATCAACCAGCGTGATCGCCACACCGTTTTCCGTGGTGATAGAGGTCTTGATGACCTCCTCAGTGCCGTCCTCCTTGACCAGCACCGCCACAGTACCGGACGTAGCGCCGTCCACAGGAATCTCCACAGCTACCGCGCCGCCGTCAGGCAGCTGCATCGTAATGGTGGGGGCACTGTTCCAGTCGCTGGTGTTGGGCACGCTGGGTAGAGGCAGGGTTACGTTCTCCCCCTTCTCCTGCGCGGTGTTCACCACCCGCTCCGGCACCTTGACCTCAGACTGCCACTTGCCGTTCTCATCCACCTTGGTGACAGAGGAGGAACCATCGCTCTGCGTGACGGTCGTGGTCGTGCTGCCGTTCGGCTTTGTCTCCACCACCGTCTTGTTCCCGTTCGGATATACGGTGGTTTCGGTAACGGTGCCATCCGGCTTTGTTACAGCTGTGGTGGTAGAGCCGTCCGGATTGGCCGTAGGCTCTGTCTGGTTGGTGCTGTCGCTCCCTCCGCTGCCGGTATATTGCCAGCCCGCGTAGAGCGTCAAGTCTTTTACAACGGCTGTGCGGAAGTCGAACTTTTCGGTACATGCTTCATCCAGATACCAGCCGATAAACGTATACCCGCTGAGTTCAGGGACCGGTGGCTCCTTTGCAAAACCGTTTTCCGCCACCGTCTGTTCGGCTACCGCCGTTCCTCCATTACTCTGAAAGGTAACGGTATACTGCTTGCCCGTCTGAGCATTTACTCTGATGGTGAAATCCTTGGTATAGTCTACATCGGGCGCCGCGCCGCTTACAATGGTTGCCGTAACCACCGCCGCACCGGAATTGACCGCCATCAACGCTCCGTTCTCAATCTTCGCGCCGGTACCGCCGTCTTCCTTCACGCTCCAGACAATCTGACGGTTGGTCGCGTTGTCAGGTATCACAGTGGCGCTCAGGCGCATAGCCTTTCCTGCTTCGGTTTCAACTGGTACGCCGGTGATATTGGTCACTGGCACAAATGCAGAAGCACTTGGCTCAAATTCTGCTGTAACAGTAACTGCATAGCCGGGCATGAGGAAGCTGTTGCTGTCAACGGAAACTGTTGTTGCCTCATCACCCGTCTTGTAGACCTTAAGGGAGTCCTGCTTTATCTGATAGTCCTTGTCAGGAAGCAGCGACACATGAACAACTTCCCCTTCAGCCGCACTGCTCTTATCGGGCAAAATAGTACCGTGCGCCACGGTGTCAGCGCTGATCACATAAGTTCCCTTTGCCGCAACAACAACCGTTACAGTATACGTCTGCTGGCTTCCGTCCTCTGCTGTCACGGTATAGATGACAGGACTGCTGAAGTTCTGCGCCACATCGCTTGCCGGCGAGACGCTGGCCTTTTCACTGACGATAATCGTAGGCGTAAGCGTTTTGACATCTGTACCGTACGGAACCGTTACCTCGATTTGCGTACCTGTAATCCTGCTGGTACCATTGGGAACCTCAAAGGAGAGAATGCTCTTCTCCGCGCTTTGCGCGTTAATTTGGATAGACAGTTCCTTGCTGGCAGTGCCAGTTCTATTAGTGGCTGTTACCGTAAAGGTAGCTGTACCGGCGGCAGTGGGTGTGCCGCTGATGACGCCGCTTGCCTCGTCCAGCGCCAGACCGGCAGGCAGACTGCCAGCAGTGATGCTCCAGCTGACAGGGGTATCGCTGGTTGCCGTCAATGTGTCGGAATAGGCCTCATTTTGTTTGCCGTCCTTCAATGTGGCGGTTGTAATGACAGGAGCATTTGTCTGCTCCACGCCATCGGCGGTGATGACCACGTCGCCGGTGACCGCTGCAATGCGGATGGTTCCGCTGGATTTATCGTAGGTATATTCTTGGCCGCTGGTCAGCACAACGCCTCCCATGGTGACCTGGATTTGCTCGGGCAAACGATAATTTTGGGCTGACGCCAACGCAACCTGCAGAGGCTGATTTTCCTCTACCGAACTCGGCTGTCCATCTGCGGTCAAATTGTTCAGCTGATAGCTTACCGTATAATGGGTGGGATTGGCACTTACGCTGGTATAAGTAACAACCATGGGGGCCATGATATTGGCGTTTGCTATATTGCCCCCCTTGTTTTGTACTTCAAAGCGGATCATGTCCCCCGCTGCAACCTGTATATTGGCTTGGTTGAAGTTGACAGGGCCGCTACCGCCGCTGACCTGCTGCTGGGCCACCAGAGGTTCGCCATTTTTGGTCAGCGAAGCCCATATCGTTCCGGTATTTCCGGCCGCACTGTTTACGATAGCATCCAGTCCTGTGATGGAAATTACCCCATCAAGGGGAGCGCGGAAGCCCAGCGCATGACCGAAGCCACTCCGGTTGGTTGTTTCATCGACAATCTTGATATCGGTAATATTACTGCCGCTGTTCGCTCCGATAAAGGCCCACTGGTTGCTGGTAAGACCTTCCCATCCCTTCCAGTCAGCGCGCCAGCTGGTCAGGTCTTTGTAGGATGTATTCGCCTCCTGTGCAGAAATCCGCTGCTGCGCAAACCAGATTTCACCCTGTTGTCCATCTTCCGTCTTGATGCTCTCCAAAATAGAGTAGGGCCCGACCTGAATGGAAAGTGTATTCTGGGTTGTGGCATCTTCGGCCGTAATTTGAAGGGTCATTCCTGACGCAAGTACCATGCTCCTGTCTTGCTCGACTCCATTGTGCATCACCTTTGCAGAGGCGCCCCAGCTCAGCTCCAAAGCATCGAGAAGGTGTGCGACCTGAGCCAGATCGGGCACATGAATACTACCGCTTTGCCGCTCAAAAGGAGAGAAGAGAATGTCAGCTTGTGTACTCTTGGCAATGGTGTATGTCTCTGTATTGCTATCGGCTTTTGTGACAATGACCTTGCTGCCGCCCGGTACGTTTGTGCTGCCCGTCAGCGGCTGGCCTGCTGCGTCTGTTAAGGTCACCGACCATCCCGTCGGAGCAATCAGATGGCGCAGAACAGTTTCAGCTGTATCACCATTTACATGAGAAATGGTAAAATCCTGAATCTGATATTTATCAGAACCCAGTCCGGTCAATTGGGTGTACTGATGTGCGCCCACATCGGGTGCAACCCCTGTAGTCGGATTGCCAAAGAAGTCCGTCAATACGACGCCTTCCATCTCCGACAAAACAGGCGGAACCGCCACAGATGTACCTGCGCCGATTGCACGGGAGCCATCCTGCAGCTTATATCCATCCAGTGTGTTTAGCGCGCTGGCCTGCGCGTTGCCGGTTCCACCTTTTCCAGGGTCGACCATCAGAGATGTCCCCTCCGCGGCGCTTAGCTTGATGTTATCGGTTCCAGCAGGCACATTGTTGTAATTTACAAAGATATTGTTTGCATAGGTACAGGTCCCGGTTCGCCAGTTTTCATCACGGGCGGTACTTCCGGCATAATAGATGATGTTGTTTTTCACATCCAGCGTGCCATATCTACCGGAATTGGTG
>DXEF01000016.1 GCA_019115085.1 Candidatus Agathobaculum pullicola | reverse complement strand
GTCTGGGCGCAGGGCAAAACACAGGGCTTTGCGAACAATATCGCTTTCTGGTAGATACTTCCTCATCCGCACCGCTCATCCTGTTCCTCGATTGCAGCCGCGGACTGGATAACTTTAAAACACTGCTGTTTGCTTGTATCGGAGTGTCGTTTGTCGGTTCGCTGCGGGTTTTGCTGCTGCTGATTTTTTTGTCCGGACGCATTGTGCGGCCATTTCTGGAAAACTACGAAAAGCAAAAGCAGTTCATCACCGATGCCAGACACGAACTGAAAACACCGCTGACTATCCTCAATGCCGATGCGGAGATTCTTGCCATGGACTACAGGGAAAACGAATGGGGCAGCGACATCCAGACACAAACCAAACGGCTGGCCGACCTGACAAATGATCTCATTCTGCTCTCCCGCATGGAGGAGGAGCAAACCCGACTGCAAATGCTTGAGCTGCCGCTGTCCGACATTGCAGAAGAAACCGTCGCACCGTTTCAGGCCGTGGCCGCACACAGGACAAGACGCTGGAACTGCACATTCAGCCGATGCTCTCGATGTGCGGGACGTATGCAGCTGGATCGGTTCGACCGCAGCACCATCCGCAACATTTACTATGATATCGACACCTTTCGGCTGATTCGCCGGTCGCTGGAAAAGCCTACCTACAAGGAAAAACTGCACATTCGCAGCTGCCGACAGGTGCGTCCGGAAGACCCTGTGCTCGTGGAACTAAAGAAGAAGTTTCAGTCGGTGGCCTATAAGCGCCGTCTTGTACTGCCAGAGGAACAGGCCATGACCAGCTTTCGCACCAGCGCTGCGCTGCCGTAACGACAATCTGGAAATCACGGTTTCCAAGCAGGAAACCATTACCGCCAAATTATAAAAGGAGCGATCTATGCTCCGTGCAACCATCCTTCCATTTTTGACAGAAAATATATATGCCGCTTCTACTGGCTTTTTACAGCCGATTGCGGTATACTATGGATAATATTTTGTCCAGGTTGCGCCGCATAAATTGCGGCACTTCCGAAAAGCTGTCTGCGGAAGGTGAACTGTTATGCCGTCTTTTGCCACTCATCATATTTTTGCCACAACCGTACAGCGTGTCACAGGGGATTCCGTGGCGCACATCGCGGATGCCTGCCCTGCGGCTTACCGCTGGGGCGCACAGGGGCCCGACCCGCTCGCCTACTATCACGCGCCGTTCCCCGGCCCGGTGCGCCGACTGGCCCATCGCATCTGTACCGAGCCGCCCGCGCCGCTGTTTGAAGCGCTTTGCGCGGCTGCCCTACAGGAGCACAACACTGCGGCGCTGGCCTATGTGTTCGGTTTCTGCACAAATTATGCGCTCAGCCGCGTCACCCACGCCTTTATCGAGGCACAGGCCGACCGCCTGACGCTCTATATGCCCGGCTATTCGACCGAAGCCCGCCGCAAGCTGGTTGAAAGCGATATCGACGGTATCATGATTGCCAGCTACATTGCCGCCGAGCCCGCAGGCTATGAAGCGTTTCGTCTACTTGATCCCAACGCTGCGGAATGTACGGTTCTGGCTCGTGTGCTGGCGCATGCAGCGCGCGATGCCTATGGGATGCGCGTCTCTCCGGCCGCGGTATACCGCTCACTGCACGACATGCGCCGCATCCTACATCTGATTCACAGCGGCAGCCACATCCGCAGCCGCCTGCTGCATCTGGAGCGACTGATGGGCAAAACCGGTCTGGCCTCCGCGCTCATCCGTCCGGACGAGCCGCTGCCCGCCGACTGCGCCAATCAGGAACACCGCGTCTGGAACGCAAACGACGAGGAGCGCACCGATTCCTTCTTCGATTTGTTCGATGCGGCCGTGCCGCTGGCCGTCTCATTGCAGCGCGCTGTACTCGACCGATATTATCAGCAAAAACCACTCGATCCGCGCTTTTTCCCCACTGATTTCACCGGCAACGTGCCAAAAAAATAAAATATTTAAACCTTCCGACAGGTTTCGTATGACTTCGCCCTCCTGTTTGCGTAAGCTATCCATTGTTACCAAA
This sequence comes from Candidatus Agathobaculum pullicola, assembly GCA_019115085.1. Lineage (GTDB taxonomy): Bacteria > Bacillota > Clostridia > Oscillospirales > Butyricicoccaceae > Agathobaculum > Agathobaculum pullicola. Next base: position 12,817 of record DXEF01000016.1, on the reverse strand, counting down.
CTGTAACCTTTGGATTGCGAAAGGAGGGAATATGGGGAGTACTTTTTCTCCATACTACCATCATGCGAAACCTGTTATCTGTTATTTTCGGCTTGTTTTCCCGAGTGCTGTACGGGCTGGTCCATGCTGTTCTGCTGCTGGACCGACTGATCTGCCTGCTGTATGATCTGCCGCTGTGGCCTGCCATCGGCCGCGCTGTGCGCTCCGTCGGACGGCAGCGCGCGGTCTGTGCGCTTGCTGTGTTTGTACCTCTGTTTTTCGTCCCCGGCACACTGCTCACGCAAAACGGTACGATGATCTATGCCAACGATCGTCCGCTCGGTCTGGTGGAAAACTCGGACACGCTATCCGCAGCGGTAACGGAAATCGAGCAAAGCGCTTCGACACTGTCGGACGGGGCATATACCCTGCCGGTCTCGATTGAAACCTGTACCCTACGCGCACCTGCATCCCAATTTCTAACCGAGGAGGAGTTGAAAAGCGACCTTATCGATGCCAGCGGAGAACTGGACACGCTGGCGGTCATCTCGGTTGACGGCGAACGCGCCGGCGTATGCCGCTCCGCCGAGGATGCGCAGGCGCTGCTCGACCGGGTAAAAGCCCAATACACCACCGCAGCGGACGAAAACACGGATTTTCTGCAAACCGTGCGGGTGGATGAGGTAGTTGCGGAGACCGATCGAGTCTCTGATCTGTCCGCACTTTATGAGCAGTTGTCTCCGCGGCTGGATGTGACCTCCACGCGCGCGGTAACTTATACCGAGTCCATTCCCTATGAAACCATCACCCGTGAAAACGACCAGCTGGATCAAACCTACTGCGCCACCATTCAGGAGGGCAGCGAAGGCGAAGCGGTGGTCACCGCTGAAATCCAGACCGTAGACGGACGGGAGCACGGACGCACTATTCTGGAGCGCACAGTACTCAGCAACGCCACCGACGAGATTATTGAGGTTGGCACACGCAACATCGGCATCGGCACGGGCGAATTTATGGTGCCCATCAGCAGCTACACCTTCACCTCGGGCTTTAAATGGCGCTGGGGTAAGCTGCACAGCGGCGTTGATCTGGCGGCCAGCGAAGGCACACCGGTTTATGCCGCGGACAACGGCAAGGTGATTGTAGCCGAGGATTCGGGCAACGGCTACGGCAAATATATCATCCTCGACCATCAGAACGGTTATAAAACCCTCTATGGACACAACTCCCAGCTGCTGGTTTCGGTCGGCGATATCGTTGCCAAGGGCGATAAAATCGCACTTTCCGGCAATACCGGTAACTCCACCGGACCGCACCTGCATTTTGAAGTCCATGTAGGTGACGAAAAGGTCGATCCCCAGCAGTATATCGCTCTTGCTTAAACAAAAAAACGAGCCGTAAAAACGGCTCGTTTTTTGTCCTTACCGGCCTTTTATGTGCGGATGCGCGCACCCATCTCCGCACTGGCATGGCTCAGCACCGGCAGCAGCACCGCGCATACAATCACGCCCGCAAGCCCCTGCACCGCATTGAACGGCACCCCTGCCAGCACTGCGGTCGCCGCCGCCTGAGCCGTGCTACCCATCAACAGTTCCATACCGGTTTCATAGACATAGTACCCTGCAACCATGACCAGTTCCGCCGGAATGCCGCAGATCGCCACGCGCAACGGCGTGGACATGTGTTCCCGTCTTATCATATGATGATACAGCCAACCGCCAACCAATGCGGTCAGCGCCTTGATGACAAAGGTTCCCGGCACCCATGCCATATAACCGCCAAACAGGTCGGCCAGCATGGAACCAAGGCCTGCGGCCACCGCGCCTATGCCCGGTCCGAGCAGGATACCGCAAATAAGCACCATACCGTCGCCGAGATGAATATAACCCTGCGTGGGTGTCGGAATTTTAATCACCATCGTGGCAACGGTGGTCAACGCTACAAGTAACGCCGCGATGATGATGGTTTTGGTTTTATGATTGGTCATGTTATCAGTGCCTTCTTTCTGTTTTTCTGTTCCGATGGTTCCATTATAGTCCGATTGTGGCATTTAAAAAAGCGCCAGTTTTTGCATTTTATATAATGTCAGATAAGTACATATAAAAGGGCAGCCGTCCATAAGACGGCTGCCCTTCTGCATATATGGTCTGCTTTAACGCTTATTGGAGCGCTTCCAGATGCACATTTTCTCCGCATCTGCAATCAACTGCTCACGGAAATCCGGATGCGCTATTGAAATCAGCGCCTCGGCGCGCTGCCATGCGGCCTTACCCTTGAGATTGACCATACCATACTCGGTTACAACGTAGTGTGTGGTCGAACGCGTATCGGTTACGATCGATCCGTTTGCCAGTGTCGGGCGGATACGGGATGCCATCGTACCGTCCTTCTGCTTGAAAGTGGAGGACAGGCAGATAAAGCTCTTACCACCCTTGGACAGGTAAGCACCCATCACAAAGTCCAGCTGGCCGCCCGTGCCGGAAATCTGCTTGGTACCGGCGGACTCGGCGTTGACCTGACCATACAGATCAATGTCAACCGCATTGTTGATGGAAATAAAATTATCAATACCCGCGATGACATGCACGTCATTGGTGTAATCGACCGGCATAGAAGCGCACTCCGGGTTATTATCCAGGTAATCGTACAGCTTCTTGGTGCCGGCAGCGAAGGCGTACGCCTGACGGCCGCGGTCAATGTTCTTGTTGCGGCCTGTGACCTTGCCCGCCTTGGCGATGTCAACAAACGCATCGACATACATTTCCGTATGTACGCCCAGATCCTTCAAATCGGATTCCGCAATCATAGCGCCGATGGTATTCGGCATGCCGCCGATACCCAGCTGCAGGCAGGCGCCGTTCGGGATCTCGGGCACAATCAGCTCCGCAACCTTTTTGTCCACCTCGGTTGCTGCTGCCGCACCCATCTCCGGCATGGGCGCATTATTTCCCTGGACAATCATATCTACCTCGGAGACATGGATGCAATCCTCCATGCCGCCCAAGCAGCGCGGCATATTTTCGTTTACTTCTACAATAATCTTATCCGCCACATCGCACACCGCGCGCAGATGCGACGCCTGCGGGCCAAAGCTGAAAAAGCCGTGGCTGTCCATCGGTGCCACCTGCATCATAGCTACATCGACGTGACCGATGCTCTCCCGGTAAAAACGCGGCAGCTCGGAATAACGCATAGCCGAATAAAAGCCTGCGCCGGTGGCCACAAACTTGCGCTCAGCGCCGGACATATGCCACGAATTCCATGTCATATGCGCTGCGGGATCTTCGATCTTATAAATTTCCGGTACACGCATCAAAACACCGCCGCGGAAATTGACGTCCGTCAGCTCCGGCAGACGCTTTGCCATCGCCTGATCCAGCACGTCCGGTGTGCCGACACACCAGCCATAATCTACCCAGTCTCCCGATTTCACTACCTGCACAGCCTCTTCCGCTGTTGTCAGTTTGCTTTGATAAAGTGCTGTATAATCCATTTTACCACAACCTCCATATTGTCTATCTTCAACAATTTTTATCCATTATATTATATTTGCACATACAGGTCAAGCAAAGGTTTGCCTTATGCCAAAACATCCCCATAATAATCCCAAAACTTTTCCTTGATTTTCTGAAATAAAGTGGTACAATGATAAATGACTTTCACAACGCAGTATGATAAAGTGAATTTAGGAGGATCCTTATGAAAACCAAAAAGCTGCTGGCGCTGATGCTCGCCGGTGCGATGAGCCTTGCTCTGTTAGCCGGTTGCGGCGGTCAAAAAACCGAGAATGCGGGCACGGATAACAACGGCGATACGGGTACAGAAACCGCCAGCGATCTGGCCTATGTGCAGGATAACGGCAAAATGGTAATCGGCTACACCGTATACGAGCCGATGAACTACACCGATGAAAATGGCGAGTTCACCGGCTTTGATACCGAATTTGCCAAGGCAGTCTGCGAAAAGCTGGGTGTTACACCTGAGTTTGTTGAGATCAACTGGGATACCAAGGTCGTTGAGCTGGATGCCAAGAGCATCGACTGCATCTGGAACGGTATGACCATCACGGACGAGTTAAAGGCAAATATTGCAATTTCCGATCCGTATGTCAAGAACATGCAGGTCGTTGTCATCAAGGACAGCAACAAGGATAAGTTTACCGACACCGCTTCCCTGTCGGGCGCCAATCTGGTAGCCGAGGCCGGTTCGGCTGGTCAGTCGACAATCGAGGCGGACGAGAATCTGTCGCAGGCCAATCTGACCACCGTGACCAAGCAGACCGATGCGCTGCTGGAGATCGAGTCCGGCGCCTCTGACGCCGCGGTGCTTGACTGGACGCTCGCCAAGAGCATGATCGGAGAAGGCACCGACTTTGCCGACCTGATGATGATTGACGGCGCGGAGCTGTCGGTTGAGGAGTACGGCATCGGCTTCCGCAAGGGCAGCGACCTTTGCACGGAAGTCAACAAGATCATGGCGGAGCTGGTCCAGGATGGCACGCTCCCCGCGCTGGCTGAGAAATACGGTCTGAGTCTTGCCGAGTAATCTATTACAATAAGAAAGATAGTGCTGACGGGACAGCATTTTTATGCTGCCCCGCCTGCCTTTGTTTGGGGAGAGGAATTTGCATGACTTCAATGTCCGTCATTTTTTCCAGCCTGACAAAAACCTTCGGCATCAACTGCCAGATCTTTTTTGTCACGCTGCTGTTCGCGCTGCCGTTGGGGCTTATCATCTCCTTCGGCTCGATGAGCAAATGGGCGCCGTTCCATCGTCTGAAAAACACCCGGCTGGCTCAGAAGAAATGGGTCGTGGTGCTGGCGGAGTTGCGGCCTATTTCATTTATCGTTAAGGTATTTGTCTGGATTATCCGCGGCACACCGCTGATGCTGCAAATCATCGTCATTTTCTACGGTCCGGGCCTGCTGTGGGACGGCCAGCTGCTGCCCCGTGTCACTGCCGCTTGCGTGGCCTTTATCGTCAACTACGCCTGCTATTTTTCCGAAATCTTCCGCGGCGGTATTCAATCCATTCCGCGCGGTCAGTATGAGGCAGGGCAGGTGCTCGGCATGACCAAAAGCCAGATTTTTTTCAAGGTCACGCTTTTACAGGTCATTAAACGTGTGATTCCGCCCATGGGCAATGAGTTCATGACGCTCATCAAGGATACCGCGCTGGCCAACGTCATCGCCACCAAGGAAATCATCATGATGAGCAAGGAATATGCCGCCAAGGGACTGATCTGGCCGCTGTTTTCCACCGCTTTGTTCTTTCTGTTATTCTGCGGCATACTTACGCTGCTGTTTAACTGGCTGGAAAAGAAAATGGATTATTTCCGCGTATAAGGAGGTGCCGAAATGCCCATTCTGGAAGTACAAAACATCAACAAGAGTTTCGGCGCCACCAAGGTGCTCGACGATATCAGCTTTTCGCTCGAGCGCGGCAAGGCGCTGGCCATCATTGGTTCAAGTGGTTCGGGAAAAACCACTCTGCTGCGCTGCCTCAACTTTCTGGAAACGCCCAACGCAGGGCGCATCATTGTCAACGGCAATACGCTGTTTGATGCCGTGGACCACTCCTCCAAAAGCGATGAAGAAATCCGCAAGCGTCGTCTGCATTTCGGCATGGTGTTCCAGTCATTCAACCTGTTCCCGCAGTATACCGCGCTGGAAAACGTTATGCTGGCCAGCCTGCTGCTTGCCAAGGAGCGGCCGGACTATAAGCAGAACAAGCGCGCCATTCACGAAGAGATTGAGCGCCACGCCATTGAACTGCTCAGCCAGATGAGCCTGGAGGGACGTATGAGCCATTATCCGCACCAGCTTTCCGGCGGTCAGCAGCAGCGCGTGGCGATTGCGCGCGCACTGGCGCTGCATCCGGACATCCTGTGCTTCGACGAGCCGACCTCCGCACTCGACCCCGAACTGACCGGAGAGGTACTCAAGGTCATTCGCTCACTGGCCGATCAGCACACCACGATGATCATTGTCACACATGAGATGGCCTTTGCCCGTGATGTCGCCGACCACATTCTGTTTATGGACGGCGGTGTGATCGTCGAGGAGGGCAGCCCGACCGAGTTGTTTGAAAACACCCAAAACGAGCGCACCAAGGCATTTTTAAGCCGGTTTTCACAAAACAACTAAAGAATAACAGCTGCGACAAGAGATTTTCAGCGTTTCGACCAATCTCCCCATTTACAAACCCTTCTCGGATACAATACGACAATCCCGTACTTAAAAATACGGGATTTTATATTGTCTTTTACATAGCAATCTCTGGTTATTTTTTGATTATTTTTTGTTTGTTTGTGTTGAAGTTGTGGCATGAATTTGCTACAATAAAAGCACAGGACGATTCTGTTCTGCCAAAGATGTAAAAGCTCGCACGGCCTTTCATGAAATGATCGAGTAGAGATATATCAATTTATGGCTATGGATGCTTTCATCGCCTCCCTGATGCAGGACAAGAGAGCGAGCATAATCGCCCCGACTATTTACAAGTTTTCAAACTTCGGTGACTTTGCCGCAAAGTTCAAATTTGGCGAGCGCGTATATCGCGAGTGCTTGTGATTTCTGTAAGCGTTTCGCCTGAATAGGGCTGATACTCCCGCGTTCCCCGCCCAGTTTTTCTTAAAAGGTAAGTTACTCAGAAAGTTTGAAAAAGAAAGGATACTTAATCGCTATGATGACCAAAGACCAGTACATCGCGTCCCTGCGGGGGCTGAAGCTCAACCTGTACATGTTCGGTGAAAAGGTAGATAATCCGGTGGATAACCCGATCATCCGCCCTTCCCTCAACTCCTTTGCCGCCACCTATGAGCTGGCGGAGGACCCCCAGTATGAAGACCTGATGACCGCAACCAGCCACATCTCGGGCAAGAAGATCAACCGCTTCACCCACATGCACCAGTCCACCGACGACCTGATTAAAAAGGTCAAGATGCAGCGCCTGCTTGGTCAGAAGACCGCTGCCTGCTTCCAGCGCTGCGTTGGTATGGACGCAATGAACGCGGTATTTTCCTCCACCTACGAGATCGACGAGGCCTGCGGCACCAAGTATCATGAGAACTTTGTCAAGTTCCTCACCCGCGTACAGGACGAGGATCTGGCGGTTGACGGCGCTATGACCGACGTTAAGGGCGACCGCTCTCTGGCTCCCTCCAAGCAGGCCGACCCGGATCTGTTCCTCCATGTTGTCGAGCGCACCGCGGACGGTGTATATGTCACCGGCGCAAAGGCGCACCAGACCGGTTTTGTAAACAGCCACGAAGTGCTGGTCATGCCGACGATCTCCATGCGTGAAGGCGACGAGGATTACGCGATTTCCTTCGCGATTCCGACCGATTCCGAAGGCATCACGCTGATTTACGGCCGTCAGTCCTGCGACACCCGCAAGACTGAGGAATACAACGATATCGACGTGGGCAACAAGATTTACGGCGGCCACGAAGTGCTGGTCATCTTTGACCGCGTGTTCGTGCCGAACGACCGCATTTTCCTCAACGGCGAAGTGAAGTTTGCCGGCATGATCGTAGAGCGTTTCGCAGGCTACCATCGTCAGTCCTACGGCGGCTGCAAGGTCGGCGTGGGCGACGTTCTGATCGGCGCGACCGCGCTGGCAGGCGACATGGCTGGTTCGGCCAAGGCTTCCCATGTCAAGGATAAGCTCATCGAAATGACCCACCTGAACGAGACGCTGTATTGCTGCGGTATCGCATGCTCCAGCCAGGGCACCAAGACCAAGGCGGGCAACTACCTCATCGATCTTCTGCTGGCCAACGTCTGCAAGCAGAACGTCACCCGCTTCCCGTACGAAATCGCGCGTCTGGCGCAGGATCTCGCCGGCGGCCTGATGGTCACACAGCCCTCCGAGGCCGACTACCGCAACCCGGCCCTGAAACCCTACATTGAGAAGTATCTCAAGGGGGTCGCTTCCGTTCCCACCGAGGACCGTATGCGCGTACTGCGTTTGATTGAAAATATGACGATGGGCACTGCTGCTGTCGGCTATCTGCCGGAATCCATGCACGGCGCAGGTTCACCTCAGGCGCAGCGCATTATGATTGCCCGTCAGTCCAATCTGGAAATGAAGAAGGAACTGGCAAAGAAGATTGCTCGTATCCAGTAATCTCTGGGCATTGCATAGGCACTCATGGCGCACTGTGAGTGCCTATGTTTGCAATTTCACTCAGCCAAAGGAGGCGCACCGCACCATGCTGCGCTGCACTGTCAAATTCTGCGGCGGCTGCAATCCGCGCTACGACCGCGGAGAAGCCTATCAAACCGTGCGCACCGCCCTTGCGGATGCCGCTTCGTTTTCCTATCCGGAGGACGGCGTCCATTACGACGTACTGCTGATTATCCGCGGCTGCACCGGCTGCCCCTATCTGTATGAGGAAATTGACGCTGATCATCGCGTCATTATGGACTCTGCGGACGGTATCCCGGAAGCCATTCGGACAATCCGACAATTGGCGTAAATTGCGCAGCCGCGCCAAGCGTCCGTTATGCAAGGGAGTATGATAGAACATGAAGAAAGTAAGCATTATCGCAGCGGACGAGGCCGCAAGACCGGTCATCCAAATAACCTGACTCTGTTTTTCGCAGCCGGTCAGGGTCACCGCCACAGCATCGGCGCACCGGAGAAAATCGCTAACGTCGCGGCGGCAGAGGGTATCTCGGACAGGATGACTTTGACTGTCGAGGATGGCTCGATCAAGCGGATGGATGCCCGCATCTTCCGTGACGCATGGATGGGTCTGGCGAACGATTAAATTCCGTTTTTTTCTGTGTGTGTATTGTACAGATGTTGGGTATATTGCCAACCGCTCCACAAACTTTCGCAAAACCTCTTGCAATTCTCCACACTTTTGATAAAATATTAACGAACTCGAAAGAGACAATAAACTGCACCGGTGCATCCGGTGCCAGAGAAGAAAAGGAGTAACAGCCAAATGAACGTTTACATCTGTTCCGCTGCCCGTACCGCTATCGGCACTTATGGCGGCACCCTTCGCGACGTACCTGCCGCTCAGCTCGGCATCGCTGCTGCCAACGCTGCCATTGAACGCGCTGGCGTTGACAAAGCTGCTATCGACGAATGCCTGTTTGGTCAGGTTTTGCAGGGCGGCGTTGGCCAGAACGTAGCCCGTCAGGTATCTCTCGGCGTCGGTATGCCGCTTGAGACTCCTGCCATGACCCTTAATAAGGTTTGCGCATCCTCCATGCGCGCTATCTCTCTGGGCTCTCAGATCATCCGCTCCGGCGAGGATCAGATGATGCTGGTCGGCGGCTGCGAGTCCATGTCCGGCGCACCGTATATCTCCCGCAACATGCGCTGGGGCGCTCGTATGAACGACGTGAAGTTTGTGGACTTGATGGTTTATGACGGTGTATTCGACGTATTCAACCAGTACCACATGGGCGTTACTGCGGAAAATGTTGCCGAGAAGTACGGCATTACCCGCGAGATGCAGGATCAGATCGGCTATGAGTCCCAGATGAAGGCTGCCAAGGCAATCGCTGACGGCAAGTTCAAGGACGAGATCGTTCCGATCGAGGTCAGGAAGAAGAAGGAAACCATTATCTTCGATACCGACGAGCACTGCCGTCCCCAGACCACGCTCGAGGGTCTGGCAAAGCTGCGCCCGGCCTTCAAGAAGGACGGCACGGTTACCGCAGGCAACGCTTCCGGCATCAACGACGCAGGCGCAGCCATGATTATCGCGTCCGAGGATTTCGTTAAGGCACACGGCCTCAAGCCGCTGGCCAAGATTCGCGCATTCGGCTCGGTTGGCTGTGATCCGTCCATCATGGGTATCGGCCCGATCGAATCCACCCGTCAGGCACTGGCGCGTGCCGGCCTGACCGTTGCAGACCTGGATCTGATCGAGTCCAACGAGGCATTTGCGGCACAGGCGGCTGCTGTAAACCGTGAGCTGGGCTTTGATATGGACAAGGTGAACGTCAACGGTGGTGCGATTGCACTCGGCCACCCGATCGGTGCAGCAGGCTGCCGTATCACCACCACCCTGCTTCACGAGATGATCAAGCGCGACCTGACCATCGGCCTTGCCACTATGTGCATCGGCGGCGGCATGGGCGAAGCCCTGATCGTAGAGCGCGACGAGCTCTGCAAGTAAAAACCGGCAGACAGCTTTTCGCGTCCTCCCCGCATAGATTCCTGTAATTTGAATGGGTATCCGTCAGTTCTTTCGCTCTGACGGATACCGGTTCGTCAGAACGATTGAAAGGAAGTCTTTATTAATGACTGATGTAGTAGTTGAGAAAAAGGGCCATGTAGCGGTCGTCAAGATCGAGCATATGCAGGCCATGAACGCGCTTTCCACCGATATGTATGCCCAGTTGGAAGAAGCGTTTGATGAAGTCGGCAAGATGGACGACGTATACTGTGTTGTCCTGACCGGCTCCTCTATGGTCAACAAGAAGGGCAAGACGGTCAACTCCTTTGTTGCCGGCGCCGACATTTCGCAGATGTCTACCATGACCGTGGAAGAAGGCAAGTTCTTTGGCAACGACGCCAACCGTGTCTGCTGGAAGATCGAAAACTTTAAGCGTCCGGTTATCGCGGCTATCAACGGTTTCTGCCTGGGCGGCGGCTGCGAGCTTGCCATGAGCTGTGACATCCGTCTGGCATCCGACAACGCACTGTTCGGTCAGCCGGAAGTCGGTCTGGGTATCACGCCGGGCTGCGGCGGCACGCAGCGTCTGGCTCGCATTGTGGGTCTGGGCAAGGCTAAGGAATTGATCTATACGGCCCGCGGCAACTACACCGCACAGCAGGCGCTGGAAATGGGTCTGGTCAACTACGTATATCCGCTGGAAAACCTGATGGACGAGGCCATGAAGCTCGCGGAAGAGATTGCAGCGCAGGCTCCGATTGCGGTTGCACTGTGCAAGGAAGCCATCAATGTCGGCATGCAGACCGACCTGAATTCCGCCCTGAAGTTTGAAGGCAACGTATTCGGTCAGTGCTTTGCTACCGAAGATCAGAAGTACGGCATGGCATACTTCCTCGACAAGAACAAGGAAAAGCCCTCTAAGGAATTTAAGAATAAGTAAGCCGTTTTTTGCATTTTAAGAGTGAGAGAGAGGTTATATTATCATGAAAGTTTGTGTATTCGGCGCCGGTAACATGGGTGCGCGCATCGCAGAAGTATTTTTGAGCAACGGCCATGACGTAACCATGATCGATATCAAGCAGGAGTTCCTCGATCGCGGTGTTAAGACCATCACCAATGATCTGTCCTTCATGGTAAAGAAGGAAAAGATCACTGAGGAGCACAAGAATGAGCTGCTGGCTGGTCTGAAGACTTCGGTCGACCGCAAGGCCGCTGCGGATGCTGACTTCGTAATGGAAGTTATCCTCGAGCGCATGGATCTGAAGAAAGAACTGCTTGCTGAGTTGGACGATATCTGCCCGGCACACACGATCTTTGCAACCAACACCTCTGCCCTGTCCCCGACCGAGCTGGCCGCTTCCGTTAAGCGTTCGGACAAGGTTATCGGCTGCCACTTCTTCAACCCGGCTCAGATCATGAAGCTGGTTGAGGTAACCCGTGCAATCCAGACCTCGGATGAAACCTTCAAGACCGCGTTTGAGCTGATGGCTTCTCTGGGCAAAACCCCGGTTACCGTACAGGAAGGCCCGGGCTTTGTGGTAAACCGCATCCTGATCCCGATGATGAACGAGGCTATGGGTATCGTTGCCGATGGCATCGCTTCCCCGGCGGACATTGATATCGCAATGCAGCTGGGCGCTGGCATGAAGTCCGGCCCGCTCCACACCGCTGATCTGGTTGGTCATGACGTCAACCTGGCAATCATGGAAACCCTGTACCGCGAGACCGGCGATCCGAAGTACCGTCCGCATCCGCTGATGCGTAAGATGGTTCGTGCAGGCTGGCTGGGCGTAAAAACCGGCAAGGGCTTCTTTGAGTACGACGAATACGGCAAGGAAATTGTGAAGTAATTCATCCACACCAAAGAGGGCTACTGTGCAAAACGCACAGTAGCCTCCTTTTTTTTCCGTATTTTTTGTGTCTTTATCCACATTTATTCTGTTCTTCTAACATTTGTTTGGCAAAATCAACAAATTTTGCGCTAATCTATGGCATTTCTCGAACAAACAGGATATAATATTAAACATGTGGGAAATAAAATCTTACTAATGCGGCAGAAGTTGCAAATGCAGCCAAATCTGCACATAAAGCGGCGGGTATGGCATATCTCATTTGCTTCAATCCCAAGTATCCACCATAAACACTAATTGTATACAAGCTGGTCTCCGAGGCCCCCAGCATCACTGCTGTGACCCGACCGATGTAACTGTCCGGCCCATACCGCCCAATCAGTTCACTGCCCAGCGCAAGGCCACCGCCGCCGCTGATCGGTTTGAGCAACGCAAGTGCTACACAGTCTTTGGGAATACCAAACACTCCGAACAATGGCGCCAACCAGCCCGCTGCCAAATCAATTGCCCCGGAAGCCCGCAGCATATAGACCACCGTCAGCATCCCCACCAGCGTGGGTAGGATGCCCACCGCTGTCTGTAGCCCTTTTTGCGCCCCGCGCAAGAATACTGGGAACACATCTACATGTTTATACAATGCGTATAAGCCGATTGCTGCCAGCAGCAGCGGGATTAGTGTTGTCTGCACAACCCTTCTACGTACTCCTTTCCATCATTTTTGACCTTAATTTCAAATTTTGGAAAATAATTTTGGAAATAACAGGTAATTCGACATCTTTTGTGTCTGCTTTATGTAATAATACAAATTGTAATCCAACCAAACATTTCCCTCTAATTTCCCGCA
>DXEF01000002.1 GCA_019115085.1 Candidatus Agathobaculum pullicola | reverse complement strand
AATCAGATTTTTATCCGTGCGGATAATATGCCGTCCGGTGCATTCCTCATGGACGCGCAAGGCAACAAGAGCTATGATGAAGGCGGCTCTCAGCGCCTTACACTGACCAAGGTGCAGAACAACAATGATCTGTTTAAGAATGGGAATGATATGGCCTATGGCGAAACATTCCTATTCTGCATCCCCAAGGCTACAGCAGAGCAGATGGATGCAGGCCAGGATGAACTGAATACACAGATCGTAACCAGCATGAATGTAAGCCGGTATAACGTGTATGCAGCCAGCACAGCCAGCTCCAGTGTGCAGCCGGTCATCATGGTAGAGCCTGCTGTTCAGAAGTTGGGCAATGAATTGCAATTTAACTCTAATCCATTGCCTACACAGGAAAAAGTTAATCTCAAAATTTTGAAAACTGATAAAGATGGTGCGCCATTGCAGGGTTGTACTTTCAAAATCACTTATCAAAAAGATGGCGAGCAGAAAACAGATGAACAAACGACAAATGGAAATGGTGAAGCTGTTTTTCTTGACTTACCTCTTAATACCGATGTCACTATCAAAGAAACCGCAGCTCCGGAGGGCTATACACTGCTGCCGGATAAGGTCGTGAACACCGGCGCGGGCGATAAGACTGTGGAGGTAAATTTAGCCAACGGCGAAGACCACACGTTTAAAGTACACAAAACCTCCTCGGCAGACGGCCGCAACCTGATGGGTGCCAAATTCGAGGTCAAGGGCATTGACAACGATTTTGTCAGCACCTACACCACAGACGCGCTGGGCGAATTCACAATCCAAGGCCGCGACCTGCCCATCGGCTCTTTTGAGGTGTACGAAATTGCCGCGCCAGAGGGTTACGCCACGGATGGCGCGGACATTCAGACCTTCAGCTGGGATAACACGCGGGATATTACCTTGTCATTCCAGAACGCACCGCTGCCCGGTATCGAAATCTACAAGTATGACAAGGAGACTAAGATTCCGCTGCAGGGCGCTACTTTTGAAATCCGCCGAGACGGTCAGGTGCTGCAGACGGTTCAAACAGATGTCAACGGTTATGCCAAGGTTTACAATCTTCCCAAGGGCTTCTATCAGGTGGTCGAGGTAGAGCCGCCGCAGGGCTACTTAAAGGATGAAGTCGTACATGAGGTCTATATAGACCCGTCCGCAGACCCCACGCAGATTATCCGCGAGGTCAACGTCCCGAACACGAAGAAACTGTCCATCCGCATCATTAAGCAGGACAAGGATACCAAAGTCCCGCTGCAGGGCTGGAAATTTGATGTGTACTACAATGACGCTAAGCTCACATCCGTTGTAACAGATGATAACGGAGAAGCGATGCTGGAGGATCTGCAGCCCGGCACCTATCGTGTCGCTGAGGTGGACGGCGATAAGGAGCATTACAATCTGGATGCTCCGGAGCAGACCGTGGAACTGATTAAGGATCAGGCGGAGATTCCCACGCTGATTTTCCAGAACACGATTAAAAAGCACTTTGGTATTTACAAGATCGACGAGGAAACACGTGAGCCGATCCAAGGCGTCACCTTCGAGATTTGGAAGGACGGTAAGCTGCTGGGCAACTACACCACGGATGAAAATGGCCGTATCTGGCTTCCCTATGCAGAGCCGGGTACTTATCAGGCCAAGGAGGTTGTAACAGACCCGCGTTATGTTCTCAATGAAAAGACGTTTACGATTGAGAATAACAGTGAATATCCAACGTTCTTCACAATTCCCAATACCCGTAAAAAGGATATTATCGTAAAGAAGATTGACCTCGATACCGGCAGGCCGATGCAGGGTGTTGTATTTGAGGGCTTCAAGGACGGCAAGAGCATCGGTATGTTCACGACCGGCCCGGACGGCACGTTTACCATCGACTACGCAGACCCCGGCACATACAAATTTGTAGAGCGGCATACGCTTGCCGGTTATGAACTGAGCACCGTTGTGCTGGAGGGCGAACACACGACAGACCGCGATCTGGTGCTGACGCTGGACAACGTTGAGCAGAAATCTTTTATTGTGAAAAAGATCGACAGCGAGACGAAAGAGCCATTGGCGGGTGTGCAGTTCAAAATATGGCGGGATAGCGTACTGCTGGGTGATTACACCACGGATGAAAATGGCCGTATCGAAATCAAGAACGCGCCGGCAGGCACTTATAAGGTGCAGGAAGTCAAGACCCTAAAGGAATACATCCTGAACGATGAAGTGCTGGAGATCGAGCACACGACGGCCAAGGATACCGAGCTTACCGTGGAGAACACCAAGCGCCCCGGCCTGCTCATTCAGAAGATCGACGCCGAGACCCGCAAGCCTCTGAAAGATGCGGTATTTAAGCTGGCCAAGGCAAATGGTGATGTGGTCAAGGAGGATATTATCACCGGCGAGGACGGCGCTGCGTTTGTCGAAGGGCTGGGAGCCGGAGACTACATCGTCACGGAAGTCACCGCTCCGGGCGGCTATGTGATCGACGATACCCCGCATCCTGTTTCGCTGGAGGAAGGTGAAACCTACACCCTGACATTGGAGAACACCAAAAAGCCCGGACTGCTCATTAAGAAGGTGGACAGCGATACCGGCGAGGCTTTGCAAGGCGCGGTGTTCAAGATCACGCGCGGAGACGGCTCGGTTGTGCGTGAAAGTGTCACAACGGGTGCAGACGGTGTGATCCACCTGCCGGAGCTGGATACCGGTACATACATCATCACGGAGATCAAGGCGCCGGACGGCTATGCCATTGATGAGACGCCCAAGACCGTGGAAATCCGTGCAGGACAGACCTATGAGGTCACATTTACCAACACGAAAAAGGCTGGACTGCTCATTAAGAAGGTGGACAGCGATACCGGCGAGGCTTTGCCGGGCGCGGTGTTCAAGATCACGCGCGGAGACGGCTCGGTTGTGCGTGAAAGTGTCACAACGGATGCAGATGGACTGATTCACCTGCCAGAGCTGGATGCCGGCATATACATCATCACAGAGACCTCCGCGCCGGACGGTTATTCCATCGATGAGGCATCCAAGACGGTGGAGTTGCGCGAAGGTCAGACTTACGAAATCACATTCACCAATACGAAAAAGCCCGGACTGCTCATCAAGAAGATAGACAGCCAGACGAAGAAGCCGCTGCAGGGCGCTGTATTCAAGATCACGCGCGGAGACGGCTCGGTTGTGCGTGAGAGCGTCACAACGGATGCGGACGGTATAATCCATCTGCCGGAGTTGGATACTGGCACATACATTGTCACGGAGATCTCCGCGCCGGATGGCTATGCCATAGACGAGACGCCTAAGACCGTGGAAATCCGTGCAGGACAGACCTATGAAGTCACATTCACCAACACGAAAAAAGGCGGTTTCACCATTAAGAAGATCGACGAGGATACCCGTCAGCCGCTGAAAAATGCGGTGTTTAAGATCACTAAGTCCAACGGTGAATTTGTTAAGGAAGCCGAAACCGACGTAAACGGTGTTATCACGCTGGATGGCTTACCGGAAGGCAGCTATATTGTGACCGAGATCAAAGCGCCGGATGGTTACATCCTGCAGGACACGCCTAAGACCTTTGAGATCAAAAACGGCGGCAGTATGGAGCTGGTATTCACCAACAAAAAAGCATACGGTTTGCAGATCCGCAAAATTGTAAAGGACACTGGAGAAGCATTGCCGGGTGCAAAATTCCGTGTGGAAAAGGCCACGGGCGAACTGATTGGCGAGTATACGAGCAATTTTTCCGGCCTTGTAACCGTTTCCGGTCTGGAGGATGGCGTATACGTTGTGACCGAAATCAAAGCACCGGACGGCTACCGTCTGGACAGCACCCCGCAGAATGTGATCGTCAAGGCTGGTGAGCTGGCCACTGTCACTTTTGAAAATGCGCAGCTGTCCAGTGTCCGCATCCGCAAGATCGACTCCGTAACAGGTGAGCCGATTAGCGGTGTGCGCTTCCTCATCAAGGATGAGCACAATAATGTCATTGGCGAATACACAACAGATTCAGATGGTTATATCGAGCTGGAGGACGATCTGGAGGAAGGCAAATACTATGCCGAGGAGATCGAAGCTGCGCCGGGTTATATCCGTGACGAGGAAGTAAAAACATTCCGTGTCAAGCGCGGCGAAACGACGGAAATTAAGTGGAAAAACACCCCGCAGCAGGGCCAAATCCAGATCACCAAAAAGTCCAAGGATGATAACCCGATCAACGGCCTGCCTGCCGGCACGCTTCTGCAGGGCGCGACCTTTGAAATCTATGATAAAGCAGGCAACGTCGTGGACACCATCGTAAGCAATGAGCGTGGCGTCGCAGTATCGGGGCTGCTGCCGCTGGGACGCTACACGATCAAGGAAACAAAAGCCCCCGCGTATTACGGAGCATCCGGTGAAACTTTTGAAGCCGAGATCGAGTTCTCCGGTCAGATCGTGCGCCTTGAGGTATTGAACGAAAGTGTATATACCAATGTTTCTATTGCCAAGTCCGGCCCGAAGCAGGTTGTACCCGGTCAGCCGATTCGGTGGACAGTATCACACATCGCCAACAATTCCACCGTTCCGCTGCAATCGTTCTACTGGCGCGATACGTTACCGTATCAGGCGGTGACGCTGGACAAGATCGTGACCGGCACATACAATGCGCGGCTGTCCTACAAGATTGTGTACCGCACCAACCTGAACCGGGACTACCGCACGCTGGCAGATAACCTGTCCACGGCGCAGAACCGTACCATTCAGGCCAATCCTACCGCACTCGGCCTCAGATCCGGCGAGGTTGTCACCGACTTTATGTTCGTGTTTGGCAATGTTCCCGCAGGCTTCCGCTGCGTGGAAACCCCGTATGTACACGGTACTGTGCGTTCGTCCGTCGCAGGCACGGCATTTGTCAATAAGGTGGATGTGGGCGGACTGCACAATCAGCAGTGGATCATGTCTAACGATGCGTGGACAACGACCATTTACCGCGTGACAAAGCCGGTACTGCCGCAGACGGGCTGGTAAAAAACAATAGGGAGGTTAGACTTTTATGAAAGCACGACGAATTATCAGCGCGGCCATGGCCGCAATGCTGGCGCTCGGCTCCACCGCATTTGCGGTGGACGAGCAGTCCAAGACGGAGAGAATCGTCACCACACAGAACGGCACGGGTTATACCGTGTCGTCTGTAGGGCGGCACGTCATTGCGACGGGTGACAGCAGCCAGTCCTTTTCCTTTGCACCAACGGATGGATACGATCTGAGCCAGCTCATGATTACAGACGGTCAGTTTACAGACCGGGCCGACGTGGCCAGTCTGGATAAAGACCTAACCATGAACGGGGTGGCCTACCCCATCCGCTATGAATCCAAGATCGACGCACAGGGAACGAGCGTGATCCGCGCGACTGTCTCCATTCCTGCAGCACAGGATGACATCACCTTATCTGCGGAAGCCATCAGCACAGCGTACACGGTTACAGCCATGTCACAGAGCGGCGCGGTCGTATCGTCTGCTACAACCAAGCTGGGAAAAGGCGAAGCCTACACCATGACGGCCAGGCCGGACGGCAATCTGTATTGCATCACCAGAGCAGATCTGACGATTGGCCAAAACAAGACCAGTGTCGCGCTTTCCAAAGGCTGTGATGAGATTTCACAGGGGTACCGCTTCACCATGGACGCGGACGGTGTGCTCACTGTGTACTGCGGCGGCGTTACCAGTTCGGCTACAATTGAGCTGAAAACAGCTGAACGTGAGCCGGACAGTGATGAAGTGCTGGTTACAGTCAATGCCGGGCGTGGGATCACCAGCGAGGTGTCCAAGGATATTGTGAAAAAAGGGAGCAATTACACGGTATCTTTTTCCGCAAACCGGGGCTATGCCATCGACGCGCTGACCCTTGAAGCGGATGGAAAAACTGCGTACAGCACGCCGAATACCAACACGGTATTTATCGGTACAAACGCATACCGCGTATCCGGGAACGACAGCGGCTGCACCGTGTATCTGACGGATCTGCAGAGCAACATTACCGTGAGTGCCGAGAGCGTCTATGACCGTGATAATCTGCTGGTGACAACCTCTGCCGGTACCGGAGTGAAGATCGACAAGAATTGCGGCAGCAGCGTAGAGGTTGGCACGGATGTGGATTTTGCTATCTATGTCACAGACGAAGATAAGTACGAGCTTGACCGTATTACGCTGCAAATTGGCGATAGCAGCCAAACCGTAGATGCAGATGAGACTTCGATCCGTGTCAGCGGCGAAACATACCGTATGACCACCGATCAGGATGGCGTTACGCATCTGTATGTGACGGATATTGATAAGCCGGTGCGTGTATCTGTGACTGCAAGCCAGAACAATACCAGCCACAGCGTAACGGTTCAGCAAATGAGCTACATCACGATCAGCAAAAATACCGGCTCGACGGTATCTCATGGCAAGGATGTGAAATTCACGGTCAAGCCGGATAGAGGTTATACCGTTGATACCGTGACGCTGAAAATCGGCTCTGAATCAGCTACGACCCATGCGGGTGCGTCTATCATCGCCGTTGGTGGTGTCGCATACGACATGGAATACAGTGCTGACGGTACGGTGACCGTCTACGTAGATAATGTCCGTGCCAATGTTTCTATCTCGGCAGAAGCGGAAAAAATCGCAACCGGAAGTGGTTCGAATGGAAAAATCTCTATTAACCGGTCTATAAAATCCCCGTTTTTTATTGGCTACAATTCGCAATTCTATCCAGAGGATAATATGACACGCGCAGAAGCCGTGCAGCTCCTTTCCCGCATGACAAATGCAGATCCGAACACGTCTTATCCCACATCCGGTTTCAGCGATGTGCAGTTTGGTGCGTACTATACGAACGCACTGAACGCATTTGCATATGGCGGCATTGTTGACGTGGATACCTCGTACTTCCGACCCTATGCGCCGATCACCCGTGCAGAGTTTGTGGCAATGATGTATCGGCTCGACACGACTGGCAGTTATAGCAGCTCGACACGGTTCTATGATGTATCTCCCGAAATGCAGGATGCAGCTGCCATTGCATACTGCGCCGATCGCGGCTGGGTAAATGGCTACCCGGATGGCAGTTTCCGACCGGGTGGTTATATTACCCGCGCAGAAGCCGCAGCAGTAGTCAATCGGACGATGGGACGCACCATTTCGTCCAGTAATGTTTCTGGAATCCACTATACGGATGTACCGGAGTATCATTGGGCATACGATGAAATCCTGATCGCGTCCAGCTATCAGTGGTGAGTCTCTATGAGGCCAGACAAAAATAATATGCCAAGCGCCGCCCTTTGGGCGGTGCTTGCTATTCCTGTGATATGGTTCGGTCTGCTATGCGGAGGTGCAGCTGCACCGGGCAGGACAGCAGAGGAATGGTTTGATGCCTTAACCCTGTCCATGGAAGATCCTCTGCGCATTACGATAACGGAATACAGCGTCAAGGCAGTACTGATTATCTTGCTGGTTTATCTGCTTTGCGTGTTCCTGTTCATCGACAGCCAAGGCAAGCGCCGTCCGGGCGAGGAACACGGCTCGGCAAGGTGGGGCAAAGCAAGACCGGTTTGCGCGAAGTACCGATACCACCCAAATTCATGGAGCGGTTGAAAGAGCGGATATCGCGGATCGCTGCTTTCTTCCGTTCAATTCCGGTACGCTTACATATAAAGCGGCTCACGCCAGAGGAACAGGAGAAAATACAGGTGGAGAAGGCATTGCATTTGCCGTGTGATAAGAACATTCCCCTGACACAAAATGTTTGCATTGGTTTGGATGTGCGCCGCCATATGCGCAACTTGAATGTGTTCTTGGTGGGCGGCTCCGGTGCTGGTAAGTCCCGCTTTTTCTGCAAGCCGGGTATCATGCAGGCGAATTGCTCGTATCTGATCTGCGACCCCAAAGGGGAGCTGCTGCGCGACTGCGCGCCGCTGCTTTTTCAGCGTGGTTATGATGTGAAGGTATTTAATCTGAAGCCGGGCGAACGGCGGCGGACAAACACCTACAATCCGTTCCGATATCTCCGGTCTGATGCAGATGTAGTGCAGATGATCACGCTGCTGTTTCAGGCTACGACACCCAAAAAGGCACGATCCAACGATCCTTTTTGGGAGCGTGCAGAAGAAACGCTGCTGACTGCCCTTATTCTATTTCTCTATCATGAGGGCGCGGAAGAAGATAAAAACTTTGCAACTGTCATGTATCTGCTGAATCACGCACAGGTCAGCGAGGAAGATGAAAACTTTCGGAATCCCGTGGATGAACTGTTTCAAGAATTGGCGGCAGAAAAAGGCGAAGGGCATGTTGCAGTACAGTTTTATAACGCTTTCAAAAAAGCTGCTGGAAAAACGGCCAAATCCATACTAATCATGGCTACATCTCGTTTGAAGCATTTCTTGCTTGATGAAATTGCTGATATGACTTCGACGGACGAGATGGATTTTGCAACGCTGGGCGAGCGCAAACGCGCAATCTTTATCTGCACGCCTGTGAACGACACGTCGTATAACTACCTGGTGAGCATGATGTATATGCAGGCGTTCCAGCAACTTTACGACTGTGCGGAGCAGAAGCATGGCGGCACACTTCCTGTCCATGTCCGCTTTCTGATGGACGAGTTTGCCAATGTTCCGGTATCGGATGATTTTGAGCACACGCTGTCTACTTGCCGTTCCTACAACATTTCCTGCAGCATCATTCTGCAAAACATCGCACAGATCAAGGGTATGTTTGAAAAAACGTGGGAAAACATCATCGGCAACTGTGATACATTCCTCTACTTAGGCGGCAATGAGCAGTCCACGCACAAGTATGTATCTGAGCTGTTGGGTAAGACCACCATCGACACGCGGACAAGCGGACAGACCAAAGGTAGTCATGGCTCTTACACGCGCAATTTCCAGCAGACAGGCCGCGAACTGATGACACCAGATGAGGTGCGGCAAATGGACAACAAATTTGCGCTGTTGTTTATTCGCGGGGAACGTCCGGTATGCGACCTTAAGTACGATCTGCTGCGCCATCCGGCACTGGTACTCACTGCGGACGGAAAAGCCAAACCCTATATCCCGCCGTTACGGTTTCCTATCCGTCCCATTCCGGGATCTGAAAACAGATTTGACGGAAAAGAAATCGTATATGGCATTGAATTTGAGTATCTTTCTGCATAACAAAGAAAAGGAGACATGAAAATGAAAAAGCGCTTACAGAAATTGACCATGTTGATGTTCAACCGAAAGGCATACGACCGCGCACGGTCTATCTACCGCGCGGCGCTGTTGGGTGCGACCATCGCAGCCTTTGCCGTCGTACCGGCCTTTGCCGCCGATCCGCTGTCGGCTATCAACAAGCTCAGCGAATTTATTTTCTCCATTATCAAAGCCGTTGGTATTATCATCGCAGGCTGGGGTGTTGTTCAGTTCGGTATGTCTATCCAGTCCCACGATCCGTCCCAGCGCACACAGGGTATTTTGTGTGTACTCGGTGGTTTATTGATCTTTTTCGCAAAGGAGATCCTCGATCTCATCACTGGTGGCTGATAGGAGTTGATAAAAACCTATGTGGGCATTAGATGTATTAGAAGGTGCGCTGGGAACATGGAACGAGTACATGGCCCAGATATGGCAGATCGTCACGCTATCGCCAAAAGAGTTCCAAGGCGGTGCGATCTGGCCGGTCATGGAACAGATATTCTCTGTTTTGCAGGGCATTGGCTATGCCCTGCTGATTCTATTCTTTGCGATGTCCTTTTTTAAACAAACGGCCTCGTTCCGGGAGCTTCGGCACCCGGAACAGGTTTTCCGCCTGTTCATCCGTTTTGTTTTAGCACAGACAGCGATCACCTATGGGCTGGATATCATCAATTTCATATTCGAGGTCACAGGCGGAATTACGGACAAGGTGGCAGCCAGCATGGGAGGGCTGCATCAGGTATCCGCTACTTTACCGGATGAGATACGGCAAGCTGCTGAAGATGCGAATATTCTTCAGAGCGCATTTTCCGGATTTGTGGGGCTGCTATTCACAGGCATTATTATAGGTATTTCTCTGGCATTGCTTTTCACTGTATATGGCCGTTTCTTTCGGATTTACCTCTATGTCGCGTTGGCCCCTTTGCCGCTGTCCGCCTTTGGCGGCGAGCTGACCAGCCGGCACGGACGCACCTTTATCCAGAGCTTTATCGGTGTTTGCTTGGAAGCTGCCGTTGTTGTACTGGCCTGTATCCTATACTCGGCGTTCATATCCAATAATTCACTTCCATCTGTTGACTTCGGAGACGGCAGTATTGGCATGATGGTGAGTTATATGATAGGCGTGCTGTTTCAAATGCTTATCCTGTTGGGGATCATTAAAGGGGCAGACCGAATAATGAAGGAAATGATGGCACTATAAAGGAGGAAATAATTTGGAATGTACCGTAAATAGGGAGATCCGGGACTACCGTGAAGGCGTTTTCTTTGGGCTTAACATGCGGCAAAGTATTTGGGGCGGTGCAGCGCTGGTGATTGCCGGCGCTGCAAATTTTGGCCTGCGCATGTTTGTGGGAAAAGAGACGGCAAGCGTATTGTGTATCTTACTGGCTGCATTGCCCGCTGCAATTGGATTTATGAGCTATCAGGGTTTGACATTTGAACAATTTGCACGGGCATGGCTGCGTACCAACTTCCGGCATGCTGGCTGGTATGTTTACCGGGCTGTGAGCCTGTTTGATATACTGCATCGTTCGGCATTGGAAAAACGGAAGCACCAAGAAAAAAGAATGCGAAAACTGAAAAAGGAGCAGAAGCGCAATGTTCAAAAGAAAAAAGCAGCTTAAAGAAAAACCGGCTGTGCGTCCGGTACGTGTGCCGCGCAGCGTGCAACAGACGATCCCGATCCGGCGTGTGTTCCCTGATGCGGTTTGGCAGGTAGGCAACACAGAATTCAGTAAAACATGGTCGTTTACGGATATCAACTACGCGGTTGCCAGTCTGGAGGATCAGCGTTCGATTCTGGATTCATGGGGGCGTGTGCTCAATGGGCTTGCAGCGGACAGCCGTCTGAAAATCACACTGGCAAACCGGAAATTTGACAAAGATTCCTTTGCCGGTTCGATTTTCTTAAAACGCGGAGACGATGGGAAAGATGATTACCGCGCTGAACTCAACAATGTGTTGATGGATAAGGCCAAAGGCAGCAATGGCATCGTTCAGGAAAAATATGTGACGCTAACGACAACCAAGAAAAATATCAATGAGGCGCGGACGTTTTTTGCGCGGGCGAGTAAAGGGTTGTCTTTGGGAATGCAGCGACTGTCCTCCAGCGTAAAACCGCTGGATAATGTAGAACGCTTCCGTATCCTGCACGATTTTTTCCGTCCAAACCACCGCATGCTGCATGCTGACGTGAAAGAACTCATGCGGCGCGGGCAGCATTTTGCAGATGTGTTTTGCCCGTTGGCGCTGCGGTATTACAAGGATTATATCGAAACAGACGGCGGTTTTGCGCGTGTCTTATTCATCGAAGAATACGCCTCGCGTCTGTCTGACGAACTGGTACATGACCTAATGGAACTGCCGCGCCAGATGGTTTTGTCTATCGACATTGAGCCGATGAACACACAGGAAGCCAGTAAGATGCTGCAAAAGCTGGCCATGCGTGTAGAATCTGATATCACGCGCTGGCAGCAGCGGCAAAACAATAACAATAACTTCTCTGCGGAAATCCCTTATGAATTTCGGCAGATGCGTGAAGTCGTAGCGGAATATCAGGATGATATCACCCTCAACGACCAGCGGATCATGCTGACAACAACGACGATTATCCATATGGCGGATACGCTGGAGCAGCTCAATGCCGATACGGAAGCGTTACAGGCAACAGCTGGCGGTTTCGGCTGTACCTTATCGGTACTGAAATACCAGCAGGATATCGGGCTGGATACGGTATTGCCGTATGGCCTGCGCAGCGTAGTACAGCAGAGGACGCTTTTGACCAAAAGCGCATCCATTCTGACACCGTTTTCCGCGCAGGAAATCCAGCAGACGGACGGCATTTGTTATGGCAACAATGCGGTATCCGGCAACATGATACTGGCTAACCGTGCAACATTGCTGAACGGCAATGGCATACGGTTGGGCGTACCCGGTGCAGGCAAGTCGTTTTCTGCAAAACAGGAACTCGTTCAGCTGCTGCTGTCCACACAAGATGATATCCTCATTCTTGATCCGGAGGGCGAGTTTACTCCCATGGTAGGCGCATTCAACGGGGCGATGATCGACGTGTCCGGCTCATCGTCTGTCCGTATCAATGCGCTCGATATGGAAAAAGGATATGCAGATGAAGGCAAAGACCCGTTACCCGACAAATCCGAACTTGTCCTATCCCTGTTTGAGCAAATCATGGGTAACGACCTCAAGGCACAGCATCGCTCGATCATAGACCGGTGTATCCAAAATATTTATAAGCCTTACATTTTGGGCGGGTATCAGGGCGATCCGCCGACACTCACAACTTTACAGGATGAACTGCATCGGCAGAATGAAGAAGAAGCAAAGGAATTGGCACTCTCTGCTGAACTATTCATAACTGGATCGCTGGGTATCTTCTCACAAAAAACCAATGTGGAACAAAATAACCGGCTGACCTCGTATAACATTCTGGATCTGGGCGAACAGCTTTTGCCGCTTGGTATGCTCGTTATTTTGGAATCTATATATAACCGCGTTATCCAGAATTGGCGGGCTGGGCGGCGCACATGGGTATTCGTGGATGAGTTCTCGATCTTTTTCCGCTATCCGTTTGCGACAAACTTTTTTCTGCGTATGTGGAAACAGGTGCGTAAAAGAGCTGGTTATATGACTGGTATCACGCAGAATGTGGGCGAGATGCTGCAAAGCAAGGATGCGCGCTGGATGCTGTCTAACAGCGAATTTTTGATTATGCTGTCACAGTCCGCCTCCGATCGCGCTGATCTTGCAGAGCTGCTGCATATTTCCGATGCGCAGCTGTCCTATGTGGAAAATGCAGACCCCGGCTGCGGTTTGATGAAATTCGGCGGTGCGTTTATCCCATTTGTAAACGACTTCCCGAAGAATACCAAACTGTACAAGCTTATGACCACAAAGCCCGGAGAATGGCAGTGATAAGCGTATGGCAATATACAAATATAAAACACCACAGGTAAGCGTAACCCCCTCCAGCGCAGGTAATGCAGCTGGAGGGGGTGAAAAACGCTATAATGGAAGCAGGACGCGGTCTGATGCAGAGTTACAGGCGCGCACTGTTCGGAAGAAGTCTGCATCCAGTTCGCCGCAAGAAGCAAACAAGGCGAAGGCGGTTCACAAAAAACGTATCATAAAACACTACATGATTCGTAAAATCATCCGCCGGAAACAAGATCTGAAGGAGCAAAAAAAGAGCCAGGAACAAAACGGCCAACAGACAGATGCAGTTGCTGTTAATCAGGCCGAAACCACCATGGAGCGCGGCGCGCAGGAAGTGGCAATACATACTGTGCGCGGTGCGTGGCGAACCGGCAGGGCTGCACACGCTCTATATGGTACAACACGTCAAAAGGTGACAGACACCTTGGATTCCCGCGCAGCAAAGAAGTCTGTGCGGCGCACAGTTCGGCGCTACATTGATGCAAACGGCAAGGTGCGGCTCCGCTATTCCTATCAGAGTACACGACAAAATGCGAATATCCGCAGGATGCAGATCAAAAAACGCCAAAAGTATTGGGTTACAGCTGGGCGGCAGCTCCGAACGAGACAACAGATGCAGGCGCGGAATCGAGCCGCAAGAACAGCGAAGCGTTCTGCAACTGCACGGTCGCAAACCTTATACAATCCAATGCGTATGAACAGTGGTCTGTATGGCGCAGGACGTCGGACAGCATCCATGCGGATAAATCGTGCATCTATGCAGCTCCGCGCAGCAGGCATATCACCAAATATGCCCGCTGCATCCGTCCCTATGCGCAGAAGTACAGGGGTGCTGAAAAATATCGAGTACCGTTTACGCGCGAGAGCTGCTGGTGTTAAAAAGTTAAAGCGTAAACAGATGAAAAAACTGGCGAAAGGAGTACAAGGTGCAGCATCCAGCACAGCAAAAAAAGGGATTTTTAAGGCGGCTGGATCTGCTGTTAGTAAGATTGCCAGCGTAGCAAAGGGAAAAATCGTGCTAATTGGTGCGGCTGTTGTTTTGGTAATGTGTATGATCGCTGCACCGATCAGCATCATGGCTTCACCGCTGGGGCTGCTGTTTGCTGACGAAATGAACACCAGCAATGTAAATGTAGTTAGTGTTGGTCAGGCATACATGATGGCACAGCGAGCATGGTCTGAGCAAGTATTGAGCGGCGAAAACTATGATCGTGTGGAATATGAGGGTGCCTATGCAGACAGTATTGAAGTATTGGCTGTGTTTGCGGTAAAGGTGACGGAGATTGACGGGCTGGATGCTATGACAATGGCATCGGAACAGTGCGCCATCCTGAAGCAGGTTTATATGGACATGAATCCGTATACCAAATGGTATACGAAAACGGAGGACGGAGATCGGATTCTGCATGTAGGAATTTCATGTCTGACGGCAGATGAAGCAGCAGATAAATATCACTTTTCCAATGCGCAAAAGACAATGCTACATGAGTTATTGGAAGATTATCGGTCTGAATTGTCTGCTTTACTTAATTCTGCGGGCGGGAAAGCCCTGTCTCAAGCTGTTCTGGAGCTTCGGGAACTTGTCGAGAAGTATGCAAGAATGTATGGGATCTCTGACCATGTAAATACGTTACTGGCTATCATACAGGTAGAAAGTGGCGGTCTGCTGGAGGATGTAATGCAATCCTCGGAATCTCTGGGTTTGCCGCCTAATTCCCTGAGCAAGGAAGCCTCGATCAATCAGGGATGCAAATACTACTCTGAGCTGGTACGGCGGGCTAATAGCTTGGGATGCGATCTTGATTCTGTTATTCAAGCATACAACTATGGTGGTGGATTTCTGGACTATGTTGCGGCGCGTGGTGGCAAGTACAGTTTTGAACTGGCACAGGCGTTTGCAGAACAGAAATCCGGCGGTGTAAAGGTAACGTATAAGAACGAGATATCCATTGCAGAAAATGGCGGCTGGCGATACAATTACGGCAATATGTTCTACGTTCGGTTGGTCAAACAGTATAACGGCGGATTAAGCTCTGATGTCCAGCAGCGTATTGTGGCTATTGCACAGGATTATCAAAACTACGGGATCACGGCTCCTGCCGGATATTGCGAAATGTGGGCAGAGCAAGTGTACCGTGCTGCAGGAGTGCAGGTCAACAACTGGTGCTGTGCCGGACGCAACAGGGTAACGAACGTCGTAAGCACGGATAGCTCCAATATCCCCGTAGGTGCGATGGTTTATAATGACCCAGCGGTATACAACTCTCGTACAACTTGTGGTTGCGGCTTAAATGCTGGACATGTCGGTATATACATTGGTAATGGTATGATTATCTCTAATATTGGCGGCAGCTCCACGGATACACTGGAATCGTGGACCAGCTACTACGGCTTCGGCGGCTGGGGCCGGGGTGGCGCAGTCATGAATTAGTTCCCCATTAGCAAGACCGTTTTCGTGCGGAAACCTTAAAAGAAAAAGCGCCCGTCGTTCACAGCGTAAGCTGTGAGCGGCGGGCGCTCGTTTTGTGTTCCAATGGAACACATCATTTTTATCTATTGAATTTCCATTCAAGGTAATCGTGGTAGTATCCCAAAGTTTGTGTAAACCTTCAAACTGATGTAAGATAGACTTACCAGTTTGGAGGTTTATTTTATGGCAAGGAAAAAAGATACCCCACAAAAAGCAGCCCTTCGAGAAATGATGGGCAGCTA
>DXEF01000015.1 GCA_019115085.1 Candidatus Agathobaculum pullicola | reverse complement strand
CGATCTAAAGCTGCACGACGTTTCTAAAAACGTCATTTCGCGCATGTCGGCGGAGACGGTGTATGATTATATCGCGGCGTGGAGCGCGGAAAATGACAAGCCGTTCCACGATCTGATTACACGCGACCCGGCCTTCTCTAAGGCATATCTTGCCATCGGTCGTGGCGGCAAGAAGCCGCGCAAGGATTTGGCGCTCTGGTCGGATGCCAAGGGCTACATGGACTTTATGTTCGATGAGCTGTTCGAGCCGGACTATACCATGCCGGAGCGTGTGTCAGCGGAGGATGCCAGGGCGATTCTTGCGGATTTTGCGAAGATGTTTGATGAAAACGACACGCCGGACGGCTTCTTTGAAAAGATGAAGCAGATTGCGTCTGATCACGGCTATGCTGCGGATACCAAGGCATACAAGGCTGACCCGTCCGCTTACAAGGGCGCGGTAGGAGACGTGTCCATGGTGGTTCGCGTGGCGGTTGCCGGACGGCAGAATGCGCCTGATTTGCAGACGGTCATGGGTATTCTGGGCCGCGACAAGGTGCTGGAGCGTTTGGAACGCTGCGTTAAGACGCTTTAATTCGGCTTTTGGGGGAAAAACACTATGATGGAAAATATAAATAACTTTCTGACCGAAATTATTGATGAGGATATTGCGGCGGGACTGAACGAGCGCATCCATACCCGTTTCCCGCCCGAGCCGAACGGTTATCTGCACATCGGTTCGGCCAAGGCAATCTTTATCAACTGGTCGATTGGCAAAAAGTATAACGGCCTGTTTAATCTGCGCTACGATGACACCAATCCGGTCAAGGAGGACACCGAGTATGTTGACTCCATCTGGGAGGATATCAAGTGGCTGACCGGGGAGGAGCCGTCCGGCGGTGTGTTCTACGGTTCGGATTATTTTGAAACCTGCTACGAGTGCGCAGTTGCGCTTATCAAGGACGGCAAAGCCTATGTGGACGACCTGACGCAGGAGGAAATGCGCGCCTATCGCGGCACGCTGACCGAGCCGGGCAAGGAAAGCCCGTATCGGGGGCGTTCGGTAGAGGAGAATTTGCAGCTGTTCGCAGATATGCGTGCAGGCAAGTTCGAGGACGGCTCCAAGACCTTGCGCGCCAAAATCGATATGGCAAGCCCGAACATGAATTTGCGTGACCCCGCGATTTACCGTATCGTGCGCGCGCATCATCATCGTCAGGGCGACAAGTGGTGCATTTATCCCTTGTATGACTTTGCGCATCCGATTCAGGATGCCATCGAGGGCATCACGCATTCGCTGTGCTCGATTGAATTTGAAAACCACCGTCCGCTGTACGAGTGGGTCGTGGATAACTGTCCGCTGCCGCATCATCCCAAGCAGCGCGAATTTGCGCGTCTGAATGTGACGCACACGGTTATGTCCAAGCGTTACCTGCGTCAGTTGGTGTTTGAGAACCACGTTGAGGGCTGGGATGACCCGCGTATGCCCACGCTGTGTGCGCTGCGTCGCCGTGGTTACACGCCGAGCGCGATTCTGGATTTTGTGCAGCGTGCAGGCGTTGCCAAGGCGGATTCGCTGGTAGACATCAAGCTGCTGGAGCACTGCATCCGTGAGGAGCTCAATGAGACCGCGCTGCGCCGCATGGCGGTCACCGAGCCGGTCAAGCTGGTCATCACCAATTATCCCGAGGACAAGTGCGAGGAATTCGAGGTGCCCAACAATCCGCGCGACGAAGCGGCCGGCACACGAAAAGTACCGTTTACACGCGAGCTGTATATCGAGAAGAGCGACTTTGCCGAGGTGCCGCCTCCGAAGTTCCAGCGCCTTAAGCCGGAGGGTGAGGTGCGCCTGATGGGTGCCTACATCGTCCGCTGCAACGAGGTTGTCAAGGACGAAAATGGTGAAATCGTGGAGATTCGCTGCACGGCCGACTTGGAAACCGGCAACGGCATGCCCGCAGACGGCCGCAAGGTCAAGGGAACGATTCACTGGGTGTCCGCCGCGCATGCGCTGGATGCCGACCTGTATCTGTATGACAACCTGTTCACGCTGGAAAACGTAAACGATGTGCCGGAGGGAACGGATTATCTGGATTATCTCAATCCGGAATCACTCAAGAAGCTGACCGGCTGCAAGCTGGAGCCGTCGCTGGCTGATGCCAAGGAGGGCGAACGCTTCCAGTTCGTCCGTATGGGCTATTATGTCAAGGATAGGGAAGATGGTCGATTCAACCGTATCGTCACGCTCAAGGACAGCTTTGCCAAGACACTGCAAAAGTAATGTGTTCTTCAAATAAGAGAAAGCCGCAGATGGAAAATCTGCGGCTTTTTGCTGTTTCAGTGGATGTCATTGCGGTCCATAAGTAAGTAGAATAGCGGGTGGATGGAGGATAGCGGACTGTGGCAGGCTATTTCTCATCCGTCAGCAGAAAGCCTTTCTCCTGGAGTCCTTTTATCACACGGTCGAGCGTAGGCTCATTCGGTGCGCGCAGCGTGTGCAGATGGATACCTCCAGTCAGGTCACATAAAGGACGTACCGCAGTCTTTTTCAGCTTTTCGCAAAGCATATCGGCGTCATAGCGGGAAAAAATATGCAGCGGAGCGCAGATTTGTCCGTAAACCGAATGTTCGACCGTTACATCAATCAGTGCGCCGCCCAGATCAACTACGGTATACAACTCTTCCAGCAGACGGTCATCGCTATGCCGACACACAACACGCCGCTCCGTATGGATAGGGGGAACGACGGCGGTCTCTAAAATATAGCCGCGTGGTGTGGCTAACACAGAAAGGCCGCCAGCGCGCAGCAGTGCAACATCTCCGACGATGATTTGTCGGCTTACACCGCATTGCGCGGCCAATGTGGTAGCGGAAAGTGGCTTTTGGCTCTGCGTGAGCAGATGGGTGATTTTGATGCGCCGTTCAGCAGCGTTCATGATGCAGTCACTCCTTAGCATACCTATCATAGCAAAAGAAAAAGGACTATGCAAGCATAGTCCTTGAAATCGTTTCTATCAGCCCAGCAGATAGATGTTTGCATACTGCACGCCAAGCTCATATGCGCGGTCATGCGAAGAAACAAAAACGTCAATCTTGTTATTCTTGATGACTCCGCCAGTGTCCTCTGCAATAAATTCGCCGTAGCCTTCGATATAAATGCGGCTGCCCAGCGGGATAACATCGGGATCTACAGCAATTGTGCGGCCTTCCGTCGGCGTTGTACCGGAAGCGGTCTTCGCACCGGCAACACCGTTGCAGAGCTCACAGGGGCAATAGAAAGTCAGCTTGTAGTTGCCCAGTGCCGTCGAATTATTCTTAACGGCATCGGTTGCGAGAAGAGAGGAAGAGTAGGCAACCGTCTTAGCGGACACCGGAGCGGTCAGCTGGTTGTCGCTCGAGGACTGCTGTGCCTGTGACGAAGAACTGGTGGTGTTCGAGGTAGCCTGCTGTGCAGTCTCTGCTTTTGCTGCCGTCTCAGCCTCAGCCTTAGCTGCTTGAGCCTTGGCCGCTGCTTCTGCTTTGGCGGCGGCTTCCGCCTTAGCCTTGGAAAGTGCCTGCTCGGCAGTGTTGATCTGGTCGGAGGTCAGAACCGTACCGACCGATGAATTCAGGTTGGAAGAGAGCAGCGCAACCGGCTGATCAAGCGCTGCAGCGCTGATGGAAGCCATTGTGCCGACCGCCAGTGTCGCAGCAATCAGTTTGGATGCATGCTTTCGCAAAGAAAAGAACATGTGTTACACTCCTAAATCGTCGTGAAAACCCGCGGAAACGCGGTATCGGCAAAAGCCGATTTGTTTTCTGGCTGTTACTGATTTGTTGTCGATCTGTTTCTGATCTGTAACCTATGATACTTTACAATTGCGTATTTGTCAAACAGTTTTTTTTATTTTTGTTCAAATCATACAATTGATTGGGTTTATAAATACAATATCTGTATAGTTAAATGAAAAATATGGTCAATTTTTAGAATCCCAAATGGGTTTGTGCACAAGGCATGATTACAAAATGACATTTTTCGATAGCAGGTGGGGAAGCGCGAAAAATATTGGATCGTGTAGAGCAAAGGAGTGGGGAACCGCCTGCATTTAGGGATAAGTGAATGATTGCTTGCGAATACTATTATATAATAAGTATGTATAGGTTGTCCAGAGGGAATCAAATGGCCTGCTCGTCTCTCTTGCACCTGTAAAAAAACTTTACACTGCAAGAGGAATGTGGTATTATAAAAAACAAGTGTTTGTAGTCTGTCGGGGATACGTTGCCGATATTCGGCAAGGCTGGGCTGCAGCGCAGAGATATAATAGTGCATAAGGGCAGACGAACGGGATGCAGGTCTGTCTTTGTAAGAGACGCAGGGAGAATCCCCTGAGTTGTTATTTTACAGGTATTTAACGAAACTGATGAATAAAGGAAAGTGATAAAACTGTTATGAAAGAAAAACTGAAGATTATACCGCTCGGTGGCCTCAATGAGATCGGTAAGAACATGACCGTGATCGAGTATGGCAGCGATATTCTTGTTGTTGACTGTGGCGTTGCGTTTCCGGACGACGATATGCTTGGTGTGGATCTGGTTATCCCGGATACCACTTATCTCAAGCGTAACATCAACAAGCTGCGTGGCTATGTTATCACGCACGGTCATGAAGACCATATTGGTGCGATTCCGTATGTTTTGCGGGAGTGCAATGCACCGATTTATGCAACCCGGCTGACATGCGGCATTATTGAGACCAAGCTGAGTGAGCATAAGATGCCGCAGAAGGTCAAGCTCAATCGTGTGCGCGCGGGCGACACGATTAAGCTGGGATGCTTTAGGGTGGAATTTATTCACACAAACCACTCGATTGCGGATTCTGTGGCGCTGGCCATCACCACGCCGCTGGGTACGATTTTGCACACCGGCGACTTTAAAATCGATCTGACGCCGGTTTCAGGCGAAATGATTGATTTGGTACGCATCGGGGAGCTGGGCAAAAAGGGCATCCTTGCGCTGATGAGCGATTCGACGAATGTGGAGCGTCCCGGCTATACCCCGAGCGAAAAAATCGTGGGCAAATCGCTGGAGAAGTTCATCATGGAGAGCGACCAGCGTATTATTATCGCCACCTTCGCATCCAATGTATCGCGCTTGCAGCAGATTTTGGACATTGCAGCCAAGGCGGGCCGAAAGGTTGCCGTATGCGGTCGCAGCATGGAGAAAATCTCCAAGGTGGCGGGTGAGCTTGGCTATCTGAAGGATGCCGGTAAGGTCATGATTGATATTTCTGAAATCAAGCGTTATCCACGCAGTCAGCTGATTATTGTGTCCACCGGTTCACAGGGTGAGACAATGTCAGCACTGTACCGCATGGCCTACGGCAGCCATAAACAGGTTGAGGTCAGTGCGGGCGACCGTATTTTGATTGCAGCTTCTGCTATCCCCGGAAATGAGAAGTCCATCAATAATATGGTCAATGAGCTGTATAAGCAGGGCGCGGAAGTCATCTATGACCGCTCTGCTGCGATTCATGTATCCGGTCACGCCTGTCAGGAGGATTTGAAGCTGATGCTTGGCTTGTGCAAGCCGAAGTACTTCATTCCGGTGCATGGTGAATACCGTATGCTGATGCAGCATGCCGGTCTGGCGCGCGAAATGGGTGTCAATCCCAAGAATGTATTGATTACCGAAATCGGCCGCCCGGTAGAAATCAGCGAAAACTCGGCTCGTCTGGGCAATCCCGTGCCGGCGGGTCGTCTGTTGGTGGACGGTTTGGGCATTGGCGATGTGGGCACTGCGGTGCTGCGTGACCGAAAGCATCTGTCTGAGGATGGTCTGCTGGTCATTGTGGTCACAGTGGATGCGACAACCGGCGTTGTTATCGCCGGTCCGGACATCGTTTCCCGCGGCTTTGTTTATGTCAAGGAGGCGGAAGCGCTGATGGAAGAACTGCGCAGCATTTCGCAGATGGCGCTCGACCGCTGCGCGGTAGAGAATCTGCGCGATTGGAACAGCCTCAAGTCGGCAATCAAGGGTGATGTAAGCGATTACCTGTTCAAAAAAACCAAGCGCAGCCCGATGGTGCTGCCCATCATTATGGAAATTTAAGTAAGAAAACAGCCGCTTTTGCGGCTGTTTTTCTATTTTGCGCAGCTCGGCTTTGACGCTTGTCCGTGTATCTGCTATACTGACAGTAAGAAAAAAAGGAGGCGCGGCATATGCAGGTAAATCGTGTGTGGGCAGTATATTGGAGTGCGACCGGGAGAACAAAGCGTGTTGTGACCTGGATAGCAGAACGGGTGGCGCAGGCCTTGGAGGCTCCGCTTTTGAAGTATGACTTTACCTTGCCGGCGGCGCGGCAGGGGACGCCGGATTTTGCAGCGCAGGATTTGGTTATTTTCGGCACACCGACTTACGCAGGGCGCGTACCCAATGTGCTGCTGAAATATTTAGCGACCGTTGAGGGACATGGTGCGGCAGCGGTGCCGGTGGTGACATTCGGCAATCGCGCGTTTGATGATTCGCTGATTGAACTGCGGGATATCCTCGCGGATAACGGCTTTATTCCGTTTGCAGCGGCGGCCTTTGTGGGGGAGCACTCGTTTTCCACCACGCTTGCCGCAGGGCGTCCGGATGAAGATGATTTGACGCTTGCTGCACAGTTTGCCGCCCAAGTGGCTGCGCGTGCTGCGGAAGTGCATGCAGACACGCCGCCGATTGCGGTGCCGGGACGGGCACGGGAGGAGCGGATATACTACCAGCCACGTGACCGCGCGGGCAATCCGGTGGACATTCGTAAGGTCAAGCCAAAGACAAACGACGTGTGTGATGACTGTGGTCTGTGCGCGAAGATCTGTCCCATGGGGTCGATTAACCCGCAAAGTGTGCGGGAGTTTATCGGCATCTGCATCAAGTGCGGCGCGTGCGTTAAAAAATGCCCCAAGAGTGCGAAATACTATGACGACTACGACTACTTATATCACAAAACCGAACTCGAAGAGGGCTATCGCCGTCGTGCGGCGGTCAGCCTATTCCTGTAAGTACAGAAAAAGGCTGACGCGATTGCGTCAGCCTTTATACATGCCGATTTTTTGCAGGTCGCCAATCATATCCGGTACGGTCATGCCCGCGATTGCCAGCCGCTGCGCTTCTCCTGGATGCGCCTTGGAAAAGGTGTCCCACGCGGTGACAATGGCGTTGGTGCGCGGCACTTCAAAGCGCGCGAGCAACTGCTCCATGCGGGAGATTTGCGGGCTGTAGATGGACAGTACCTTGTACTTTTGCACGAATAGCTCCTCTTCGGTTGTAAGTGAGCCGATGGCGAAGGCGGAAAGACCGTCTTGCAGCAACAGTTCACCGTAGCCGTCGAGAATCATGGTCAACTGTTTTTTGGTCATGCCGTCCAGATACCAGACCTCTTCTTGCTCCGCATCCGGATGGATGGCAAGAAACAGGGGTTCGGTCAGCGAGGCATAAAAGGCATGGATGAAATCGGATAGCTTTTCAAAGCTCAGATTGCAGATAATGGTGTCTCCGTCCCGCTGATACTGCTCACGCAGCTTGTCCGGAAAGGGGACGGTCACGCCTGCGGCGGTTTGAAACATAGAGGGATGCTCCTTACATTATATAATATAGTGTCGTACATTGTCAGAAACGGATACTGATTTCCCCGCTGGAGAGCGTGCGGGTCTGTCCGTCTGCATCACGCACCAGCAAAAAACCGTTGTCATCCAAGCCGACACAGTCGGCCTGATAGGTTTCTGCGGGGCTGATGACCTTGACAGGCTTACCCAGACAGCACAGGCGGCTGAGATACAGTTCGAGCAGCGCATCCGCGCGGTCCTGCTCCAATAGAGAATAGGCGCGCTCGAACTGCGTCAGCACGGCGGCTGCCAATTCTGCGCGGCGCGGTGTGCGCCCGAATTCGCTCAGCGCGCCCGCGATGGCGCGCACATCCTCCGGCCACGCGGGATTGGGCCGCAGGTTGACGCCAATGCCGACCAGCAGCGAGCTGACCATACCGCTTTCCCCCTCGATGGCCGCTTCGGTCAGGATGCCGCTGAGTTTACGCCCTTCATGCAGCACGTCGTTGACCCATTTGATTTCCGGCGAAAAACCAGCCGTCTGCGTAACTGCTTCCGCCACGGCAACGGCGGCGGCAATGGTGGCAAGCTGGATATGGCCGATGGGCAAGGTAGGATGCAGCAGAATGGTCTGGTAAACGCCGGTTTCGGCGGGAGAGACAAAGGTGCGCCCCATACGGCCGCGGCCGCCGGTTTGCTCCTCGGCCAGCAGGACAAAACCATGCGGCCGGTCCAGATAGCGCTCTTTTATAACCGTATTGGTCGAGCTTAAACTGGGCAGGACAACCAGTTCTCGTCCCACAAAGCGGGTATCCAGCAGCGCCTGCACACCGGCAGCAGTCAGACTGTCGTCCTCCGGGGCGAGCCGGTAGCCCTCACCCGGTACGCCGTCAATTGCCATGCCGCTGCTGCGCAGCGCGGCAATTGCCTTGTGCACGGCGGCGCGCGATACCCCAAGCTGCTGGGCAAGCTGCCCACCGGACAATCGTTTTCCTCGCGCTTGTTCGAGTGCCTGCAATACCGCATCCTTGACCGCCATGCTTTCCGCCTCCTTGGTGAACAATAATTCTATTGTAAACGAAAGTGAGAAATAGTACAATAGTTTTAGAAAAAACTGCGGTTATTAGCGGAGGAAAAACGGTTGAAAAGCAAAAATGAGATTTTAAATGCGCTGGGCGGAACCGGAGAAGAGCGGCTGCTGCTGGCCGGCTTGCTGGATAAAGAGCAGACTTGCGCGACGCGCGGCTATATGACACACACAAAGTTTCTCAGTATGAGTGAGCGGGCGCTGTGCACGGAGGCGGTACGCCTTTGCGGTGCGACGAGTCATGCGCTGTTCTGGGGCGGATACGAGGATGCCGAACGTGGGATTTATGTGTTTTATCCGGATTATCTGGATGAGGAGAGTGCAAAACAGGCTTGTCCGCTGGCTTTGCTGCGTGCGCACAAGCGAAAAGAGGATACGCTGACCCATCGTGATTATCTGGGTGCGCTTATGGGTCTGCAAATTGACCGCGCGGTCGTGGGGGATATTCTGGTGCATGCGGAAGGCGCGGATATTCTTGTGCTGGAGGATATGGCAGAGTTCATTTTGCTGCACTTTGCCAAGGCGGGGCGCAAGCAGATTTCCCTGACGCGCGAGCCGCTGGAAGCGCTGCGCTGCAAACCGGCGCAAGAAATAGCGGGCAGCGGGTCGGTGGCCTCTCCGCGGCTAGATAGTGTCGCGGCGCTGGTATTCGGCATATCGCGCAAAAACGCACAGGAGCGCATTGAAAAAGGGCTGGTTTATGTCAATCATGCGCCTTGCCTGAAACCGGAACGGTTGATAGGCGAGGGGGATAAGCTGACAGTGCGCGGCATGGGCCGGGCGCGTATCGTTGCATTTGGGGGCGTGAGCAGAAAGGGGCGTCTGTTTTTGGAATTTGTCAAAAATGTATGAAAAGAATAGTGGTTGTCAAGTTCCATTCGGTATGGTATACTGTTGACAGCATCAATAAGGGGTTGTATGGGTATGAAAAAACGGCTGTTATCCGCTTTGCTGTGTATGGCTATGCTGACGGTAATGCTTCCGTTCGCCTCGGCTGCATCCGATTTGGACGGGCATTGGTCAAAAACATACATTGAATATCTCGATCGTGAAGGTGTCATCAATCCGAGTGCGACAACAGGCAAATATGAGCCTAATCGTGATATGACGCGTGCGGAATTTATGCGGTACATCAATCGCGCGTTCCATTTTACGCAAACGGAGGCTATCTCCTATACCGACGTGCCGAGAAACGCGTGGTATTACGAAACTGTGCAAATCGCCAAGAAATACAAGTATATCAACGGTGTGGGCGACAATAAAATGGATCCTGAGGGCAGGGTGACGCGCGAACAGGCTGCGGTCATTGTCGGCCGGCTGTTTAAAGCGGATCCCGGCAATGTTTCGCCCTCTGATCTGGCATTTACTGACCGCGACCAGATATCCGGATGGAGCGCGGGCTACATCAAGGCAGCCGCCGATAAGGGATTTCTGGCAGGATATTCGGATGGCTCATTCCAGCCAAATCGCGTGGTAACGCGCGGCGAAGTGGCCAAAATCCTATATTACTATATGGGAACTGCGTTGTCTGTTCCGGGCAAAGCGTATACAGGGGCTGATTTGAAAGCCGATACCGCGAATGTCACCATTTCGGAAAGCTGTTCGTTGTCCGACGCTACCATCCAAGGCGATTTGTATATCACGGAGGGTCTGGGCTCTAATGCGGTCACACTGAATAATGTGACGGTCAAGGGAACTGTTATTGTGTCCGGCGGAACGGTTACAATGATGAATACATCGAGCGATCATATGATTGTTTCGTCACCGATGGGGCGCCTGCTGCAGGTTACTGCAACGGGCGCTGCTCGCATCGGGAAGACCGAGGTACAATCGGCGGCAACGCTGTATGAAAAATCTTTGGCCCCGACAGAAGAGGGATTTTCCAAGGTTGTGGTAGGCGGCGAGGAACGAGTCTCTCTGACACTTGATGCGAATGTCGAGGAGATAACGCTTGCAGGGGAATCCACGGTCAGCACCACGGCAGGCACACAAATTTACCAGATGACAGTGGAAAAGCCAAGTTCTGTCACCGGTTATGGTTCAGTCTATCAGGCGAATATTCAGGTAGACGGCGTGAGTTTTGCCAGCAGTGTGTCTGTATCGGGGTATGCAATGGAGAAAGGTGTTTCCGCGACCATTGGCGGCAAAACGATGAGCGGTATCAATACGGCGGGTGTTGTGCCGAAAAGTATAGCGGTAGATTTGGCAAATCCGTCCGCATTGGGAGCGAATGTGACGATCAATGTGCCGAATGATGTGACGGTAGCCTCTGTTTTTTGCAACGGAACAGGTTTGAAAGAATCTGCTGATTATACCAAAACCGCTTCCGGCGTTGCGATTGCATCCTCATACCTGACATCGCTTGCCAAGGGAGACTATACGCTCTCGCTCTCGCTCTCAAATGGAAAACGGGAGAGTATTGCGCTTTCTATCACCAATTCAGAGGAAGATGTATCGGTACAAACGGTTACCTTTGACCGGTATTATCGGGCAACCGGTTTTCAGGATGTACGTGTGAAGCTGCCGGGTGTCCTATCCCAAAGCGATATCCTCAATGTGGTTTTGGGATTTTCCGATATCGATTATGAATTTGATAATGTGAGTCGTTCGCTTGTGCTGCGCCGCGGCGTGCTGGCACAGCTGCGGACAGGCACCTATACGGTTTCGGCAGACCTGAAGAACGGCAGCATCAGCACCTTTAATCTGACGGTCACGGACTCGACTCCATCTGGTATGCGCGCCTATGTTGCCGAGTATGATGCAAACACGCAGGCAGAGCCGAGCTTTACGCTGCCGCTGAGTAATCTGACGGTAAGCAGTGTAACGACAGTCCGTAATGGTGCGCAAATGGAATTGGAAGCCGGCACGGATTATACGCTCTCTTCCAATGCTCTGACGCTGACAAAATCAGGACTTGAGAAATTCCGTCGGGATGGCAGCACGGTGGAGTTTACCGTCACAATGAGCGACGATTCGGTTTATACGCTGGTGATTGACTATATTAAATGACTGTACATATGTAAAAAAGACGGCGCTTATAAGCGTCGTCTTTTTTGTGTGTTTCCTTATCGCTCGCATTTCCAGAAGAAAGCCGAATAGGGAGGCAGCTCACTGCCGCCGCCAAAGTCATGCGATTTGCCAGTAATCAGATCAACCGCCTGCCCGCATTT
Organism: Candidatus Agathobaculum pullicola; assembly: GCA_019115085.1. Lineage (GTDB taxonomy): Bacteria > Bacillota > Clostridia > Oscillospirales > Butyricicoccaceae > Agathobaculum > Agathobaculum pullicola. The sequence continues at coordinate 15,314 of DXEF01000015.1, read as the reverse complement.
CGCATCGAAATGAGCCACATACGGCGCTTCGTCAATATTGACTGCAACCAGCACGCGCTCGTCTTCAAAGATGCGTTCCCAGATGCACTGTTTATTGGTTAAAACGACCTGCTTAAAGTCACCGTAGCACAGTGCCTTACTCTCGCGATGCGCCTTGGCAAGCGCCGCGATCCAATCGGTCAATTCATTCCATAACGGTTTGTCAAAGGAAGGACGCAGCGCATCGTCTCCCTGATGCTTTTCGCCTGTTGCGCCCCATTCGCTGCCGTAGTACACGCAGGGGATACCGGGCATGCCGAATTGCAGCGCATAGACAAGCGGCAGGTGCTTGGGATTTTGTAAAATGGATGCAATGCGGGTAACATCATGGTTGTCCACGAAATCCAGCAGATGCTTGCCGCGGTACAGCGTCCAGTTTTCCGGGCCGAACTGACGCAGCAGGGAATGGGTGATTTCAAACAGGTTCAGACTGTTCATCGAAGAGTACAAGCCCTTGTAGCATTCATAATTTGTGCAGGAGTGCAGCATCTGGTCGCCGACAAACTGGTTGTAATCGCCATGTAAGAGTTCTCCGACAAGGAAAAAGTCGCGTCCGAAGCTGTCGCAGAATGTGCGAAGCTGACGGATGAAATCTTTGTCCAGACAGTAAGCCACATCCAGACGCAGACCGTCAATGTCGAATTCCTCCACCCACAGACGGATGCAGTCGAAAATATGCTGCACAACCGCAGGGTTTTTCAGATTGAGCTTGACCAGCTCGTAATGGCCCTCCCAGCCCTCATACCAGAAGCCGTCGTTATAATTGGAGTTGCCGTCAAAGGAGATATGGAACCAGTCCTTGTAAGGCGAGTCCCACTTCTTTTCCTGCACGTCGCGGAAGGCCCAGAAGCCGCGGCCAACATGGTTGAAAACGCCGTCGAGCACAACCTTGATACCGTTTTCATGCAGCGTTTTGCAGACAGCGGCAAAATCCTTGTTGGTGCCGAGTCGGCAGTCGATTTTACGAAAATCACGGGTATCGTAACCGTGGCTGTCGGACTCAAAGATCGGAGAGAAATAGACGGCGTTGCAGCCGAGCTTTGCAATATGCTCGGACCAGTCCGCCACCTTGCTGATGCGCGGGACGGTGATGCCGTCGTTGACACGCGGCGCATCGCAGAAGCCGATCGGATAAATTTGATAAAAAACGCTTTCATAAGCCCACATGGTAATTGCTCCTTTACAAATAGAGTCACTACCAGTATACTATGATTTGCCGAAAAAACAAGCGAAAGTGAAAATATTGGTTTTTGACCAGAAAAAACACTTGCAAAGCGCAAGCTGTTGTGGTATTATATTTCGGTAACACGGGCATTCCTCTGCTTATTTGTAGGGAAAATAGGGCAAGAATGTCTAAGACGAAAGGATGACAGAAAGATGGATCTGGTCAAAGTATTGTCCGAGCAGCAGCTCAAGAGCGATCTGCCGGAGCTCAAGATCGGTGATACCGTTAAGGTACACGCGAAGATCAAGGAAGGCAACCGTGAGCGTATTCAGATTTTCGAGGGCATCATCATTGCCAAGAAGCACGCCGGTGTAAACCAGACGGTTACCGTCCGCCGTATTTCCTATGGCGTAGGCGTGGAGAAAACGTTCCCGGTACATTCCCCGAACGTAGCGAAGTTCGAGGTTGTGCGCAGCGGTAAGGTTCGCCGTGCTAAGCTGTACTATCTGCGCGGCCGCGTAGGTAAGGCTGCTAAGGTTGCCGAGAAGGTTTGATTTTACAACCAAACAACAAAAACGGGGAGCGGGTGCTCCCCGTTTTTGTCTACCCGGCGTTTTTGGTCTTGCGCAGATGAGAATATGCCGCTATAATAAAATCGTATGTTTATCTTTGTTGGAGGAATCATCATGCAGCAAGCACAGACCGAAGAAAAAAGAAAAGCCGAGGGGCGTTTTTCCAGCGAGCTGTTCAGTTGGGGAGAATCCCTCATGGCTGTGCTGATATTTTTTGTTGTTGTATTTACTTTCTTTGTGCGTCTTATCGGTGTGGATGGTACATCCATGTACCCAACTCTTCAGGACCGCAGCATTATGCTGGTCAGCAACCTGAATTACACGCCGGAAAAAGGCGATATTGTCATTTTGCGAAAGGAAGGCTTTTATAGCGACCAGCCAATCGTCAAGCGCGTGATTGCAACCGGCGGCGATACGGTGGATATTGACCCGGTGACGGGTGATGTGACCGTCAACGGTGAGGTGCTGGATGAGCCGTACATTTTTGAGAAAATCAATACGCTTGAGCGCATGGGTGATCTGACCTATCCGCAAACCGTGCCGGAGGGCTGCATCTATGTGCTGGGTGACAACCGCAACGGTTCGACCGACAGTCGGTGGTCCAGCCTCGGCATGGTGGATGAGCGCTATGTCCTGGGACATGTGCTCAGCGTCGTGTTCCCGTTTAGTGATTTTGGATCGGTAGCGTGATAAGATGAATATTCAATGGTATCCCGGTCATATGACAAAAACCCGTCGGCAGATGGCGGAATATATCAAACAGGTGGACACGGTGTGCGAGGTTGTGGATGCGCGTATCCCGCAGGTGTCGCGCAATCCGGATATGGATGATATTGCCGCAGGCAAGCCGCGCCTGATGATTCTCAACCGGATTGATTTAGCCGACCCTCAAACAACAGCTGTGTGGGCAAAGCATTTCCGCGCGCAGGGTATGGCGGTCATCGAGACCGACAGCCGCAAGGGGCAGGGGACGCAGGCGTTTGCAAATGCGGTGCGTACACTGCTCTCGGATAAGATTGCTGGGTGGAATGAAAAAGGGTTGGTCGGCAAAGCCGTGCGCGTCATGGTCGTGGGTATCCCGAACGTGGGGAAATCGACCTTTATCAATCGTATTCTCGGCCGCAAGTCCGCCAAGGCGGCGGATAAGCCGGGCGTGACACGCGGTAGCCAGTGGTTTCGCGTGGAAAGCGGCATCGATCTGCTTGACACGCCGGGTATCCTATGGCCTAAGTTTGACGATGAGCGCGTGGGCATACTGCTGGCATGTACAGGTGCGATCCGCGACGATATTCTGGATGTGGAGACACTCGGCTGCAAGCTGATGGAGCTGCTTGCCGTGCAGGCACCGCAGGCAATCGCCGAGCGCTACGGTGTGACAGCGCCCGAGGAAAGTGATTTTCCGGGGTATGATATGCTGACGCAGGCCGGACGGCGGCGTGGTTTCTTGCTGCGCGGCGGCGAGATCGACACCGAGCGTATGGCGCGCATCCTGCTCGACGAGTTCCGGGGCGGTGTGCTGGGGCGCATCACGCTGGAAACACCGGAGGATTATGTGCCATGACGTGGGAATATGAAGAGAAGGCGTGGAAGGCCGGGTATTCCGCTGTGTGCGGCGTCGATGAAGCCGGACGCGGTCCGATTGCGGGACCGGTATGCGCGGCAGCAGTCATTCTGCCCGGCGGTATTGTTATCGAGGGGCTGAACGACTCCAAAAAGCTCAGCGAGAAAAAACGAGAGGCACTGTTTGATGTCATTATCGAGAATGCCATTGCATGGTCGGTTTCGCTTGTGGACGAAAAGACAATCGACGAAATTAACATTTTGCAGTCGACCTATCGTGCCATGCAGCAGGCAGTCGAGGGGCTGCCGCAGCCGGCAGACTTTGTCTACGTGGACGGGAACCGCTCAGAGGGATTATCCCTGCCATACGAATGTGTGGTGGGCGGTGACGCGCGGATTCCGAGCATTGCGGCGGCATCCATCATCGCAAAGGTGACACGTGACCGGTTGATGCGCGATTTTGCCGCACGTTATCCGGTCTACGGCTTTGAGAAACATAAAGGCTATGAAACGCGCGCACACGATGCGGCGCTGCTTGAGCACGGGCCATGCCCCATTCATCGGCGCACATTTTTGAAGAAGTTTTACCAAAAGCATCCCGAGGCGCCGCGATGAAGGGCGCATGGGGGGAACACGCCGCACGCGACTATCTGGAGCGTGCAGGATATCGCACGGTCGAAACCAATTTTCGTACTCGCTTGGGGGAAATCGACATCATTGCGTCCCGCGGGGAATATATTGTGTTCGTCGAGGTAAAGACGCGCAAAAGCGATCGTTTCGCCGCCGCCCGCGAGGCTGTTACAGCTGCCAAGCAGCAGCGTATTACAGCCGCTGCCGCGCTGTGGCTGCAGCAGCATCCGTCCGGGCTGCAGCCGCGCTTCGACGTAGTTGAGGTGTACGGCGAGGAGGGAGCGACCGCCGCGCCGCGCATCTATCATCTGGAGAATGCGTTTGGAGGGTGAGAATGAAGCTGTTTGACCTGCACTGCGACACCCTGTATGAATGTTGTGAAACCGGAAAACACCTGCGGGAAAACGACCTGCATGTGAATTTCGCGGCTGTGGAGCGCTATACACATTACGCGCAGTTTTTCGCCCTGTTTTGTGGTGCGCGAGCGCCGACCGACACGCAGGCGCGTGGCCGTGATTGCCTGTTGGACACCCCGGCGGATGAGCGGCTCGGCCGCATGCTGCGGACGGCGAAAAGCGAGTTTGCCGACAACGCCGACTGGCTGATGTTTTGCCGCTCCGCAGGGGATCTGCAGAAGGCGGCAGACGTGGGCAAAGCAGCGGCGTTTTTATCCATCGAAGGGGCGGAGCTTTTGCCTGACCGGCCGGATGCGCTGAACGCCGCTTATGATGCGGGAGTGCGTTTGCTGACCCTTACATGGAATTACCGCAGCCGCTTCGGTTGCTCGTCCGCAGTCGATCAGGAGGAGGGCTTGACAGCCCAAGGAGAGCGGCTGGTGCGGGACTGTGCCGATAAAGGTATCATCGTGGACGTGTCTCATCTGTCCGAGCGCGGGTTTTGGGACGTGTGTGAAATAATCGATGGTCCGTTCGTTGCGTCACACAGCAACAGTCGTGCGTTGTGCCGCCATCCGCGCAACCTGACGGATGCGCAGTTTATCGAGATTGTGCGGCGGGGCGGTCTGGCGGGCATCAACCTGTATGCGCCGTTTCTCGTGCGGCAAGGCGGTGCGGTGCTCGATGATGTCATCGGGCATATTGAGCATTTCCTCGGCATGAGCGGGGAGAAAAGCATCGCGCTTGGCTGTGATTTTGACGGCTGCGATGAGCTTCCCGCGGGGATTGGCGGTCCTAAGGATCTATATCAGCTTGCCGATCGCATGCTTGCACAGGGATATCCGCAGACTGTGGTTGACGACTTGTTTTATAACAATTTATATTCGTTTATACAAAAAATGCTGTAATATACCCATCAAAAAACGGCGGAGGTTTGAATCAATGGAATATGTAAGCACAAGAGACAAGGCGCGCAAGGTCTCCGCGGCCTACGCGATTGCAAATGGTATTGCGCCGGACGGCGGTCTGTACTGTCCGACGGAGTTCCCCACGCTGACAGCGGAGGATTGGCACGCGCTGGCTAATCTGGATTACAAGGGACGCTCGGCGCGTATTCTCGGCAAGTTCCTGACCGATTTTTCGGGTGAGGAGCTGGCGCAGTACGCGGCAAAGGCCTATGCGGACGATAAATTTGGCGGCAAGGATACCGCGCCGGTGGTGGCGCTGGCAGACGGAAAATATATGCTGGAGCTGTGGCATGGACCGACCTGTGCGTTTAAGGACATGGCGCTGCAGATGCTGCCGCACCTGCTGACCGCTTCGCTGCGCAAAACCGGCGAGACGCGTACAGCCTGCATCCTGGTTGCGACCTCGGGCGATACCGGCAAGGCCGCGCTCGACGGTTTCCACGACGTGGAAGGCACCAAAATCATGGTGTACTATCCGGTCGATGGCGTGTCGCCCATGCAGAAGCTGCAAATGGTGACACAGGAGGGCGCGAATGTTGAGGTCGTTGCCATCCGCGGTAATTTTGACGACGCACAGAGCGCGGTCAAGCGCATTTTTACGGATGAGGAGACGCGCGCAAAGCTCGATCGTGACGGTATGATGCTTTCCTCGGCAAATTCGATTAACTGGGGCCGCCTCGCGCCGCAGATCGCCTACTACGTTTCGGCCTACTGCGATATGGTGAAGTCCGGCGCGGTTAAGATGGGTGAGAAAATCAACGTCTGTGTGCCGACCGGCAACTTTGGCAATATCCTTGCGGCATACATTGCAAAGCGTATGGGCCTGCCGGTGAACAAGTTCATTTGTGCGTCCAACCGCAATAACGTGTTGACCGACTTTTTTGGGAAAAACGGCATTTATGACAAAAACCGTGATTTCTATACCACCACTTCGCCCTCGATGGATATTTTAATCTCGTCCAATCTGGAGCGCCTGCTGTTCTTTGCGTCCGACTTTGATGATAAGCTGGTCGCGGAGCTGATGCAGCGTCTGGCGACGGACGGCCGCTATCAGGCACCGGAAGCGGTGTTTGCGAAAATTGCCGCGGACTTTGATGCGGGCTGCTGCGATGACAAGCAGACCGCGGAGACCATTCGTGCGCTGTGGGAGCACGAGCACTACCTGTGCGATACGCATACGGCGGTCGCGGTGCGCGTTTATGAGGATTATCGCGCGCGCACGGGCGACCAGACGCCGACCGTTATTGCCTCTACCGCCTCACCGTTTAAGTTCTGCCGTTCGGTGATCGAGGCGCTGGGCGGTACGCTGGATAAGGATGACGTGTCCCAGCTTGGCGTTTTGACCGATCTGACCGGTGTTGCCGCGCCTGCGCCGCTTGCCGCGCTGGCAAGCAAGCAGCCGCGTTTTGACCGCGTGGTGGACAAGGCGGAGATCCTGTCCACGGTCGACCTGCTGAAGGATCTGTAAGCATGGCGCTGTATACGCTGGCCGACCTGCATTTGGCGACGGGCGTGCAAAAGCCGATGGATATTTTCGGCGGACGATGGCAGGGATATACGGAAAAGATTGTGAAGAACTGGAACGCGCTGGTTTTGCCGGAGGACACAGTCGTTTTAGGCGGCGATATCTCGTGGGGCATCAGCCTTGCAGAAGCGCGGGGGGATTTCGCGCTGTTGGAGTCGCTGCCGGGACGTAAACTCATCCTTAAAGGAAACCACGACCTCTGGTGGGAGACGGCGGCAAAAATGCACCGTTTTTTAGAGGAAAATGGGTTTACCTCGATTGATTTCCTGCATAATAATTGCTTTTTCTACCAAAAGACTGCGTTGTGCGGCACGCGGGGCTGGCCGTTTGAAGAGGATTTTTCCGACCCCCATAACGAGAAGATATTTCGGCGCGAGCTGTTGCGCTTGGAAGCGTCTCTCAAGCTGGCGACCGCGCAGCAGCCCGAGGAAATCATCTGTTTTCTGCATTATCCGCCTCTTTACGCGAATTTCCGGTGCGGTCCAATGATTGAATTGATGCAGAGATATGGTGTTTCGCGCTGTATTTATGGCCATTTGCATTCGGAAAGCCTGCGCTGGGCGGTCGAGGGCATGCACGACGGAATCGAGTGGCGACTGGTTTCGGGCGATCATGTGGATTTCACCCCGGTTTTTTTGAAAAAGTAGAAAAAAGTATGGAAATCTACAGAATAATCTGGTAGAATGATTTAGATACAATAGAAGTATTGAAGTAAGGAGTTTGGCAACATGGAACTGAAAAACACGGAAAAGCAGGAGCACAGCGTCGTTGCGCTGACCATCGAAATCACCAAGGCGGAGTTTGAGGCTGCCAAGGATAAGGCGTTTAAGAAGACCGGCAAGAATATCACAGTTCCGGGCTTCCGTAAGGGCAAGGCGCCCCGCAAGATGATCGAAAAGCTGTATGGCGAAGGCGTGTTCTTTGAAGAGGCTTTCAATATCATATATCCCGAGGCTATGGAAATGGCCGTTGAGAAGTCCGGCATCAAGCCGGTTGGCCGTGCGGACGTCGATCTGGGCGATCCGGCGGAAGAGGGCGGTCTGACCATCATTGCCAAGGTTCCGGTCGAGCCGGAGGTTGAACTGGGCGAGTATAAGGGCATTGAGGTTGAGAAGGAAACCGTAAAGGTTCTGGCAACGGATGTGAAGGCGGAGCTGAATCGTCTGGCGCAGCGCAACGCGCGCACCGAGACCGTTGACCGCAAGGCAAAGAAGAACGATACTGTTGATATCGACTTCGAGGGCTTCGTGGACGGCGTTGCCTTTGAGGGCGGCAAGGCGGAGCATCATGCGCTGACGCTGGGTTCGGGTACGTTCATTCCGGGCTTTGAGGATCAGCTGATTGGCTGCAAGGCGGGCGACGAGAAGGACGTTACCGTTACCTTCCCGGAGGATTACCATGCCGAGGAGCTGGCCGGCAAGGAAGCCGTGTTCAAGTGCAAGGTACACAAGGTGGAGGAAACCATTCTGCCGGATATGGACGATGAGTTCGCAAAGGACGTTTCCGAGACCTGCGAGACGCTGGATGACCTGAAGAAGGAGATTTCAGACCGCCTGAAGAAGGAGCGTCAGGAAGCGGCAGACCATGCCTTTGAGGAAAAGGTGCTTGACGCTGTGATCGCAAACCTCAAGGCGGATATCCCGCAGGCTATGATCGAGAACCAGATCGACTCCATCGTTCAGGATTTCCGCTATCGTGTGCAGATGCAGGGCATGACGCTCGAGCAGTATCTGACCATGACCGGCACCGAGATGGGTGCCTTCCGCGCGATGTTCCAGGCACAGGCGGAGCGTCAGGTGAAGATCCGTCTGGCACTCGAAAAGGTAGCGGAGCTGGAGTCCATCGCAGTTTCCGACAAGGAAATGGAAGAGGAATATGCTAAGATGGCGGAGCAGTACAAGATGGATGTGGAAAAGGTCAAGTCAATTGTAACTGCTGAGGCACTGAGCGACGATCTGAAGATCTCCAATGCGCTGGAGTTCATTAAGAAGCATGCCAAGGCGAAGAAGGCATCTTCTAAGAAGAAGGCGGACGGAGAGGCAGCCGAAGAGACTGCGGAGTAATCCGTTTCCCGCGCGCATGCGCAGTCAAACAGAAACCGGCCGCTATATGGCTGGTTTCATAAAAAGCGCGAGCGTTGCCCGCGCTTTTTATACAAAGGCCAAAGATGGTTTCCGTCTGTATTGGAAACCTGCTTTGGTCGCAATAGCCCTTCCGGACATTGCAGGCAAGGGCGTCGCTCGATGGAAACTATGGTTTGCATCGAATTCTCGAAAGGAGTTTTCCAAGTGAGTTTAGTCCCAATGGTCATTGAACAGACCGGCCGCGGCGAGCGTTCGTTTGATATTTATTCCCGTCTGCTCAACGACCGTATTGTGATGCTGTGCGAGGAGGTCAACGATACGACCGCTTCGCTGGTTGTAGCGCAGCTTCTGTATCTGGAAGCGCAGGACCCGGATAAGGATATTTCCCTGTATATCAATAGCCCGGGCGGCTCGGTTACGGCAGGTATGGCGATTTATGATACAATGAATTATATCAAGTGCGACGTATCGACCATCTGCATCGGTATGGCGGCGTCCATGGGTGCATTTTTGCTATCCTCGGGCGCAAAGGGAAAGCGTTATGCGCTGCCAAATGCGGAAATTATGATTCATCAGCCGTCCGCTGGTACGCAGGGACAGATTACCGATATGGCTATCCACCTCAAGCGTCTTGAGATTATCAAGAAGCGAATGAACAAGATTTTGTCGGAAAACACCGGCAAGCCGATTGAGGTGGTCACTGCTGACTGCGAGCGTGATAATTTCATGTCCGCAGAGGAAGCGGTGGAATACGGCCTTATTGACAAGGTGTTCGATAAGCATTGATAAGTATAGGGTAGAGGTGCCAAATGCCGAATTTTGATGATGATAAGACGCTGAAATGTTCGTTTTGCGGAAAACCGCAGGGACGTGTCCGCAAGTTGATTGCAGGCCCCGGCGTATATATCTGCGATGAGTGCATCGGCGTATGCACCAGCATTCTGGAGGATGAACTGGATTTTGCGCCGGAGGATCGCGCAGAGCAGACGGTGCTTGAGCCGGAAAAGTTGCCCACACCGCAGGAACTCAAGGCGGTGCTGGATGAATATGTCATCGGACAGGAGCGCGCGAAGATTGCGCTTTCGGTTGCAGTGTACAATCACTATAAACGAATTTATCATCCGGAAACCGATGTGGAATTGCAGAAATCCAATATTCTGATGCTTGGTCCGTCCGGTTCGGGTAAAACATTGCTGGCGCAGACACTGGCAAAGACTTTGCAGGTGCCCTTCGCAATTGCGGACGCCACCACATTGACCGAAGCCGGTTATGTGGGCGAGGATGTGGAAAATATTCTGCTGCGCCTGATTCAGGCAGCCGACTTTGATGTCGAGCTGGCGGAACATGGTATTATCTATGTCGATGAGATTGACAAGATTGCCCGTAAGAGCGAAAATCCCTCTATTACACGCGATGTTTCGGGTGAGGGCGTGCAGCAGGCTCTGCTCAAGATGCTGGAAGGCACGACGGCCAATGTGCCGCCGCAGGGCGGCCGCAAGCATCCGCATCAGGAATTTATTCAGATTGATACGACCAATATTCTGTTTATCTGCGGCGGTGCGTTTGACGGTATTGAGGGTATCATCCAGAAGCGAATTGGAAAACAGGGCATGGGCTTTGGCTCTGAGGTCAAGAGCCAGCAGGAAGATCAGACCGATCAACTGCTTGCCCAGATTGAGCCGCATGATCTGATGAAGTATGGCCTGATTCCCGAGCTGATTGGTCGCTTACCGGCGGTGGTTTCGCTGGATACGCTGGACGAGAAAGCCTTGGTGCGTATTTTGCAGGAGCCGAAGAACGCGCTGGTCAAGCAGTATCAAACTTTGCTGGCCATGGATGGCGTGACGCTGGAGTTTGCGCCCGATGCGCTCGAAGAGGTCGCCAAGACCGCTCTTGCGCGCAAAACGGGTGCACGTGGCCTTCGCGGTGTGCTGGAAAGCGTGATGACGGATATTATGTTCCGTATTCCGTCCGACACAAGTGTTTCTCGCGTGGTTATCACACGGGAAACTGTGACGGGGGAAGGAGAACCGCTGCTCGAACATAGCGGGCGCGCAGCGCTTCCTTCCGGAACCGCGTCCTCGAAAAAGGGAGAAAAACGCTCAAAACCAACAAAAAGCGCATAAAGTAACAAAAAAACGTGGGGAAACCGCTGGTTTCACCCGCGTTTTTTGTCTTTTGCTGCATGCGGATGCTTTACAAAACGTGAAAAATATACTATACTGACTCTATCTATTATTTTTCCGCGTGTGAGGAGAGAACTATGATTGAAAGAACCAGGGCGGAGCTCAAGCGGCTGCCAGTGTTGCCGCTGCGCGGCTTGACCGCCTTTCCCAATATGATTATTCATTTCGACGTTGGGCGACTGATGTCGATTCGTGCGCTGGAAGCGTCGATAAAGAACGGGCAGACTATTTTTCTAACGGCTCAGCGTGAGCTGAAAACCGATGTGCCTGGGCCGGGTGATTTGTACCAAATCGGTACGATATGTATGGTGCGGCAGATTTTGCGGTTGCCGGGCGATAATATTCGAGTGCTTGTTGAGGGCAGCAGCCGTGCAGTAGCCCATCAGTTTACGGTGCCGGAAAAGCAGGAGGACTGCATCTATGCTGAGGTTGAGGAGCTGAGTGATTACGTCATCGGTGTGACAGAGCGGCGGGCGCAGGCGCTTGTGCGCACGGCGCAGGAGCGCTTTGCAGAATATGCGCAGTATGCGGGCCGCATTTCGCAGGATGTCGAGATGACAGTCGCGGAAGGCGGCGAGCCGGGGTGGCTGGCGGATTATATCATGCAGAATCTGTCGGTCGAAGTGGAAGCAAAGCAGGAAATTCTGGAGGAGCTGAATGTCACACGCCGTCTGGCGATGGTCATTCGGCTGCTGGGCGAGGAGACTGAAATCCTCAAAATTGAAAATGAAATTCAGGACGAGCTGAAAACGCAGATTGACAAAAATCAGCGGGAATACTATTTGCGCGAGCAAATCAAGGTGATCCAGAGCGAACTGGGTGAGCAGGACACGGCCGCGGAGGCGGAGGCCTATCGGAAACGTGTTCTGGATATGCGCCTGCCGCAGGAGTGCGAGGACAAGCTCATCCATGAAGTGGACCGCTTTGCCAAACTGAGCGGTTCCAGCGCGGAGCAGGGTGTGGTCCGCACCTATCTGGATACCGTACTGGATTTGCCGTGGAATAAAAAGAGCGAGGAACGGCTGGATTTGGGCGAGGCGCAGGCGATTCTGGACCGCGATCATTATGGATTAAAGAAGGTCAAGGAGCGCATTATGGAGTTCCTGGCAGTTAAAACGCTTGCGCCCGATCTGCGGGGACAGGTGCTGTGTCTGGTTGGCCCGCCGGGCGTGGGCAAAACCTCGATTGCAAAATCCATTGCGGAGGCAATGGGGCGTAATTATGCGCGCATGAGCTTGGGTGGCGTGCGCGATGAAGCGGATATCCGCGGCCACCGTAAGACCTATATCGGAGCGATGCCCGGACGCATTATGGATGCACTGCGTCGCGCAGGCTCGTCCAATCCGCTGCTGTTGTTGGATGAAATCGATAAGATGGGCAATGATTTTAGGGGTGATCCGGCAGCTGCCATGCTGGAGGTATTGGATACCGAGCAGAATGTTGCATTCCGTGACCATTATATCGAACTGCCATTTGACCTGTCGGACGTACTGTTTCTGACCACAGCAAACGACTTATCCACTGTGCCGCGGCCGCTGCTCGACCGTATGGAGGTCATTGAGCTGTCCTCGTATACCGAGGAGGAGAAGCGTCAGATTGCGCTGCATCATCTGCTTCCCAAACAGATGGAAAAGCATGGACTGAAAAAGGGTCAGCTTGTGATTTCTGAAAAGATGTTGGGACTGGTGATTTCGCGGTATACGCGGGAGGCCGGCGTACGACGCTTGGAGCAGTTGCTGGCGAAAATCTGCCGAAAGGCAGCCAAGCATATAACGGACGGTGGGCGACGTCTGACGGTGTCGGAGAAAAATCTGGAGGAACTGTTGGGCGTGGCACGATACAAGGACGATATCGTTACCAAAAAGGACGCGGTGGGTATCGTCAACGGTCTGGCATGGACCAGCGTCGGTGGTGAAATGCTGGAGGTAGAGGTCGCTGTTGTTCCCGGCACGGGTAAGATTGAAGTGACCGGCAATCTGGGTACGGTGATGCAGGAAAGCGCGAAGGCGGCGGTGACGTTCGTTCGCTCTCGGGCAAATGAGCTTTCCATCGACCCGATGTTCTATAAAGACAACGACCTGCATATCCACTTTCCGGAAGCGGCGGTGCCGAAAGACGGTCCCTCTGCGGGCGTGACCATCACAACGGCGCTGGTGTCTGCGCTGACCGAAGCGCCGGTGCGTCATGACGTGGCAATGACCGGTGAGGTTACGCTCCGTGGACGTGTGCTGCCGATTGGCGGCTTGCGGGAAAAGACCATGGCGGCTTACCGCGCAGGTATCCGTACGGTCGTTATTCCCAAGGATAACGAGTCGGATTTGCAGGACATTGAACCGGTGGTGCGGGAGAAGCTGGAGTTTGTCACGGCCGAGCATATGGATACGGTAATGGAGACCGCAATCGACTTTACACGTCGGCCACGCAAAAGAAAGAAAACATCGCGCAATTCGGTGGCGCGACAGTCCGATACAGCGGCAACGGCGGTGATGCAATGATGGACAAGCAAAAACCGGTGCTCAACCTGCATAATGTGGAGTTTTTGCGCTCGGCGGTCAAAGAGAGTGATTTTCCGAAGGATGCGCTGCCGCAAATTGTGTTCGCGGGCAAATCCAATGTCGGGAAGAGCTCGGTAATTAATAAACTGCTCAACCGGAAAAATTTTGCACGCGTCAGTGCGCAGCCGGGAAAAACCATACACATCAATTATTTTTTGATTGACAGGAAAATGTATCTGGTTGACTTGCCGGGCTATGGTTATGCGCGTGTATCCAAAGCGGAGCAGCAGCGCTGGGGCGCACTGATGGAATCCTACTTTGCGGTGGATTTGCTTACGCTGGGCGTGCAAATTGTAGATATCCGGCACAAGCCGACACGGGACGACGTAACCATGGCGGAATGGTTTCGCGCCTCTGACAAGCCTTGGGTTGTGATTGCAAATAAGCTCGATAAAATCAAAAAAAGTCAGCTGGAGGGAAATCTGGCGGAGATTCGCCAGACGCTTTTGCTGCCGGCGGAAGTGCCGGTTATCCCGTTTTCGGCTGAAAAGGGAAATGGACGGGACGAAGTGCTTGCCCTGATGTATGACCATGTTGGAAAGGAAGCGGTCGAGTGATGGATTTTTTGCGCCGTTTCATGGCAGGAAGATACGGAAGTGATCAACTGAATCATGCGTTACTTCTGCTTGGGTTGGTTCTTATCATTATTGAGTGGATCAGTGGATGGAAATGGCTTGGTATTTTCATTCTGGCATTGCTGTTTTTGTGCTATTTCCGCATATTTTCGCGCAATATTCAGGCTCGTTATGCGGAAAACCAGTGGTTTCTGCGTCGATGGGGGCCGGTTTCTGATCGTCTGCGCAATATGATTTTGCGCTTTCGGGATAGAAAAACACATCGATATTTCAAGTGCCCGCAGTGCAAGCAGCGGCTGCGCGTGCCGCGTGGCAGAGGGAAAATCAATATCACTTGCCCGCATTGTCATCACCAGTTCATCCGAAAGAGCTGAAATGAGGGAGTACAATAGATTTTGCTGATAAAGTATTAGAAGATACTTGCTTTTTTTGAAAAAAAAAGTATAATAGAATTACAAATACGAGCAGGGGGCGATTCCAATGACCGTAGATCAGTTGATTGGTAAAATCTATAGCAAACTTAGCAAAGCGGATATTGCCGGAACGCAGGGGAAAGTAGCGGTTCAGTTCAATCTGACCGGTAAGGTTACAGGTGTGTTTTACATCGAGATACTCAATGGTGTGCTATCTGTTATGCCTTATGAGTATATTGACCGTGACGCTTGTGTTTCGGGTAGTTTGACGAACATGGAAAAAATCCTCAATGGTAAGTTGATTCCCCAGGTTGCGCTTGCAGAAGGAAAAATTACGGTTGAAGGAAACGTAGATAAGGTCATGGTGCTTGCCGAACTGATGAAGCAGGCATAAGTGGAATCGACAGAAGCAGAATGAAAATGCCGTCCGTTTAAGCAGCGGGCGGCATTTCTTTTTTGAATGGCGTTGTGTCAGAACTGACTGGGGACATAAGGGTAGAAGAAGAAAATATATTTGCCGATAATATGGCGATTGAAAAAAAGGAAAAAATATAGAAAAAGGTGTTGACAAAAGTCGGGAAGGGGAGTATAATAATCAAACTGCTTCGGTGAGAGGCGGCGGGGTCGAAAAAGTTTGAAAAGAAATG
>DXEF01000014.1 GCA_019115085.1 Candidatus Agathobaculum pullicola | reverse complement strand
AGGATGACCCCTCCCAGCCGCGCTGTCTACGTACTGTTCGCGGCTTTGGCTATCAGTGGAAGGAGGACGCGCCATGACCCTGCTTCAGGACCGGCAGGTGCGTTGGTTTGTGTGGCTTCTGTTGCTGTTTGCGGTGCTGCTGTTCGCGGCGGCTATGCTGTTAGGCGCGGTGTACGGGCGCGCAGCGCAAAACTTGTATCTTGAACGCAGCGCCGAGATTACATCCGCCTTGATGGAACAAGGTGTACCAGAAACGGTTATTGCATCTGCCCTGCAAAGTGATAGCACGACCCAAGAGGGTATACATTTGCTCGACTTACTCGGTATGACCGAGAAGACGTCCGCTGCCTTGCTGCCGACACTGGACGCATTTCGGCAGACGATGAACGGTGTGGTGCTGGCTGTGTGCGCCGCGCTTATTTGTCTGCTGTTTGTCGGGACGCTTTGCTTTTTGCGTGCGCGCCGGGCACAGTACGACCGCGCGGCACAAACTGTACGTTGCTATATTGATGGCGATTATTCCACCCGTCTGCCGCAGCACCGCGAGGGAAGCCTGTTTCAGCTGTTTGCCGAAGTTGAGAAACTGGCGACGATTTTGCAAGCCAAAGAACAGACGGAGCGGCAAAATAAGGAGTTTCTCAAATCCACCATGTCGGATATCTCGCACCAGCTCAAAACGCCGCTCGCGGCTATGATGATGTATCAGGAGATCCTTGCGGATGAGCCGGGAAACGCCGCCGTCGTGCGGGAGTTTGCCTCTAAAATGGGTGCGTCTCTGCGACGTATGGAGACGCTCATTCAAATGATGCTTAAGATTGCCCGACTGGACGCAGGCAGTATTCGGTTTGAACGGCGGTCAGTATCGGTGGCTGAGCTGACGGAAAGCGCCGTGCAGGATTTGCTGATACGCGCACAGCGAGAGGGCAAGACCATCCGCATGCAGGGCGACCCCGCGCAGCAGCTAATCTGCGACCCGGCGTGGACAAGCGAAGCCGTGGGCAACTTGGTCAAAAACGCACTTGATCACACCGAGCGCGGCGGCAAAGTGTGCGTCTCGTGGGTGTGTACGCCGGTGCTGCTGCAAATCAAGGTAGAGGACGATGGCTGCGGTATTGCGCCTGAGGATATCCACCATATCTTCAAACGGTTTTACCGCAGCGAACGCACGCTGGATACCCCGGGCGTTGGATTAGGGTTGCCGCTTGCCAAGGCGATCACGGAGGGGCAGGGCGGCCTGCTTTCTGTGCAGAGCGAGCCGGGGCAGGGCGCGGCGTTCACGATTTCTTTCTCGCTTACACAATCGTAAGGTAAAATTCACCCGACTGTAAGGTGCGGGTGATAGAGTGTAGGCAAGGAGGTTTCTGATATGGAGATTTTGAGAGTAGACGACCTTTGCAAGACCTATGGGGAGGGAGAGACGCGCGTCGATGCGCTTCGTCATGTTTCGTTTTCGCTTGAAAAGGGCACATTCGCCGCGGTGGTGGGTGAGTCCGGCTCGGGTAAATCGACGCTGCTCAACTGCATCGGCGCGTTGGACACGCCGACATCCGGTCATATTCGCATAGACGGGCAGGATTTGTTCACTATGCGCGAGGAGACGCGCACGATCTTTCGGCGGCGCAACATCGGCTTTATCTTCCAGTCGTTTCACCTGATCGGCGAGCTGGATGTTGAACAGAATATCGCGTTTCCGCTGCTGCTCGACTATCGTAAGCCTGACTCGGCGGCAGTGGACGAGATCCTCGACCTGCTTGGGCTGGCTGACCGGCGGCACCATCTGCCCAGCCAGTTGTCAGGTGGCCAGCAGCAGCGCGTCGCGATTGGCCGCGCGCTCATCACCCGGCCCAAGCTGATTTTGGCCGACGAGCCGACCGGCAATCTGGACAGCAAAAACAGTCAGGACGTGATGGCACTGCTGACGCAAGCGTCCCGCCGCTATCAGCAGACCATTCTGATGATCACGCACAACCGGCATCTAACCACTGGCGTCGACCGCGTCCTACAGGTGTCCGATGGGGTGCTGACCGATCTGGGAGGAACCACCGATGAAGCGTTATCTTGACTTGGTGCCGGTTTCGGCACGGGTGCACCGGCGGCAGAGCCGTCTGACAAGACTCTGTATCGTGCTATCGGTGTTCCTAATCGCGGGCATTTTCGGCATGGCGGATATGGAGATTCGCAGCATGACGCGGCGGACGATGTTTGAGCAGGGCGCGTGGCACGCGATGTTCCCGGGACTGACCGAGCGGCAGCAGAGTCTGATCGCCCAGCGTGCCGAGGTTGAAACCAGCAGCCGTTATGCCGTAACAAACTATGATCTGAATTTGAACTATACGGTAGATGGTGTAAAAACCGGTATCTGTGGCTTTGATGAAACCATGCTGGCGCTGTTTCCCGCACTCGAGATCGAGGATGGCGCGTTTCCTCAGACTGCGGCCGAAGCACTTGCAACAAGGGATATGAAAATCCAGTTGGGGTTGTCGGTAGGCGACACGATCACACTGAAAACACCGGACGGGCCGCTTGCTGTGACGTTGTCCGGCTTTACCGGCAGTAACCCGTTGCTGTCACAAAGCGGAGCATACGCACTGTTTTTTAATATTGAGGGGTACGCGTCACATTTTCTGACCGACACTAATGCGGAGGACTTTGTCCTCTATGTTGCGTTTTCGCCATTCTGCCGCATCCCGCAGGCGATTGACGAGATCTGCGCAGTGTACGGTCTGGATGAAAGTCAGGTGGGGCAGAACATACAACTGCTGACGCTGACCTTGCAGACGGATGACTCCGCCATGGCGCGGCTGTATCTGATCGCGGCGGTGCTCGCGGTGCTGGTGGTGGTGGCGGGTATTCTAATGATTGCAGGCAGCTTGAACAGCAACGTCGCACAGCGCACCGAGTTCTTCGGCATGCTGCGCTGTCTGGGTGCAACGCCAAAGCAGGTCAAAAGGCTGGTGCGGCGCGAGGCGCTGCAGCTGTGCATGGGCGCAATTCCGGTGGGGCTTGCCTTGAGCGTAGTCATGATTTGGGCGCTGTGCGCCGTGCTGCGGTGGGCCAGTGATTTCTACTTCGGAGACATGCCGGTGTTCTCGGTCAGCTGGGTAAGCCTTGTGTGCGGCACGGTCATCGGGCTTGTCACCGTACTGCTGGCCGCACGCGCCCCAGCACGGCGCGCAGCGCGCGTATCGCCATTGACGGCGGTGTCCGGCAACGCCGCGCCGGACATGGCCTGCTGCAAGGCGGTGCGCGCGGGACAGTTGCCGGTCGAGGTGAAACTCGGCGTGCATCACGCGCTGCATAGACGTAAAAACTTTCTGCTGATGACCGGCTCATTTGCGTTCAGCATTATCCTGTTTCTGGGCTTCAGCCCGACGCTGGACTTGATGCAAAACGCGATCAAGCCGATGCAGCCGTACACGCCGGATGCGTCGGTGCTGAGCAAGGATAACAGCTGCACGGTGCCCAAGGTGCTCGCGCAGCAGATCAGCGCACTGCCCTTTGTCGAGCGGGTGTTCGGCCGGAGCTTTGCTTATGACCTGCCGGCACAGGTAGCGGGCACTGAGACCAGCGTCATGCTGGTTTCCTTTGAGGAAAGCCAGTTTGGATGGGCGGAGGATATGGTCAAAGAAGGCGACTTGCAGGCCGCGCGGAACGGCGCGGGTGTGCTGCTGCTCGACAAGGAAGGCAGTGGCTACCAACCGGGCGACACAGTTGTGTTCGACACGCCACAGGGCGAAAAAACGCTCCCGGTGGCGGCGACGCTGAACTATACGCCGTTTGCAACTAGCTCGGACACGGTTATCTGTTCGGAAAGCTTGTTTACTGCCATCACCGGCCAAAACAACTATACGATTATCGATGTGCAGCTGCGACACGGCAAAACCGACGAGCAGGTCGAGCAAATTCGGCTGCTCGCGGGCAGCAACTATGCCTTTTCCAACCGCCTGCTGAGCAACAGCGAGGTGCGCGGCACTTATTATGCGTTTGCGCTGTTCTTCTACGGTTTTCTGGCGCTGATCGCGCTGATCACCGTGCTCAACATCGTCAACAGCATCTCAATGAGCGTATCCGCGCGGATGAAGCAGTACGGCGCGATGCGCGCGGTCGGCATGAGTGGTCGCCAGCTGCTGCGCATGGTCGCGGCCGAGGCAATGACCTATGTATGCAGCGGTATCCTTGTGGGCTGCGTGGTTGGATTACCGCTCAACCGATTCAGCTTTGAGAATATGGTCACGCCAAGATGGGGCAGCGCATGGTATGTGCCGTGGGGCGCGCTGGGGGTGATTTTGCTGGTCATGCTGCTGGCTGCGTGGCTTGCCATCCACAGCCCGGCCAAACGTATTCGCGCCATGTCCATTGTCGATACAATCAACACGCAGTAAATAGAATGGCAGCAGGAAAGAGCCTGCTGCCATTTGATGCTTGTAGGGAAATTTTGCGTTCCATGTAACCGGGCTTGCCGCAGATGCCGCCGGCATTAAGCAGCCATGCTATGATAAAACTGTGATTGCTCCGCCTTCGATTCGACTCATCCGCGCATATGCCCTGCGTCGTTTGCCGCTGCCGCGCGGCTCCGGGATTGGTCAGGACCAGTATGTCCAACGGCTTGACCTATTATAATCTCCGGCACAAGAAGTAAAATGTTTTTTTTCGGTAGAGATGTGTCTGCAACGTATCTATATTCTGTCTTTGCGCAATTATGCGGTTTCTACTTTATGATTTTGCGCGTAATAAAAAAAATACTGCTGCATGATTCCGGCATCGGCGCCATACCGCTCGAAAGGATTGCGCCCCCTGTATTCCCGCTGAATAATTTTTTGAATCCATGTGTCAACCGGCGCACAGGCAGTGCGGCCATAGGCAAACAACGCCACGCAGTTTGCTACCTTTACCCCGACACCTCGTACCTTTTCCAGTGCGGCGATTAACGCCTCGTCTGGAAGAGATGCGATTGCGTTCAGGTCCAGACTCCCCGACACAACTTGCTGCACTGCATCGCAGATATAGGCGGCCCGATATCCGGCTTTGCAGGCAATAAAGTCCTCTGCCGATGCGTCCTTTAGCTGCAAGGCGGTAGGAAACCGGTAAAGGGGTTCGCTCTGTGTCTCAATTTTCGTGCCGTACCGCTGACTGATCATCTCCACCACAGACCGGATAGCCGGAATACTTTTCCGTTGGGAGATAATAAAGGTAACCAACATCTCCCAGGGATCCTGACGGAGGATGCGGATACCCGCACCGGTTTGAGCAGCCAAACGCAGAAAGGTGTCATCCGCTGGAATTGCACTGCTGATGTCCCTATAGCTGCGCCCTAAATCAAAATAAGGACTCCAGACCTGTTCCCATATGTCATGTTCACAACTCACATCATAGATTTCATCGGAAAGTTTTCGAATGTATAGCACTTGTTCTCCGATAATAAAACGATAGGTTTCTTCCCCGAGAGAAACCGCCCGGAAGCATTGGCCGCTATCGATAATTTTTTCCAAATCAAATAAATCAGGAATACAAATCTCCATGCTTTTTCTCCTTGATAGTGAGATAGTTCGCTCTTAGTATAATCTTTTTTATCCAGAACGGCAAGATGCAGCATGCCGATCCGCAGTTCCTGAGTCATTGTTTATAAAACTGCATCGCGGTTTGGTTACTTCTGTTCGTATTCCTGTATGATAATAGTATTGTGGCATCCAAGCTAACACATGGTTGATCTATAGAGATCCTTTCCGGATAAAACACAGACACTCATGCGGTAGAATAGCAATTTTCTGCTGATTATCGCAGCTTTTTTTTCAATGCAAGCACATGCTTTTCGATTTTTTTGATCGTTTCGGTAAAAACTTCATCGTTTTGACCAGAGGGATCGTCCAAACCCCAGTTTTCTGCATACTGATAGCTGACCCGAGGACAACTGACGTTGCAGCCCATAAAGATGACAATGTCCGGCTGGGGGATGTCGGAGAGCAGCTTGCTGTATTGTGTTTCTTCCATGTCAATACCGTGCAGCTTCTTCATCATTCGGACTGCATCGGGATTGATGTTTTCCTGCCGCTGCGTACCGGCGGAATAGCTGTCGAATACATCGCTGGCGAGCTTTTTTCCCAGTGCCTCCGCAATCTGGCTGCGGCAGGAGTTGTGAACGCAGAGAAAACAGACTTTGGGCTTTCCTGTGCAGCGCAGCACGGGTTTTTCATTCTCTAAATTTTTGTCCGCAGCCAAATGGCAATCTTGAATCATTTTCGTGTTCCTTTCGTGCGGTTTATTTCATTTGCGATTAGCTGCACGTCTTTTTCAGAATCTCTTCTACTTCCTCCGGTTTGAGCGTCTTGCCCATGACTACCGGATTTTCATTAACAACCAGCGCGGGCATGCGCATTACGCCGTAACCGGCGATTTGCGTCATATCGGTCACATATTCCACCTCTGCGTCTAGTCCCATACTGACAACTGCCTGTTTCGTGCTTTCCAGCAGCGCGTGGCAGGAAGCGCAGCCGGTACCTAACACCTTGATGGAAAGTGTGCATGCGTCGGTATCGGTGCGCTTTTTTTCAGTTTCTGTAATGTTCGCTTCGGCTGCGTGACAGCCGCGCTGACAGGTACAGGCGTGCGCTTTTTCCTCCGTGTTCTTTTTCTTTCTCAAACCAAACAGTCCCATAACAAAAACCTCCTACATATCATGTGTATTTTGAATAACAATAGAAATACATTTGTGTCCCTATAGTAAAAAGTACTGGAAAAAATTAAAGAGATAACCGACAAGCATGATGCCCAACGTACAGATGATGATGA
Source organism: Candidatus Agathobaculum pullicola (assembly GCA_019115085.1). Taxonomy (GTDB): domain Bacteria; phylum Bacillota; class Clostridia; order Oscillospirales; family Butyricicoccaceae; genus Agathobaculum; species Agathobaculum pullicola. The sequence continues at coordinate 4,173 of DXEF01000014.1, read as the reverse complement.
AAACAGCCAACAGCTTAGGTTTTACCGCTTTCTTGAGCATGATGAGGGAGGGCAGGCTCAACGTGGTGACCGCCATCATAAAAGAGAGGATGGTACCAAGACCTGCGCCCTTAAACAGCAGGCTTTCCGCAACGGGGATAGTGCCGAAGATGTCGGCGTACATGGGAACACCCACTATTGTGGCCAGGATGACCGCAAACGGATTGTTACTGCCCAGAATGGTTTCCACCCATGCTTGCGGAATCATATTGTGAATTACCGCACCGATGGCGACGCCGATAATGATATAGGGTGCAACCTTTTGGATGGTGCCCAGCAATTGTTTTTTGGCAAATTCGATTCTGTCGTGTCGAGTGAGCGTCCCGCTTTCGGTTTGCATGTATGGTGCGTTTTTGATGAAATCCTCTACATAGCGATCCATTTTCAGTTTTTCCAGAAAAGTACCTCCGGCAACCGCGATGACCAGACCGAGGATCACATACATGGCCGCAACTTTTGCGCCGAAAACACTCATCAGTAGCACCAGTGAGCCAAGATCCACCATCGGGGAGGAGATGAGGAAAGAGAAGGTCACGCCTATCGGCAGGCCTGCGCTGGTAAAGCCCATGAAAATCGGAATGGATGAACAGGAACAAAAAGGGGTCACAGTGCCGAGCAAGGCCGCTGCCATGTTCGCGCCGATGCCATGAAACTGTCCCAGAATCTGTCGGGTGCGCTCAGGTGGAAAGTAGCTTTGAATATATGAGATGCCAAATATCAATACAGAAAGCAGAATAAAAATTTTGATAGTATCATACAGGAAAAATTGCAGGCTGCCGCCTGCCATGCTGCTTGGATGCAGGCCAATGGCCTCCAAAGCGTTTCCAATCAGGGCGTTGAGCCATTTCATCCCTAAAATTTGGTTCTGGAAGAACAGCCAGATGGTGCGAAGCGTCTCCATGAAGTATACTCCTTTCGTTGGACAAACAGTTCTAAAAATTTCGATTTGATAATCAGAACAAAAGCCATCGGCCAAACGATGGCTTTTATCCTTTGCAGGTGCAGTCTGTCTGCGAGCAGGTGCTTTTGTGTGTCAGCTCCGCAAGCAGTTCTTTTGCCTTTTCACTGCCTTGGTCGCTGATGGCATAGTGCGTCCATTTTCCCTCTGTTCGGCCGACTACTACGCCGGAATCGCATAAGATTTTCATGTGATAAGAAAGTGTGGACTGGCTGATTTGCATATTCTCCAGCAAAACACAGGCACACTTTTCGCCGCTGCGCAGCAGTTCCAGAATTTGTAGGCGATTAACGTCGCAAAATGCTTTAAATACTTTTGCATCTGCTGTGTGATTACGCATAGAAATTCGCCTCGCTTAAATTTAATTTATTCGATTTAAGAACAGTATACAACTCATATCGAGAAATGTCAATATATTATACTGCGATATCGCTTTACATATGACAAAAGATAGCAACACAGATGTGACTATTTATGCGCATATATCACAATATTCAAAAATGAGATGCAAATAGTTGGGTCTTCAATTCATAAAATGATATGCTGATGGCAATTGCAGTTGTTGGATAGGGGGATGGGATTGTTGTGAATGGAGCTGTACCGGCGATAGAAAACGACAAAGGACTTGCCGCCTACAGTTTGCAGGCGGCAAGTCCTTTGGTATCATTTTAAATTAAAGCTGCGGCAGCAGATTGGCGAGTTCGAGCGCGGCCATAGCGGCGTCCGCCCCCTTGTTGCCGGCCTTGGTACCGGCACGCTCGATAGCCTGCTCGATGTTCTCGGTGGTCAGCACACCAAAGGTGGTCGGTATGCCTGTTTGCAGATTGACCTGTGCCACACCCTTGGAAACCTCGTTGCAAACATAGTCATAGTGCGAGGTAGAGCCACGGATAACCGCGCCGAGGCAAAGAACAGCGCAGTATTGCCCCGACTGCGCGAGCTTGAGCGCTGCAAGAGGAATTTCAAACGCGCCCGGCACCCAGACAAGCGTAATATCGTCGGTGTCTACGCCGTGACGCACGAGAGTGTCCTCTGCGCCTGAGATCAGCTTGGAGACGATAAATTCATTGAAACGAGACGCAACAATGGCAAATTTACCCTTGCCGGCAACCAGTTTTCCTTCCAGTACTTTCATTTTTCCTTCCTCCAATGACGATATAGTTTTTGATTACAGCATGTGCTTGAACAGGTGGCCCATCTTGATCTGCTTGGTGCGCAGATAGAACGCATCATCCTCCTGCGGGTCAATCTCAATCGGGACACGCTCGACGATTTCCACACCGAAGCCGTCCAGACCGTAGATTTTTTCCGGGTTATTGGTCAGCAGACGCAGTTCTTTTGCACCAAGGTCCTGCAAAATCTGTGCGCCGATCCAGTATTCTCGCAGGTCGGGCGCAAAGCCGAGCTTGACGTTGGCTTCGACCGTATCCCAGCCCTGCTCCTGCAGTTCATATGCCTTGAGCTTGTTGATAAGGCCGATGCCGCGGCCTTCCTGCCGCATATAGAGCAGCACACCGCGCCCTTCTCGATCGATTTGCTGCATGGCGGCTGCAAGCTGCTGGCCGCAGTCGCATCGCCGTGAGCCGAACACATCGCCGGTCAGGCATTCCGAATGTACACGACACAGAAGATTTTTACCGTCGCCGATATCCCCCTTGACCAGTGCTACATGATGCTCGCCGGTCAGGTCGTTGATGTAGCCGTAAATCTGGAATTCGCCGAAGCGGGTCGGCAGTTTGGCGCAGGCTTCGCGCACAACATGCTTGTCGTGGCGGCGGCAGTAATCCTGTAGCGCTTTGATTGTGATGACCTTCAGCTCCCACTTCGCTGCATGCTCAAGCAGTTCAGTCGTGCGCATCATCGTGCCGTCGTCGCGCATGATTTCACAGCACAGGCCGCATTCTTCCAGCCCGGCCAGTCGGCACAGGTCAACGGTTGCCTCGGTGTGTCCATTGCGGGTAAGCACACCGCCGTAGCGAGCCACCAGCGGGAATACATGACCGGGACGACGCAGGTCAGTCGGCTTGGCGTTGGGGTCGGCACACATGCGGCAGGTATACCCGCGCTCCTCGGCGGAAATGACGGTGGTGGTGTCCACATGGTCTACCGAGACGGTAAATGCAGTTTGATGATTGTCGGTGTTGACTTTTACCATTTGTTCGAGGCCCAGTCGCTGCGCAACGGCTTCGCTCATCGGCGTGCAGATCAGTCCCTTGGCATACATCGCCATAAAGTTGACATTTTCCGTGGTGGCGAACTGGGCGGCACAAATCATGTCGCCTTCGTTCTCGCGGTCGGGGTCGTCGATGGAGATAATGATGCGGCCAGCACGCAGTTCATCCAGCGCCTCTTCGACCGTGCAATATTGCTGTTTCATGTGGATTGTCCTCCTTTTATTATTTTAAAATCCGTGTTGGGATAGAAATTCCATGGTGATGCTGCTTGAAGCGGGTTTTTCAGCCGGTGCATACGGAGCAAGCAGCTTTTCTACATATTTTCCGATGACATCGCACTCAAGATTGACCGTCTCACCCGGCTTTTTGTCCAGCAGGATAGTCTGCGTGCCTGTGTGCGGGATGATGGATACCGAAAAACCGGTTTCGTCCACCGTCGCGACCGTCAGACTCACACCGTCAATTGCAATCGAGCCTTTTTCCACGATATACCGCAGCAGGGAAGCAGAGGTATGTACGGTCACCCAGACCGCATTGTCCTCTCGCTTTTGCGATGCGATGGTGCCGGTGCCGTCGATGTGACCCGAGACAATGTGCCCGCCGAAGCGGCCGTTCAGAGGCATTGCACGCTCAAGATTGACTGGCGAGCCGCTTTGCAGTGCGCCGAGGCTGGAGCGGCGCAGCGACTCGGCCATGACGTCCGCGCTGAAGCTGTCCGCCGTCATCGCGACAACGGTCAGACACACACCGTTGGTGGCGATGCTGTCGCCAAGCTTGGTGCCTTGCAGCACGGCTTTTGCCGCGATGGTAAGTCTTGCGCCTACAGCGCCGCGCTCGATACGGCGTATAGTGCCGATTTCTTCAATGATGCCGGTAAACATATTACAGCACCCCCTCAAGCAGGAAGTCTGTGCCCAGTGGCGTGACAGTCATGTTTTTTAGCGTCAACGCATCCGCCATATGGGCGAAACCTGCTCCGCCCAGTGGGGTCTTAGCAGTGCT
>DXEF01000013.1 GCA_019115085.1 Candidatus Agathobaculum pullicola | reverse complement strand
CGTCTGCTGCGGCGGCTGCTGGAGAACCTGACCAGCAATGCCCTGCAATACAACCCCGCCGGAACGACGCTCTTTTTCGGGCTGACGGATACCCCCGACGCCGTTCGGCTGACGGTGGCGGACAGCGGCGTCGGTATTCCTCCCGAGCTGGCGGATACGCTGTTTGAGCCGTTCGTCACTGGAAACCAGGCCAGGACCTCGGGCGGCGGCACGGGCCTTGGCATGGCGATCGCCAAAAAGGTAGCGGAACTGCATGGTGGCTCTATCCGGCTGGTGCATCCGCCGCATAACGGCTGGCACACCGAATTTGAGCTGACGCTGCCCAAACCGCCGCAGTAAAACCGAATATATTCCATAAGGCAGGCTGTTTTGGCAGCCTGTCTTATTTTTTTGCTTTCTTTAGATTTTTTAAGGTTTGCTGAAGAGTCTATAAATACTGCCGTAGTATCTTAACATCATCAAGAGCAAGTGCTCTTCACCAAACACCAAAGGAGATCTGAAAACATGAAATTAATCAATCATAAAAACGCCAAAGGCGTTGCCGCTATTTCTCTGGCCATGATGATGGCACTGCCCGCGCTAACCGGCTGTTCTTCGCTTGTCAAATCCGACCAGAACGCTGAGCCCGAGCAGGAGGCGACCTCTCAGACGCAGACGACCACCACCGCCACCGCTAAGGACCAATCGGATACTGCCGCGGACAAGTCCAGCACGGAAAACAAGAACACATCCGACACCGCTACGGACAAGTCTGACACAAAGACCAAGAGCAAGTCCAGCTCCACCACGCAGAAGAAGGCAGCGGTCAAGCAGTCCGGTGGCACCAAAGCCGCCAAGAAGAGCACGAAGAAGTCCTCCGGCAAGACCGCGTCCACGAGCAAGACTGCAAAGTCCTCCAAGACAGCTTCCACCAAGAATACTGCAAAGGCCTCCGATAAGACTGCATCCACCCAAAAGGCCGCCTCTACATCGGTTGCCAACAAGAAGTAAACATTCCGCCGAAACGCGGCACGAAGTAAAAATGAGGTAATTATGAACAACATCCTGGAACTTTTAGAGCATACCGCCGCCGCACGACCGGATAAAACCGCTGTCATTGATGAAAACGGCGCAGACCGTTTTGACGCGCTGCTTGACCGCAGCCGCCGCTGCGGCACCGCGCTTGCCGCGCGCCTCTCCCCCACCGCACCGGTTCCGGTGCTGCTGGACAAGAGCCGTGAAGCGCTCTATGCCTTTTTCGGCGCGGCGTACGCAGGATGCTTTTATGTTCCGCTCTCTCCCGCGCTGCCGCAGCCGCGGCTGGCGCAGATTCTCTCGGTCCTGCAAGCCCCCTGCATCGTGACCGATCGGGAACACGCGGCGCTGGCCGCGCAGTTGCCCGGCGCGGGACATATTCTGCTGGTCGAAGATCTGCTGCAAACGCAGCCCGACGATGCCCTGCTGACGAGGATTCGCCTCGGCGCTATCGACGGCGACCCGCTGTACTGTAATTTTACCTCCGGCTCGACCGGCACGCCCAAGGGCGTGGTTGTCAGCCACCGCTCCGTGCTGGATTTCATTTTGCCCTTCACCGAACTGTTCCGGATTGGTCCGGATGACATCATCGGCAATCAAGCACCGCTCGACTTTGATGTTTCGGTCAAGGATATATATTCCGCTCTGTACACCGGCGCCACGCTCGTGCTGCTGCCGCGGCGGCTGTTCTCCCAACCGTCCGCGCTGATGGATGCGCTCTGCGCGCACCGGGTTACCACGCTCATCTGGGCTGTCTCCGCGCTGTGTCTGGTGTCCTCCTTCCACGGTCTGGACTACCGCACGCCGGAAACGGTAAACAAGGTGTTGTTCAGCGGCGAAGTCATGCCGCCTAAACACCTGAAAAGCTGGATGGAGCATTTGCCGCATGCGGATTTCGTCAACCTGTACGGCCCCACCGAGATCACGTGCAATTGCACGTACCATAGGATAGAGAGTGATAGAGATTATACAGCGGGGATCCCGCTCGGGACAGCGTTTCCGAACGAGCGGGTATTCCTGCTGGACGAGGCGGGACAGGAAATACATACGCCGGATCAGGCGGGCGAAATCTGTGTCAGCGGCGCGGCGCTTGCGCTCGGGTACTATAACAATCCCGCGCAGACGCAAACCGTATTTTTACAACACCCCGGCCACAGCCGCTATTTACAGCCGATCTACCGCACGGGCGACCTCGGGCGATGGAGCGCCGAAGGCGAGCTGTACTTCCTCGGCCGGAAGGATTTTCAAATCAAACACATGGGCCACCGCATCGAGCTGGAGGAAATCGAACGCGCGGTGCAGGAGGTCGACGGCGTCAGCCGGTGCTGCTGTGTATACGACGCGCAGAAAGAACGGCTGCACGGCTTTTACACCGGCGCGGCCGATAAGGCTGCGGTACGCACCGCGCTCACGCAGCGGCTGCCCGTTTTCATGCTGCCGCGCACGCTCGAGCCGTTGGACAGCCTACCGCTGACCGAAAACGGCAAAACCGACCGCAAGCGATTGCTTGCCATGGCAAGAAAGGAGATCGTATGACCGAACATCAAATCGAAAACCTCACTGCACAATATGGCTCCCCGCTGTATGTGTTCGATGTGCAGGCCCTGCACCAGCGCGTGGCACTGCTGCGGCGCAGCCTGCCGACCGGCGTCGGCCTGTGCTATGCGATCAAAGCCAATCCCTTTCTGCTGCGCGAGCTGTGCGGTCAGGTAGAGCGCTTTGAGGTCTGCTCCCCCGGCGAAGCCGCAATCTGCCGCCGCCTGCATATCCCTGCCGAAGCGCAGGTCATCTCAGGCGTATACAAGACCCCGGCGGATATCGAACGGATGATTGCGCACAAAAACGGCCCGCGTCTGTTTACCGTTGAATCGGCCCGCCAGTTTACGCTGCTCAGCCAGTTATCTGCGCGCTATCGCGTCACCATTCATGTGCTGCTGCGTCTGACCAGTGGCAGCCAGTTCGGTCTGGAGGAGGAGGAGATCATTCGGATCATCCGCAACCGCGCCGACCATCCCTTTATTCTCATCCGCGGCCTGCAATACTTCTCCGGCACGCAGAAGGCCTCGCTCAAGCGCCTGCAGCGCGAGCTGGACATGCTCGATAACTTTGCCTGCTCGCTTATGGAAAAGCTGGGCTTTATCGTGCACGAGCTGGAATTCGGCCCGGGCTTTCCGGTGCAGTATTTCTCGTCCGAGAGTTTTGACGAAGCCGCGTTTCTGTCCGGTTTCTCCGCCATGCTGACGGGTCTGCGCTGCAAAGCGCATGTTACACTGGAACTTGGCCGCAGCATTGCCGCCAGCTGCGGCACGTATCTGACCCGCGTAGTAGACGTCAAGCGCAACAAGGGCCAGAATTACGCCATTCTGGACGGCGGCATCCATCATCTGGTCTATTACGGCCAGCGCATGGCCATGCAGATCCCCCCTTATCGGCTGTATCCGCCGCGTCTGGGCGAGGCCGCGCCGTGGAATCTGTGCGGCTCACTGTGCACCGTCAACGATATTCTGGTCAAGCAGCTGCCGGTGCCCGACCTCAAGTGCGGCGATCTGTTCGCTTTTTCCAGCACCGGCGCCTACTGCATGACCGAAGGCATTTCCCTTTTCCTCAGCCGTGCACTGCCGCGCATTGTACTGCTGATGCCGGACGGCCGTTCGCTCCTCGTGCGCGACGCGCTGCCCACCGATGAAATCAACTCACCCGCTTATGAAAGGACGGATTATCATGGAACAACTGCTTGCAATTCTGGAGGAACTTCAGCCCGGCGTGGATTACACCACCTGCCGTACGCTGATCGATTCGCACTGTCTGGATTCGCTGACTATCCTTGCACTGGTCGCCGAGCTGGAGGAGGCGTTTGACATCATCATCCCAACCGTTGAGATCATTCCTGCCAACTTCAATTCCGCCGAGGATATGTGGGCTATGATCGTCCGTCTACAGGAGGAAGGCTAAGCTATGACATCCTACTGCTCGCTGCTGTATCTGGCCGTTTTTCTGCCGGCAGCGGTGCTCGTTTACCGTATCCTGCCGCAGCGTCTGCGCTGGATCGCGCTTCTTGCGGCAAGCTATGCGTTTTTCTGGTCGGTCAGCGGCAAGCTGTTGGTGTTTCTGCTGTTTTCCACCGTATCCATTCACCATTTCGGTCTCTGGCTGACCGCCGAGCAGCAGGACCGCGACCGCTGTCTTGCCGCTGCCGCTCCTGCCGAACGCAAAGCCATTCGGCAGCGTTTTACACGGCGGCAGCGGCGGATTCTTCTGTTAGCGTCGCTGCTGCATGTCGGCATGCTCGTCACGCTCAAATACGCGGCCTTTTTCAGCACCAATCTCAACACACTGCTGCACGCGCTGCGCCTTCCGGTTTCGCTGCCCGTGCCCGCGTTTTTACTGCCCATCGGCATCTCATTTTATACGCTGCAGGCCCTTTCCTATCTGCTCGATGTCTACCGCGGCACGATCCGCGCCGACCGCAATCTGGCGCGCCTCGCACTCTTCCTCGGCTTTTTCCCGCAGATCATGGAAGGGCCGATCTGTCGCTATGGGCAGACCGCGCACCAGCTCTGGGAAGGCCGTCCGGTCACCTGGCAGGGCCTGACCTTCGGCATGCAGCGGATTCTGTTCGGTCTGATTAAAAAAATCGTTATCGCCGACCGTCTCAATCTGCTCATCAAAACCGTTTTCAACGATTACGCCGTATATAACGGCGGTATCATTGCGCTGGCGATGGTGTGCTACACCTGTCAGCTTTACATGGACTTCTCCGGCACGATGGATGTGGTCATCGGCAGCGCCGAAATTTTCGGTGTGCGCCTGCCCGAAAACTTCCGTCAGCCGTTTTTCTCCCGCAGCATCTCCGAGTTCTGGATGCGCTGGCATATCACACTGGGCACATGGTTTAAGGATTATGTGTTCTATCCGCTGTCCATGTCCGGCCCGCTGAAAAAGCTCACGGGTGCGGCACGCCGCCGTCTGGGCAACCACTACGGCCCGCTGCTCTCCGGCTCCCTCGCGCTGGGCGTAGTCTGGCTGTGCAACGGCCTGTGGCACGGCGCGGGCTGGCACTACATCTTTTTCGGCCTGTATCACTTCGCGCTTATCCTGACGGGCAACCTGTTTGACCCCATTGCGCAGCGTTTGACCGGTTTGCTGCACATCGACCGCAACTGCATGCCCTACCGTATCTTCCAAATCGTGCGCACCGCACTGCTGGTCTGTGTGGGCGAGCTGTTCTTCCGCGCCAACGGTCTGCGCGCCGGGCTTGCGATGTTCCGCTCCATGGTCACGGATTTCTCCCTTGACGCTTTTGTCGACCGCAGCTTTCTGACGCTCGGCATGGACAAGATGGATTTCGGTATCATTATCGTTGCCGTCGGCCTGGTACTGCTGGTTGGTATCCTGCGCGAGTGCGGCGTTTCCCTACGCGAATCCATCGCGCGCCGTCCGCTCGTACTGCGCTGGTCGGTTTATTACGCCGCATTTTTCTTTCTGGTCATTTTCGGCGCATACGGTATCGGCTATGTGCCGGTTGACCCGATTTATGCCGCATTTTAAGGAGGTGTGTTCCACTTGAAAAAACATATTGCGCTCTTTGCCAAAGGCGCCTGTTTTCTGACGCTGCTATGCGCACTTATGCTGGCCGCCTCCTATCTGTTCATGCCCAAGAACAACCACAAGGCATTCGGCGTAAATGACGCCGAAATGCTGGCCAGTGGCATATTGGGCGAAAAAGAAAACTCTATCGACGTGCTGGTCGTGGGCGACAGCGAGGCATACAGCTCGATTTCTCCCATGCAGATATGGTCAGAGCGCGGTTTTCGCTCCTATCTGTGCAGCACCCCTGCCCAGCCGCTTTATGACTCCTATCGCTTTCTGCGGCAGGCGCTCGAGCGGCAAAGCCCCTCGGTCGTTGTGCTGGAGACTAACGCCATTTTCCGCCCATATAAGCTCAACGATTATCTGCTTTCCCGCGCGAAAAACCTGTTTTCCGTGCTGCGCTACCATGACCGCTGGAAAGCGCTCAAGGTCAACGACTTCGGCCGTCCGGTGGAGTACACCTGGACGGACGATCTCAAAGGCTTTCGCTACAATTCCGCCGTCGCGGCCGCGAGCACCACAAATTACATGGTGCCATCCGACGCGACCGCTCCGATTCCCGCGCTCAACGAATCCTGTTTGCAGGATATGATTGCGCTGTGCGAGGAAAACAATGCCGAACTGATTCTGGTCAGTACACCGAGCACCATCAACTGGAATCACGCGCGGCATAACAGCATTGCCGCTTTCGCGCAGGAAAACAATTTGACCTATCTCGACCTCAACACCATGCCCCAAGAGGTGCCGATTGACTGGTCGCGCGATACGCGCGACCGCGGCGACCATCTCAACTATACGGGCGCGGTTAAGGTTTCGGCTTTCCTTGGAAAATACCTACAGGAAACCTATTCGCTGCCCGATCACCGTGACACTGCGCACGACAGCAGCTGGAACGATGCGCTCGGCCGCTACCGCAACATTGTGCGCGGTTAATCTCTCCCCCTTACAGCAAACGAGGCTGCACCCGATACGGGTCAGCCTCGTTTGCCTTTTTACAGATAGAGTTCATTTTCCGGTCGCCGCTCCATGAACGGCGCGAGTTTTTGCGCCAGCATGTCCCGCACCTGCACAGGCAGCGCACGCGCCTTCACCGGACAGACTGCCACACACCGCATGCAGGCGATGCACCGCGCTTTGTCTGTTTGCGACGGATTCTCGCATGGAATGGCCTGCGCAGGGCAGACTTTGGCACATTCGCCGCACTCCACGCAGATATCGCTCGCCATGGGGGCGACCGGCATACCGGCCCACTCCCGGTACGGACGATTGCCCGGCACCTGCGGCGCGTCCATGTCTCCCTTTTCGAGTTTTTGCGCGATACGCCCGCCAAATTCAGCCAACTGTGCCGCGTCCTGTGCATCCGGCCGTCCGACTTCCAGCGTATGTGCAATTGAGTGCTCGGCCAGCAGCGCCGTCCCTGCTATCACGCAAAAGCCCTGCACTTCCAGCAGGTCATCCAGTTCGACCAGCGCGTCCTCATAGGCGCGACCGCCGTAAACCACTGCGGACACCGCGCATGCGCCGCCACCGGTATAGTGCCGTAGCCGCTCGACCATCAGCCCGGGCAGCCGCCCGCCGTAAACTGGTCCGGCCACCAGCACCACGTCCTGCGGTGTGAAGGCCTTTCTCTGAGGCTGCGACAGCGTCAGGTCGATTTCCTCCACCTGTGATGCAATCTGTCTCGCAAGCAGCAATGCGGCGCGCCGCGTTCCGCCTGTGGGGCTGAAGTGAAGCACGGTTATCTTATCCCGCATATCCATCCTTCCTTTTCCGTTTGATTGCACTATTATACCATGAAAGCCGTATCCTGTCAGCCGCCTGCCATTTCCCTTTGCTAAAAACCGCCTGCATTTGACTTTATTCGCGCTGTGCTCTATAATAAATGCAATCGGAAAGGGGCGGAGAAAAGCATGCTTGCATACACCTATGTAGAACCGGGGCGCTTTGCCCTGCTCGACAAACCCAAACCGGTTCTGCGCGATGTACGCGACGCCATTGTTCGTGTCACCCTCTCCAGCATCTGCACCAGAGACCTGCACATCAAGCACGGCTCGGTTCCGCGCGCCGTCCCCGGCGTAACGGTTGGGCATGAAATGGTCGGCGTGGTTGAGCAGGTCGGCGAGGCCGTGCAGACCGTAAAGCCCGGCGACCGGGTAACGGTCAATGTCGAAACCTTTTGCGGACACTGCTTTTTCTGTCAGAATGGCTTTGTCAACAACTGTGAGGACCCGGACGGCGGCTGGGCGCTCGGCTGCCGCATTGACGGCGGACAGGCGGAATACGTCCGGGTACCCTATGCCGACCAGGGTCTGAACCGCATTCCCGACGGTGTTTCCGATCGGCAAGCGCTGTTCACGGGAGATATCCTCGCCACCGGCTTCTGGGCCGCCCGTATTTCGGAAATTCGTCCCAGTGATACGGTGTTTATCATCGGCGCCGGTCCGACCGGCATCTGCACACTGCTTTGTACCTTGCTGCGCCGCCCGCGCCGCATCATCATGTGCGAAAGCGACCCTGTGCGGCGACGCTTTGTGCAGGAGCACTATCCCGATGTGCTGACCGTCTCGCCCGCACATGCGCTTGAGTTTGTGCGGCACAACAGCGGCCACGGCGGTGCGGATGTAGTACTTGAGGTAGCAGGTACCGAGGACAGTTTCCGACTGGCATGGGAATGTGCGCGTCCCAACGCAATTGTCACCATTGTTGCGCTGTATGACCGTCCGCAGATACTGCCGCTGCCCGATATGTACGGCAAAAACCTGACCTTCAAGACCGGCGGCGTGGACGGCTGCGATTGTGCTGAAATCCTGCGTCTGATTGCAGCAGACGAGCTGGACACGACCCCGCTTATCACACATATTTTCCCACTTTCCGAAATTGACGCCGCCTATGCGTTGTTTGAAGCACGGCGCGATGAGGTCTGCAAAGTCGCTATCACAACCTGAATCGTCTCATAAAACAAAAAGAACCGCCTCTGGCGGTTCTTTTTTGCGCTGATGGAAGGGACGTGCCTTTTCCATCGAATATTAGTCGACGAGTTTGTCCAGCTCCTTGACATACTCGGTACCGGTTGCAGTCCTATGCTCCGCCTGCTTGGCGTACAGCCCAACCACAGCCGCCGACTTCTTGATTGCCTGCATGGTGCCCGCACCGGCCACACAGCCGCCCGGACAGGCCATGCCTTCCAGCAGATAGCCGTCGTACTTACCAGCCTTGGCCGCCTGCAGCATCTTGCGACATTCGCGCAAGCCCTCTGCGTTGACCACTTTGATCTCGCGCTCCGGATATTTCTCCTTGATGACGTTGACAACCGCCTGCGCGACACCGCCCGAAACGGCAAAATTACGACCGTCGGTGGAGGCGTCGTTAACACCGTGCGGGTCTTCCGGCAGGGACTCCAGATCAACATGACGCGCGTCGAAAATACCGGTCATTTCCTCGAAGGTCAGCACGAAATCGACCTCGCTGCGCACATCCTTGCGCATTGCTTCCAGCTTTTTCGCTGCGCACGGACCGATAAACGCAACCTTCGCGTCCGGATGATGGTGCTTGATCAGGCGCGCGGTCAGCGTCATGGGCGTCAGCGCCATGGAAATGCACTCCGCCTGATCGGGGAACATCTTCTTTGCCATTACCGACCATGCCGGGCAGCAGGATGTGCCCATGTACGGCAGCTTTTCCGGCACTTCCTTGACGAAGTCCTCCGCCTCCTGCGCTGCGCACAGGTCCGCACCGATGGCTACCTCCAGAATATCGGCAAAGCCGAGCTGCTTCATTGCAGCGCGCAGCTTGCCCGGCGTCACCTTGGGGCCAAACTGGCCGACAAAAGCCGGCGCAACGGCTGCATATACGCGCTCACCCGCCTGAATGGCACGAATCATCTGGAAAATCTGAGATTTATCCGCAATGGCGCCGAACGGGCAGTTGACCAGACACATGCCGCAGGAAACGCACTTGCTATAGTCGATATCCGCTTTGCCGTTCTTATCGCTGCCGATAGCGTCCACTCCACAGGCTGTAGCACACGGACGCTTCTGATGGATAATGGCATGATACGAGCAAACCTCCACGCAACGGCCGCACTTGATGCACTTTTCCTGATCGATATGGGAACGGCCGTTATAGCGATCGAGCGTAATGGCGTCCTTGGGGCAGACCTCAACGCACGGATGCGCCAAGCAGCCCTGGCAGCCGTCGGTCACCATGACCTCATTTTCCTTACAGGCATTGCAGGCAAATTTGATGATATTCACCAGCGGCGGCGTGTAGTAGGTTTCCTCACGCGTTGCCGCTTCAATGTTATCCGATACCGGCGAATGCTCCGCTGCGCTGCGGCAGGGCAGGCCCATCGCCAGACGCAAGCGTTCACCGACAATGGCGCGCTCGAGGAAAATATCATTGCGGAAATTGCCGATTTCGCCCGGAATAATTTCATACGGGAGCGCTTCGATTCGCTTGTCCGTCGGCCACTCCGTATGGTAAGCCATGCGGGCCACCTCGCGGAAAATACGACGGCGGATCTCCTGAATGCGGGTCTCTACGCCTCTCATAATTTTCATATCCCCCTTGTATTCACGTCGATTATTGGATGCAGGGCGGTATACTGCCCCTTGATAGGGCTATCCATACCTATAATCAGGATACCGCAAAGCGGGAATCTTGTAAAGATATAAATTGTAGAAAATTTAACAATTTTCCATGTCCACTTTTTACGATTCCGTTTTACCGAAAATCCGCAAGGTCATCAATAAACGTACTCGAATTCCAAGTCTCCGATAACAACAAAATCGCCCTCCTGCACGCCCATCTGCTCGAGTTTGTCATATACGCCCGCGCTCTTGAGCATGCGGTCCATATACTGGCGGGATTCGTAGTCATCAATATTGACCGAGCCCATGATTTTGTCCACCCATGCGCCCGAGACAACATAATAATCGTCTACCTTTTCGACCGTCCAGTCGCGCTCGCCCGTTGTGTCCTCAGGGGTATCGACAAACTCCGGCTCGTATACGAATACGGGCGGCAACTCCTTCAATTCGTTCCACGTCAGGCGCATCAACTCCGCCACGCCCTGATTGGTGGCCGCGGACAACTCCGCGAACAGACAGCCGTGCTCCTCGGCGTATTTTTTTAGCTTTTCGACCGGTGCGCGGTCATCGCCCAGCAGGTCGACCTTATTGGCCACGATAATCTGCGGACGCGCGGCGAGAAATTCGCTGTAACCGGCCAGCTCCGCGTTGATTTTTTCGATGTCGTCGAGCGGATCGCGGCCCTCGCTGCCCGCCGCATCCACCAGATGCAGCAGCAGGCGGCAACGGTCAATGTGGCGCAAAAAGTCATGCCCCAGTCCCGCGCCCTCGGCCGCGCCCTCAATGATACCGGGAATATCAGCCATGACGAAGCTCTGTTCTTCTCCGACCGACACCACACCCAGATTGGGCACCAGCGTGGTGAAGTGGTAGTTTGCGATCTTGGGACGCGCAGCGGAAACCATAGAAAGCAGCGTCGACTTGCCGACATTCGGGAAGCCGACCAGACCCACGTCCGCGAGCAGCTTGAGCTCCAAAATGATGTCGCGCTCCACACCCGGCTGTCCGGGCTTGGCAAAGCGCGGCGCCTGACGGGTTGGGGTGGCAAAATGCGTGTTGCCCCAGCCGCCGTTGCCGCCCTTGGCCGCGACGAACGGCTCGTCATCCGACAGATCCTTGATCACCTGTCCGGTTTTCTGGTCGCGAATGAGCGTACCGCGCGGCACACGGATGATTAAATCCGCGCCGTCCTTGCCCTTGCAGCGCTTGCTGCCGCCGTTTTCACCCGCGCCGGCAACATATTTCTTTTTATAGCGGAAATCCAGCAGCGTGGACAAGTTATCGTCCACCTTGAAGATGACCGAGCCGCCGCGGCCACCGTCGCCGCCGTCCGGTCCGCCGGACGCGACATACTTCTCACGGTGAAAGCCGACCTTGCCGTCGCCGCCTTTGCCGGACACAATTTTGATCTTGGCAATATCAATAAACACAGGGAAGTCCTCCTTTCATGTGGTTGTTAAAACAAAATCCCAGACAACCGTCTGGGATTTTGTCTATACTCAATTGTTTACTGCGGGTAAACGGAAACCTGCTTGCGGTCCTTGCCCAGGCGCTCGAAACGAACAACGCCCTCGACCTTTGCAAACAGCGTGTCGTCCTTGCCGCGGCCCACGTTCAGACCCGGATGGATCTTCGTGCCGCGCTGACGGACGAGAATGTTGCCCGCCGGAACGGTCTGGCCGTCCGCGCGCTTGACGCCAAGGCGCTTTGCCTCGGAGTCACGGCCGTTCTTGGTCGAACCTACGCCCTTTTTATGAGCGAAAAACTGTAAGCTAATCTTCAGCATCTGTGTGCACCTCCATTACGCTCAAAAATTCCGAATAGTTCTGTTCCAGCTCGGTAAAATGCAGCTGGAGCGCCTCAAGCGCGTCCTGTCCGCGTTCCACCCCCGCGCCTTCGGGCAGGGTAATGCGGATGTGTGCGCCGTCATCCTCGATCAACGTATCGACCGGGATGCGCTGTACGTCAAACAGCAAAGCATGGGTCAGCATGACCGCGCTGGAAATCGCCGCGCAAACGATGTCCTCCCCCTCGTCCGCGTATCCCGCGTGACCGAGGATATCCACCGAAAGGAGTTTGTCCCCCCGCGACAAAAATGTGACCTTCGTCACAGCCTTACGCCTTGATGGACGCGATGGTCACCTTGGTGTACGGCTGGCGATGGCCCTGACGCTTGCGGTAACCCTTCTTGGGCTTCATCTTGAAGATATTGATCTTCTTGCCCTTGCCGGTCTTTTCCACCGTGCCGGTTACAGCGGCGCCGGAAACGTAAGGAGCGCCGACGGTCAGCGCGTCGCCCTCGCCTACGGCCAGAACCTCGTCAAACGTAACGGTCGCGCCGTCCTCTACGCCGAGCTTCTCCACGTAGATCACGTCGCCCTCAGATACCTTGTACTGCTTGCCGCCAGTTTTCAAAATGGCATACATATTGGTTTTCCCTCTCTTTCGTTGTAGAGTCACGCTTGGCACGGCGGCGACCGGGTTCGGACGCACTTAACGAAAGCCAATGCACAATGCGGCTTTTAGTAGCATAACACAAGCGGCAGGACCATGTCAAGTCCTGCCGCGCGCTTTTTGCATTTTTACGCAAAGAAGCTCGCCACAAAGGCGTACATACCGCTCGGTACGGTGGTTGCGCTGCCTGTAGCGGCGCGGTCCATGCTGACAAAGCCTTTATCCCCCTCTGCCAGACCAACCACGCGGTCAGGAAACAGCACCCAGCAGGTGCAGGCAGGCGCATCGCCTTCCACAACGGTATATCCTTCCACATTATCACGATAAGCGGTCAGCTTATCCTGTAAATATCCGGTGGGCACACTCAGATACTGGTATTGCGTACCTGTGCTGTGCACCACATACACGCCCTCGGTCAACTGCGGGATGAGGGCGGTGAGATCATCGGTCTGCGCTGTGGTCGGGTCAGGCAAAGCAGCTGTCAACCCCGCAAGCATGGTCTGGTTGTCCTGCGTCAGGGCATTGACCTGCTCGGACAGGGCGGCTTTTTCCCCATTGAGCGTTTCCACCTGCTTATTCAGTTCGCCTATCTTGCCGCCGCGCGACAAAAATAGAATGAAAAACAGCAATGCCAACAGGAAAAATGCCAAAACCGCAATGCACAGCAGCATACGATAGTTGAGCTTTATCGGCTTTGCAGATGAGCGACGGCGTGCCGGCGTCCGCTCCATAGGAGTCCCTCCAATTCGGTCCCCAATCCGGTGTCCGGATGTACGTCTCTCCCCCATCATATGGCAGAATTCTCGATGACCTTGACCTCGCCCGAAGCGCAGCCAACAATCATCCGTTTGCACATGTTGAGGAACAGGCCGTGCTCCAGCACGCCCACAATACCACTGATCTTTTCGCGGACATCCTGAATATCAAAGCCCGCGCCAAGGTGAAGGTCGGCAATAAAATTGCCGTTATCGGTTACAAAGGTCTTGCCATCGCGCACACGCAGCACCGGGTGAAACCCGTATTCCTCCATCTTGGCCATCGCCTGCTTGGAGCCGTACTGCGCAATCTCAACCGGCAGGTGGAACGCGCCGAGCTTATCGACCAGCTTGCTTTCGTCCATAATCCAAATGACTTCCTTGGCAAGGGTTGCCACAACCTTCTCGCGGTACAGCGCGCCGCCGCCGCCCTTAATGGCGTTAAACTGCGGGTCGATCTCATCCACGCCGTCAATGGCCAGATCAATGTACTCGACCTCATCAATCGTCAGCAGCGGGATGCCGAGTTCGCGTGCCTGCGCTTCTGTGGCCTTGGAGGTCGGAATGGCCTGAATCTTGAGACCGTTTTTTACCATCTCACCCACCGCGTTGACCATATGATGCGCGGTGGAGCCGGTACCCAAACCGACGACCATACCGTCCTTTACATATTCTGCGGCTTTTTCACCCGCCAGTTTTTTCATATCCATTGTTTTCCTCCCTGCCGTCCGCGCCGATTCTCCCCGGCCACCTTTATTACCTTTATTATAAAGTGGTTGGTAAAAAAGGTCAATGATTTCCGCGCAAAAGCAGGGCGGTTTATGTGCGATTTTGCAGCTTGGCTGCTTTGAGCGTGTTTTTCATCAGCATGGTGATGGTCATGGGGCCTGCGCCGCCCGGCACCGGCGTCATGTACGACGCCTTTTCCGCCACGGCGGGGTCCACGTCGCCGCAGACCTTTCCTTCGGCGTTGCGGTTGATACCCACGTCGATGACCACCGCGCCTTCTTTCACCATATCGGGCGTGATAAATCCGGCCTTGCCGATTGCCGCGACCAGAATATCCGCGCGGCGGCAGACCTCGTCGAGGTGCTGCGTGCGGCTGTGGCATATGGTCACCGTACCGTGACGGTGCAGCAGCAGCATGCTCATCGGCTTGCCGACAATATTCGAGCGGCCGACCACGACACATTCCTTGCCCTTTGGGTCAATGCCGTATTCGTCGAGCAGCTCCATGACGCCCGCAGGCGTACAGGGCACAAAGTCGAAATTTCCGGTCATAATCTTGCCCACGTTGACCGGATGGAACGCATCGACATCCTTTTTCGGGTCGATGGCGTCGATGACCGCCTGCTCGGAGATGTGCCGCGGCACCGGCATCTGGCACAGGATGCCCGAAATCTGCGTGCTTTCATTGAGCTGTGCAATCAGGCCGAGCAGTTCCTCCTGCGTGGTTTCCTCAGGCAGCGCATATTTTTCGCTGTAAATACCGCACTCGGCGCACGCGCGCTCCTTATTGCGCACATAGATTTCGCTCGCCGGGTCGTTGCCCACAATGATAACCGCAAGACCGGGCGTGATCCCTTGCTTTTTCAGTTCTTCCGTCTCGGCCAGAATACTGCCGCGCACCTTGGCCGACAGTGCCTTACCGTCCATTCTTACTGCGCTCATACTGCGTTCCCCCTTAATTTTCTGTCTGTTTTTCCGATTCGGTCGTCGCCGATTGTGTGTTATCCGCACTTTTTTCTGTCGTTTCCGCCGGTTTTTCCACTGATGCGGTCCGTTCCGGCTCCGCCGTAGGCGGCGCGTAAAACGCTTTGGCGACCTTCAGGCGGCGATACCCACGCGCCAGCAGCGCGACAGCTACGATGCAGCTAACCGCCGCAAGTCCCTGTGAGACACGCACCGTGCCGATATACAGGCTGTCCGTGCGCAGACCTTCGATCCACGCGCGGCCCAGACCGTACCACGCGACGTACAGCAGCGCTATCTCGCCCGGGAATTTGCGCTTTTTTGAGTAAAAATGCAGCGCGATAAAACCCACCAAGTTCCAGAGTGATTCGTACAAAAAGGTTGGATGCACGGCCGCGGCGCCGTCAATCGACATCCCCCAGGGCAGGTCAGTCGGGCCGCCGTGCGCCTCGCCATTGACGAAATTGCCCCAGCGCCCGATGCACTGGCCGATGAGCAAGCCGAAGGCCGCTAAATCGCACAGGCTGGCAAACGGAATTTTTTTGACGCGGCTGTATCCATACAGCGCGATTACCACGCCGATCACCGCGCCGTAAATGGCAATGCCGCCGTTCCAAACCGCGATGATCTCATTCGGATGCTGGCTGTAGTACTCCCATTCAAAGGCCACATAATAGATGCGCGCGCAGATAATACCAACCGGCACACAGATAATCAGACAATCCATCAGATTGTCCGACATACAGCCAAATTCCTTGACCCGCGCGTTCACATACAGCGCCGCCAGCACAAAGCCGATGCAGATGATGATGCCGTACCAGTAGATATCCTTACCAAATACGTTCACGGCGACACGGTTTATCTGAAAATCCAGTCCAAGCGCCGGGAAAGAAATTGCATGTTCCATGATGTTTGCTTCCTTTGCTGTCAGAAATGAGTTACCCGGGCAAAACGACCGACAAACTTGACCGGTCGCGCTGCGCCCAGCGGGCAAATACCGCCTGCACGTCCTCAGGCGCGATGGTGTCGAACAGCGCGGCAAAATCCGCATAGTGTTCGCCCGCTAACAAGGCCGCAGCCTCTTGCCGCGCATAAGCCTCCGGCACGTCCAGCACGCGCAGACGCAGACCATAAAGCGCCTTTTTCATGCGGTCGAACAGCGGCCTTTCCACGCCTTCGCGCGCCAGACGCGCGACTTCCCCCTCGATTGCCGCACGCACAGCTTCCGGGTCGCGGCCCTCGCCGCCCAGCAGCGCCATCGCGCCTTCCGGAATGAGCGTATAATCCGTGTCGAAATCGCGGCCAATGAGCCTCTTTTCGTATAGCTCCGCATACAGCGGCGCGGTGTCGCCGCACAGGATGCGCACTGCCAGCTCACCCAGCAGCGAACGGCGCAGACGGCTTTCGCCCGCCTCCAGCGGCATATCCTTAAAGCCCAGCATGAACTGCGGCCGCGACACCAGCATGCGCCGCGTAACGGTCAGCTCACTGACCGCCTGACGACGTTCACCGTAATGCCGCTGCCCGATTTCCGGCGCGTCAGCGGGCGAATACTGCGCCGCCATGCGGCAAACCTCGTCAAAATCCGCCGTACCGCAGACGATCAGCACCATGTTTTTCGGGCTGTAAAATGCACGGTGGCAGGTATAGAGCACCTCGGGCGTGATACGCGCGATACTCTCCACGCTGCCCGCAATCGGCACGCGCACCGGATGGTTGCGGTACAGCCCTTTGAGCACGCCGCAAAACAGCTGCCAACCGGGCGTATCGTCCATCATGCCGATTTCCTGCCCGATGATGCCGCGCTCCTTGGCGACGTTTTCCTCAGTAAAATATGGCGTAAACACAAATTTCAGCAGGATTTCCAGATTTTCCTCAAACCGCTCGGTACAGGAAAAATGATAGGCCGTCATCGTGTGGCTGGTGAACGCATTGGGGCTTGCCCCCGTGCGTGCAAACTTTTGCAGCGCGTTGCCGTCCTCGTCCTCGAACATTTTGTGCTCAAGAAAATGCGCGACCCCCGCAGGCGTATCATAACGCGTCCCTTCAAATGTGAAAGACGCATCGACCGAACCAAAGTTGGTTGCGAGTATCGCAAATGTCTTGCCAAAGCCCTCCTTAGGCAGATAGCACACACGCAGCCCGTTGTCCAACGTGCGCTCCTCCGCGCGCTCGCGCAGGGCGGTCCAAACCTTGCTCATTGCGCCGCCCCCTTCATAAAATATACCGTGTCGAGTGCGGTCGCTTGTGCCGCCGCGACAATGCGCGCGCGGTCGACCGCCTGTACCTGTGCGATGCGCTCCTCTGCCGATACCATCGTACCCGCGGCGGCCTGTCCGAGCCAGTACCGCTCGAGCGTCAGCGGATCGTCCAGCATGGCGCCCCAGTTGGTGGTCAACGTGCGCCGTGCGCCGTCAATCTCCGCATCCGAGATGTCTCCTTCTCGGCAGGCATCCAGCTGGCGCAGAATCTCGTCCCGCGCGACCGTGAACTTATCGTTTTCAATGCCGGAGTTCACCATCATAATGCCCTTGGGCGCGATAAACTGCGCGCTTGCATAATAGCAGAGCGATTGCTTTTCGCGCACATTGAGAAACAGCTTAGAGCTGGTCGAGCCGCCGTACAGCGTTTGAAACATCCAGTACGCGGCCGCGTTTCCACCTGTCAGGCTCGCCCCGCCCGTGCGAAAGCCAAGCGACAGCTTGCCCTGCGTGACCGCTTCTTCCTCGATGATTTCGCGCGCCGCACCCTCCGGCTGCGCCAGCACTTGGGTCTGCGGCAACGTACCCGCATCGGTACGCGCCTGCGCCAGCGGCGTTTGCGCAAACATAGCTTCCACCGCTTCCGGCGCAAGCGGCCCGCAGTAAAACAGTTCAAGCTGCGCTTCGCTCAACGCGCGACGGTAGGCCGCGTACAGCTTTTTCTCGGTGATTTTCTCAGCCTGCTCTTTGGTGCCGTACACCGGCTGGCCATATGCCTCGTCCACGCACATCAGCTGCATCAGGCGAAGCGGCGCCCATGCGCGCGGGTCATTTTTCTGCGCCGCGATGCGGTCTATCAGGTTTTCACGTTCGCCCGCTGTGTAGTCCGGGCAGAACACGCTGTCCTGCGTGTACGGGTCGCACAGCAGTTCAGCCAGCAGATCGATCACGCCCGCCGTCAGGCCGTCCGCGCCCGGCACGCAGCTTTCATCAATACAGTCGGACAAAAAGCCTACCGCCAAATGTTCGCCTTCCTTGCGCACGACCGCCTCAATGCGCGCGCCGTACAGATCGTCGAGCGCTGCGCCGATCGCCCGCAGGTCGGGCAGTCGCTTTGTGCCGCGCCGCAGCACATGCGGCAGACAGGCGCGCAGTGCCGCGTCCGGTCCGCCCAGCGGCAGCAGCAGCACCGCCCGCAAAACCGCACGCTTGAATTTCGGCGTGGTCACACAGGTAAGATTGACCCCTGCGGCCAGCTTTTTCCGCGTTACTTGTTGCATGATTTCCCTCATTTCCGGAAAAATTTTTCCATGGGCATTATTATAGCATCATTGGAGGTGTGAAGCAAACAAAGATTATGTGAACAAAATTCGTGTTCTCCCCTATTTTTCCCTTGACACCACGCCAAATATACGGTAGAATAATCACGTTCGATGTAAAGGCAAAACACTTTACACTATTTAGGGAGGCCCGCCGATGAGAGGCAAACCGCTCGAAATGAGCCTGCTGTTCGACTTTTACGGCGAGACGCTCACAGAAAAGCAGCGCGAGCTGTTCGACCTGTATTATAATGAAGACCTTTCGCTGGCCGAAATTGCCGAGCACGCGGGCATCACCCGTCAGGGGGTGCGCGACAGCATCAAACGCGCGGAACATGCGCTGCGCGAGATGGAGGAAAAGCTCGGTCTGGTCGCGCGCTACGGCGGCACCGAACGGTGCGCGGAGGAGCTTTCCCGTCAGGTCGCATTGCTCTCCGCGCTCAACGCCGACAAACTGCACAGCCGCGAAGCGGAGGACATTCTCTCCCGCATAGCGGCGCTGCTCGACCAGCTCAGGCAGGAGGCTTAACATGGCATTTGAAGGCCTTACCGAAAAAATTTCATCCGCATTCAAGCACCTGCGCAGCAAAGGACGGTTGACCGAGTCCGATATCAAGGAAGCGATGCGCGAAATCCGCATGGCGCTTCTGGAAGCCGACGTCAACTTCAAGGTTGCCAAGGACTTCATCAAGGCGGTCACCGAAAAGGCGACCGACGCGGAAATCCTCGAAAGTCTGTCCCCCACCCAGCAGGTCATCAAAATTGTAAACGAAGAGCTGATCGCGCTACTCGGCGGTCAGACCACTCGTTTGACCATCTCGCCCAACCCGCCCACCATTGTCATGATGGCAGGATTGCAGGGCGCGGGCAAGACCACCAACTGCGCCAAGCTTGCAGCGCTCTTGCGCAAGCAGCAGCAGCGGCGTCCGCTGCTCGTCGCCTGCGACGTATATCGCCCCGCGGCGATCGACCAGTTAAAGGTGGTCGGTAAGCAGCTGGATATTCCGGTGTTCGACGAAGGGCAGGGCGACCCGGTCGAAATCGCCAAGCACGGCGTGGACTACGCCCGCCGCAACGGTTTCGATCTGGTGTTCCTTGACACCGCAGGCCGTCTGCATATCGATGAAAAGCTGATGGACGAGTTGAAAACCATCAAGGCTGAGGTAAAACCAACTGAAATCATTCTGGTTGTCGACGCGATGACCGGTCAGGACGCGGTCACCGTTGCGCAAACCTTTGACGAAGCGCTCGGCATCGACGGCGTGCTGATGAGCAAGATGGACGGCGACGCCCGCGGCGGCGCGGCACTCTCGGTCAAGGCGGTGACTGGTAAGCCGATTAAATTCATCGGCACGGGCGAAAAGCTCGACAACATCGAGCCGTTCCACCCCGACCGTATGGCTTCCCGTATCCTCGGCATGGGCGACGTGCTGACGCTGATTGAAAAAGCGCAGGAGTCCTTCGACCAAAAGCAGGCCGCCGAAACCGCAAAGAAAATGATGGCCGGAAAGCTGACGCTGACCGACTTTTACGAACAATTGCAACAGATGAAAAACATGGGCTCCATGGAGGAAATGCTCGGCATGCTGCCGGGTATCGACGCAAAAGCCCTCGCCGGTGCCAAAATCGACGAAAAGCAGATGGCGCACACCGAAGCCATCATCCAATCCATGACCCCCAAGGAGCGGGATAACCCCTCCATCATCAATTTCTCGCGCAAAAAACGCATCGCGGCGGGCTGCGGCCTGTCGGTCGAGCAGGTCAACAAGCTGCTCAAGCAGTTCGAGGCCATGCAGAAGATGACCAAGCAGCTTTCCGGCCTTGCCCGCGGCGGCAAAGGCAAAAAGCGCCGCGGTTTCCCCGGTCTCGGCGGTCTCAAGCTGCCGTTCTGACCCTCATTTGTTTGTAAAGAAATTTACAATAGATCAATTTCTATTTTGGAGGAGGTGAATCATCCATGGTAAAGATCAGACTGCGCCGTCTGGGCGCGAAGAAGGCTCCGTTCTACCGTATCGTTGTCGCTGATTCCCGTTACCCGCGTGACGGCCGTTTCATCGAGGAGATCGGCACCTATAACCCGCTGACCGACCCGGCTACCGTCAATGTTGACGCTGACCGTGCTCAGGAGTGGATCAAGAAGGGCGCTCAGCCGACCGATACGGTCCGCGGCATCCTGAAGAAGGCCGGTGTGCTGAATTGAGTGAGGCGAGCAAAATGAAAGAGTTATTGACCTATATTGTCAAAAATCTGGTTTCCGAGCCGGATGCGATTGCCATCACCGAGGAGATCGACGGCGATAATGTCACCTTTTCCCTGCGCGTAGCGCCTGGGGACATGGGCCGCGTCATCGGTCGTCACGGCCGCATCGCAAAGGAAATCCGCACACTCATGAAAGCGGCAGGCAATCGCGAAAACAAGCGTGTAACAGTCGATATTCTCGACTGAATCGACGGAAATCCGATTTCCGACGAATAACGCCGTATAAAAATCGCCGCAGCGCGGCGATTTTTTGTTATCCGCGCGCGTTTCCGCGCGCCATTCCCCCAACGAAAGCGGAGGAGGCAACATGCCCAAACAATTTTTAGAGGCCGGAAAAATTGTCGGCACGCACGGCGTGCGCGGCGACCTGAAGGTGCAGAGCTGGTGCGACAGCCCCGAGGTGCTCTGCGACTTCGACACCCTGTATCTGGACGAGCAAACCCCAGTGGCTGTGGAAAAGGCGCAGGTGCATAAGAACGTCGTACTGATGCACCTGAAAGGCATTGACACGGTCGAAGCCGCCGAGGCCCTGCGCGGCCGCGTACTACATCTCGATCGGGAGGACGTGGACCTGCCGGACGATTTGGTATTCATTCAGGACATTCTCGGCTTTACCGTACACGACCGCCGCACGAACAGCGAGGTCGGCAAGCTGCGCGATGTGCTGACCACCAATCCGGCACACGATATGTATGAAATCAAGACTGCCGAAGGCCGTCTGGTCTATGTACCGGCCGCCAAGCCCTTTTTACAGGAGATCGACATGCAGGCAGGCGTGATCTATATTCAAAGCATTGAGGGATTGCTGGAATGAAAATCGATATCATGACGCTGTTTCCCGAGATGATCGACGCGGTCATGCGAGAGAGCATCATCGGCCGCGCGCAGGAAAAGGGGCTGGTCGAGGTGCGCGCGACCAACATCCGCGACTATGCGCTTGACAAGCACCACAAGGCGGACGACGCGCCCTACGGCGGCGGCCGAGGACAGGTCATGCTGGCCGAGCCGCTCTATCTGTGCCATGAGGCCCTGTGTGCAGGCAGCCATGTGCACACGGTGTTCCTGTCCGCGCAAGGGAAGCCGTTTGATCAGGCCAAGGCGCGCGAATTACTCGCGCACGAGCATATCATTCTGGTCTGCGGACATTACGAAGGCATCGACCAGCGATTTATTGACGCCTGCGTGGATGAGGAAATTTCCATTGGCGACTTTGTGCTGACCGGCGGCGAAATCCCCGCGATGGCGGTCGCGGATGCGGTGTGCCGCATGGTGCCGGGCGTATTGCCTGACGAAGAGGCGTTCACCGCCGAAAGCCACTGGGACGGACTGCTTGAGCATCCGCAGTATACCCGCCCGGAAAATTGGCGCGGACGCGCGGTACCCGAGGTGCTGCTCTCCGGCCATCATGCCAACATCGAGGCGTGGCGACGGGAAATGAGCCTGCGCCGCACCAAGGCTGATCGTCCCGACCTATACGCGCATTTTGTCCCGCGCGACAAGCAGGACAAAAAAATCCTCGACAAAATCGAAAAGCCGGACGGCTGAACCGTCCGGCTTTTTTGTCTTACAGTATGTAGACCTGCGTGGTCTCGTACACCTCGTATACCTTTTTGAGCGTCGCCATCTCGGTACCCGCAAGGCGGCTGCACGCACGCGCGGTCGCCACCGCATAGCGCGCCATCTCATCAAACTTGAGCTTGTTGTTCATCGAGTTTGCAATCGCGCCGACCATTGCGTCGCCCGTGCCGACCGAACCTTCGTCGTAAATTTTCGGGTTGGTGTTGACGTACAGCGCCTCGGACTCGTCCTTGGAAACCAGCACCGCCCCCTCCTGACTCATCGAAACGCATACCGCGCGCGCACCCATCTCGAGCATCTTGCGCGCGGAAACCACGACCACCTCAGGGTCGGCGGAGGGCTTGTCACCCACGGCCTCAGCCAGCTCGAAAATGTTGGGCTTAACAAAGTCCGGCTCACATTTGAGCGCTTCGAGCAAAAGCTCGCCCTGTGCGTCGATAACCAGCTTGCAGCCGCGCTTTTTGATGAGCTTGCACAGTTTGCGATAGTTCTTCAGTGGGAATTCCGG
This sequence comes from Candidatus Agathobaculum pullicola, assembly GCA_019115085.1. Taxonomy (GTDB): domain Bacteria; phylum Bacillota; class Clostridia; order Oscillospirales; family Butyricicoccaceae; genus Agathobaculum; species Agathobaculum pullicola. Next base: position 17,957 of record DXEF01000013.1, on the reverse strand, counting down.
CGGAGTGGAGCCGGTCAAAACGAAAATGTTCCCCTCATGCAGGTACATTTCCATGCGGTCGAGCAGACGCAGAAAGTCCGCATCCTCAATTTTGCTGCCGGGTTCGTTGACCTCGGTGTGCCCGCCCTGTGCGTCAATAATCTGGGTGTTGACACGCATCTGACCCGAAATATCAACAAAATCATGATGAATATCGCCGGATGTCAGCATATCCTTGACAATACGGCCGTTTGTGCCGCCGCAGAAGCCCAGCGCAACGCTGTTGCCGCCGAGCGCCTTGATTGCGCGCGATACATTGATGCCCTTTCCGCCGGGTTCCAGATAACTGGATACCGCACGATTGAGCTTGCCGACTGCCAGCGGATGCTCAATCCGCAAAGTGCGGTCCAACGCGGCGTTAAGCGTTATCGTGATAATCATGGGGCGCCCCTCCTGTTGTATCTTTTCCTCTTGCTTTTTATTTTACCGAATCGCGCGCGTAATGTAAATGCTTTTTGTAAAGTTTCATGCAAAAGCTCTGCGCGCGCTCTCTCAAAATCCCTGCTGTACCAATTCCTGCACAAGCCGCACATAAAAGCCGCGTACATCAAAACCACAATCCACGCCCTGCGCATCCACCAACTGCTGATGGCTGACACCCACAAGCGTGCCGCGGTATCGGCCCCAGCGGGCAGACTGCGACGTTACCAGCCCGTCGCTGTCGCCATGCGTGGGATAAAACAAGGCATGCGTCAGACGCATCGCGGCATCCGTATTGTTTTTGCCCAGCCGCGCGCCCCAGCTTTGGTAGTAAACGCAGTTCGCATCCGGATGCGTGCGGTTAAACGTCTCCAGATAGGCAGGCGTAAGCTGCTGACCCGCGCGCAGCGTATCCGGTTTTTGATCACCGCCGCGCCGCCACCATGCGTCGTTGCCGCGTGCCCAAACCGCAATGCCCGGCCGTGCATACAGCAGCAGCTCAGCCACACGCGAACCGTGGTTGGGGGTGGACAGCATTGTCAGCGACGCGACATATTTGCCGTACCCCATCGCTGAAATCAGATGACGTGCTTCCAGCCCGCCCTTGGAGTGCGCGATGATGTTAATGCGTCCACAGTCGTACAGACGCAGCATATTGCGTACCGTTTCGGCCAGCTGTGCCGCGCCGGTTTCGATGCTGCCCCAAGCGTCCTGTCCGCCAAAGCAGATCTGCGCGCCATGTGCGCGCAGCACATCGGGCACGCGCCCCCACGGCACGTACAGCCCGCCGTGCTCGGTGACACCCAAGCCATGCGCGAGCAGGATGGGGTAACGGGTTTTGCAGTCCGGTTTCCGGCTCATTTGTGGTATTTGCCCCCTGCGGCAATGTTCAGCGCGCGGTACAGCTGCTCGAGCACCATCACGCGCGCAAGATGGTGCGGGAAGGTCATAGGCGACATGGACAGCCGCAGTCCGGCCCGCCCTTTGATTCGGTCGGACAGTCCGCACGACCCGCCGATCACCAGACACAGGCGGCTTGTACCGCTCACGGTCAGGCGGCCGAGGTAGTCCGCCAGCTGCTCGGAGGACATTTCTTTCCCCTCCACGCATAGCGCAATCACCGCCGCGCCCTGCGGAATCTTATCCGCAATGAGCGCCGCCTCTTTGTCCAGCGCCTGCCGGGTTTCTCCCTCCGATGGCGTCTGCGGCAGACGCTGCTCGGGCAGCTCTACCATTTCCAATTTACAATATGCGCCGAGGCGCTTGACATATTCCTGTACGGCCTGCGCCCAGAATTTTTCTCCGAGCTTACCCACGCAAATCAGCCGGACAGCGAGCATATCGTTTCCTCCCCAAACAAAACCGGCGTTTCCATGCGCTCACGCGGCGCAACCTGTACCGTGCAGTCCGGCAGGCCGTGCAGCGCACTCACCGTCTGCTGCAAGGCGAGCGCCGGCATGTTGTTCTTTTCGCTCAGGTGCGCCAATACCAGATTGCGTGTGCCATGCCGCACCAAATCGGCCGCGAACACCGCGCAGTCCGGATTAGAGAGGTGTCCCGCCGGGCCTGCCACGCGCATCTTGAGCGCATACGGATACGGGCCTGCCTGCAGCATGTGCGGGTCATGGTTGCTCTCCAGCACGACCGTCTCACATCCGCGCAGCAGGTCTGCCGCCTCCCGGGGCACAAAGCCCAGATCAGTGGCAAACCCGAAGCGATGGCTGCCGTGTTCCAATATGTAACCGACGCTGTCCGCCGCGTCATGCGGCGTAGCAAAGGTTGCAATGTCCACATTGCGCACCCAGAAGCCCTCTCCACTGTCAAACTCATTCAAGCGGTCGGCACAGGACGGGTCTTTTTCCGCCAGTGCCTCGGCCGTGCCGCGCGAAGCGAACACGGGTGCTTTCGCCTTTTTTAGAAACATCGGCAAGCCCTTGACATGGTCGATATGCTCATGTGTGAGCAGCACGGCGGAAACATCGTCCAAGCCCAGACCGATTCCGGCCAGTGCTGTGGTGATCTTGCGCAGAGACACGCCCAAATCCATCAGAATTGCCGTCCCGTCCGCCATGTACAGGCCGCAATTACCCGACGACCCACTTGCAATGCTGTAATAATACCGCTCTGCCAATGCTGAAACTCCTTTGCTTTCCAAAACAGCGGAGAGGTTGCCCCCTCCGCTGTATATGTTCCTTTTTTACGCGCGCTCAGCCGCACCCATGGAATCCGGAATCTCGGAGCGGTACATATCCGCACCCAGTGCCACGAATTTCTCCACCAGTGTCTCATAGCCGCGCTCGATATTCTGCACCTGCTCGACCTCGGTCACGCCCTTGGCCGCAAGGCCTGCGATAACCATGGCTGCGCCCGCACGCAGGTCATGCGCGCGCACCGGTGCGCCTTTGAATTCCTCCACGCCCTCAATCACCGCAATCTTGCCGTCAACATGGATGTTCGCACCCATGCGCGCCAACTCCTCGGTATAGCGATAACGGCTATCCCACACGCCTTCGGTGATGATGCTCGTGCCTTCCGCAAGGCACAGCGCGGTCGTCATCTGCGGCTGCATATCGGTCGGAAAGCCCGGATAAGGCATGGTTTTGATGTTGGTTTTGGTCAGCTTGCCCTCGCGGCGCACCAGCACCGCATCGTCAAACTCGGTCACCTCAACGCTCATCTCCTTGAGCTTTGCCGTAATGCACTCGAGGTGCTTCGGGATAACGTTCTTCACCAGCACCGAACCGCCGCAGGCCGCGACCGCCGCCATAAACGTACCGGCTTCGATCTGGTCGGGAATGATGGAATAGGTGCCGCCGTGCAGACGCTCGACGCCGCGGATCTTGATGACGTCCGTACCCGCGCCCTTGACATTTGCGCCCATCGCGTTGAGGAAATTCGCCAAATCGACGATATGCGGCTCCTTGGCACAGTTTTCCATGACCGTCTGGCCCTTGGCCAGTACTGCCGCGAGCATGATATTCATGGTCGCGCCGACAGACACCACGTCAAAATAGATATGTGCGCCGTGCAGGCCCTCTTCAGGGGCCTCGGCGCGGATATATCCGCCCTTGGGCAATGTGACTCTGGCGCCCAGCGCTTCAAAGCCCTTGATATGCTGGTCAATCGGACGCACGCCGCCAAAATTGCAGCCGCCCGGCATAGCGACCTCGGCATAGCCGTATTTACCCAGTAGCACACCGAGCAAATAGTAGGAGGCGCGCAGCTTGCGCTCCAGCTCATGCGGCTTGAGGCTGGGATGCTGTGTATTCTGGATTTCCACCGTTGTTGCGTTGAGCAACCGGATCTGCGTACCCAATTCGCGCATGATCTCCAGCTGCAGCGTCACATCAATAATCTTGGGCACATTCTCAATGCGAACCGGGCCGTCCGCCAGCAGCGCTGCCGGGACGATTGCAACCGCCGCGTTCTTTGCGCCGGAGATCATGACCTCTCCATTGAGCGTTTTACCGCCGTTGATTACATATTTGGTCAAACCTACCTACTCCTCACTATTGCAATACGCGTAACCGCCGCGTGAACTGTCTTGCTACTGTATTCTATGACCGGACGCACACATGCGTGCACCCGCAAATTTTCTCACCAATCTATTGTACCACAATTTTTGATAAAGGAAAGATTTTTTTCAGTTTTCCTGGTCTACAATCGTTTTTTTGGCACAATCCACCAAATATTCGCCCGAATCCGTCGTGATCTTCCAAGTTGGCGTAAGCTGTAGGCGGCGATTGCTGTCCATCTCCATACGATAGCCGGCTGTCATTGCGTCAATCCTCCCAACCTCCTGCGCCCGCGCGGCAAATTCAAGCAGCGCATCCGCCGCATTGCAGGATACACCGCTGCCCCGCACGGTGGTATACGGCGTACCAAAGCTCCATAAGCCGGTTACGGCAACACCGCCGTTCTCATCGAATCGCAGGGTCAACTGGCGGTTATGCACCGGCTGCCCCGCGACCGTGCCGGTCAGTGTCACGGTCCGGCCATCTGCGCAAAGCGACTCATCCTCCGCCTGCAAGCCCCAGTCGGAGAGCAGCCGCCGCGTCAGGCGCAGCGCCGCAGATGCCTCGTCGGGCACATCTTCACCGGTCAAACATTCCGCCCGCACCGTACCGTCCGCGTGCCACTCAACCTTGCCGCTCTCGCTTTGGAACAGCACTGTGCCGTCCTCCTGCTCGGTACGCTCAAGTTCCTCGCCCAGCATCGCCTGCGCCACCGCTTCCTCATCCGCGCGGCTTCGGTCAATCGACAGTATGGGCAGCACCTTATCCTTGGGCAGGCGGAAACTGTCATCCAGCTGCCTGCCGTATTCCTGCGTCAGCGTGCGCAGATCGGTTTCCAATTCTTCGCTTCTTTGATAATTCTGCCATATCTTCGCGCCAAAATTGCCGACAAGAAACAGATTGACCACCAGCAAAATCACAATCAGCACATTTTTTACTTTATCCCATTGCAAGCGGCCTCACCTCCTGTCAGTCGTTGCCTTTCCAATAAAAGCGTGCAGGGACATAACCTTTGTCGCCCTGTGCGCGATACGCGACCATCAGGCCGCTCGCCTCTCCCATCGCGCCCGCGGCCGCCTGCCTTGCAGGCAGGACGATGCGGTTTGTATCCTGCGAGGCAAAACGCTGCAGGCGAACCGTCGCGGAAACCAGCGCGCCGCCCTCAAACGTGAAGGTGGCGAAGTCATTTTCGCCCAGCACCGGCACACCGCCGTACATCTGTAAAAAGACCAGTGTTGTCTGCCCGTTTTGCTGCCCAGCCGCATACAGAGACGCATGTGTATTGGTCTCGCCCACGCGCAGCGCCGCATCCAGAATCAGCCGGACGCAGTCCATTTGCGCGTCAAGCGCGGACTGTCCGCCAACCTCGCCCTCCTCATACGCGCGCACCGCGGTATTTTCCGCGGAAGCAGCATATTGCAGCAAACCCGCAGCGCTCACGCGCAGCGTGCTGACATTATCCACGAACACGCGCACCTGATCGTTCTGCTCGGTATAAAAATCCGCGTATGCCGTAAATCCGAACGCTTGCAGCAATGCCTCCAAGCCGGTACCGTTCTGTGTAGAAAACAGGTCGATTGGCTCGTTGTTGAGCAGCGGCAAGGACAGGACTTCGCTGTCAAACAGCAACGTTTCCGGATACACCGCATACGCCTCGCCCGAAAACTTACAGGACAGGCCGCGAAAAGCATCCTGCGCGCTTTCCAGCACGTTTTTATCCGCTTTTGCCGCTGCCGCATACAGTGCGCCATCCGAAGTGCGCACAAACAGGCGCTCCACACCCGCCGCGTAGACCAGTGTCTCCACATATATGTCGCTGCCGTCCTTCCATGTGCCGCCCATCCAGCCCGCGACCGCGCCCAGTGGAATCGCGCCGTGATAGCGCAATTCAGCACAGTCGCCCGCGCGCAGCGCTGCGTTCAGTTCATCCGCTCCGGCAGAAACCAGTTCATCGCCCGTCAGCACCTGCGCCCATAGGTCGCGCACAGCGGCGACCGCCGCATCCATATCCGTCACGTTATACTGCACACCGTACAGCTGCCCGTCCACCGTGAGCGCAAGCTGTACCGGTTCTGCTGCGGCTACGCCCGACGAGCGCAGCTCATAGCCCACCGCGCCGCCAAACAGATGGTCGTGCGCACGCCGCATCAGGCTGTCCGCCGGCATCTGCGCCACATTCAGCCCAGTCATCCAATTGGCGGCGCACAGCGTCAGCAGCACCACCACCAGCACAATCAGCGACACATTTTTCGCCGTGTTTTTAACCGAACGCTGCGCGCCTCTCATACCGGCCCCTCCTCCCTGTTCGGGGTCAGGTTGGTCGGGAGGGTGATGGTCACGGTCGTGCCCTTGCCGTACTCACTGGCCAGCGCAATCTTGCCCTCATGCTGCTCGACAATCTCCTTGGCGATTGCCAGACCGAGGCCCGTGCCGCCGGCCGCGCGGCTGCGCGCCTTATCCACACGATAAAAACGCTCAAACAGGCGCGGCACGTCGGCCGCCGGAATGCCCACGCCGTCATCCTGTACCGTAATGCGCACGCGGTTTTCCGCCGGCACGCAGGCCGACAGACGGATGTGCCCCCCTGACGGCGTATACTTGACCGCGTTGGATAGAATATTGACGACCACCTGCTCGATACGCTCGCGGTCGCCCACAATGGACGGCAGCGTATCCGGTGCGTCTACAACCATCTCGTGACCGTTGTCCTGCACGGTCAATTTCATCGCGTTTGCCACCTTTTGGAGCAGTTCAGACAGCGAAAAGCGCGTCATACGCAGCTCCATCCGGCCATAATCCAGCTTGGACAGCGTCAACAGGTCGGTCACGATGCGCGCCATGCGTTCGGACTCGCTTGAAATAACGCCCAAGAACTGCTTTTCCGTGTCAATCGGAATATCTCCCGCAGCATCCAGCAGCGTTTCGGTATAGGAGCGGATATTGGTCAGCGGTGTGCGCAGCTCGTGCGACACGTTGGCGACAAATTCGCGCCGCGCATCGTCCAGACGGCGCTGCTCGGTGATGTCATGGATGACCGCGATGACGCCGCCCTCTCCGTCAAGCGCGCCGTATGGCGCAAGCGTGACCGACAGCACACGGTCGCGCCGTGTGATCTCGCTGGTCAGAAAGCTGCGCATGGCCGTCTCGTCCGAGCCCAGCATGTCTAGGTCGGCAAACATCTCATCGAAGGTCAGATGATCCTCCATGCGCACACCCAGCAGGTTTTCGGTTGCCGGGTTCATATGGATGAGGCGCCCCTCGGTCGTAAAGGCGGCGACACCGTCTGTCATATGCAGGAACAGCGTGCTCAGCTTGTCGCGTTCGCCCTGCACCTCTCCCACTGTGCTTTTGAGCCGCCGCGCCATGTAGTTGAATGAGCGCGTCAACTCGCCAATCTCGTCGGATGACTGCACGCCCAAATCCTGATCGAAATTTCCCTCCGCGATCGACCGTGCGCCTTCGGTGATGCGCTCAATCGGGGTGGTGATGGTTTTACTGAGCAAAAAGGACAGCAGAATCGCTGCGAGCAGGCCGAACATCATCGCCTGCATGACAATCTGGAAAAAGCGCCATGACAGGTCGGAAATTTCGCTTTTATCGTCCGTGATGTATACGATATAGTCCACGCCGCCATCCCCTTCCTTATCGATGGGCACGGCAATATCCATGGTGCTGTCGGACACGGACGAGCGCGCGCCAAGCTCACCGGCCATCGCGGCAACGATGTTGCTTGTCCGGGTCAGCGTAATGTTCGGGTTGGAGCCTTCCAGATACCGTCCCTCGGCATCCAAAATATAATAATTGCGATAATCGTCGATCCCCAGCGCGCTTTCCCGCGCTTCAATCACGGTCTGCAAGCCGGGCGCGCCCTGCTCGGCCGCCGCATCCTTGAGGGAATCCATTGTGCTCGACTGGTTGAACACGTTTTGCATCTGCTCATAGAAGCTGTCCAGATAAAACGTGTTGACGCTGTTGATGAGGAACGTGCCCACCACTGCCATGACCGATATGATCATCAGCACCAGAATCAGCACCAGCTTCATGTGTAAGGAACGAAACAAACAAACACCTCCGGCGTGCTCAGCGCAGCCGCGCCGTTTTTTCTGTATTCCGTGCACAGGACACGGCTTCACTGGTCATTCGTCGCTGAAATAATAACCCATGCCGCGCTTGGTCATGATGTAGCGCGGACTGGCGGGCTGATCTTCGACCTTTTCACGCAGGCGGCGAATCGCCACGTCGACCGCGCGCAGATCGCCGTAATAATCATAGCCCCAGACCTGCTCCATCAGCTCCTCGCGCGAAAACACGCGGCCGGGCGCGGCGGACAGAAAGCACAGAATATCAAATTCGCGCGCGGACAGCTCGAGCGCCCGCCCATTTTTGTACACCATGCCGTTATCGCGCGAAATGCGCAGTCCGCCGCCCGACGGCACGGCAGGCTTTTCCCGCTCCTCTCCGGACAGCGTGCGCCGCATGTTCGCCTTGACGCGCGCCATCAGCTCGCGCATGGAAAACGGCTTGGTGATGTAGTCGTCTGCGCCCAGCTCCAAGCCGAGCACTTTGTCGGTCTCCTCCTCGCGGGCGGTCAGCATGATAATCGGGGTATCCTGCTTGTCGCGAATATGCCCAAGCACTTCAAAACCGTCCATCGAGGGCAGCATTACATCCAGTAAAATCAAATCGGGTGTCTGCTCCAGTGCGGCCCGCAGACCGTCCGCGCCGTCATAGGCGACCAGCGTATCATATCCTTCTCGCTGGAGGTTAAATACCAGAATGTCCGCGATTGCCTTTTCGTCCTCAACGACCAGAATTTTTTTCTTCTCCATAATTGCCTCCTTCCCAAGCGAGGAACAGGTGCTGTTTTCAGTCAATACAGCCCCTTGAGTTTGGCACGGTACAGTGCTACCACGGTTTTGGCGTCTCGAATCTCGTCGCGCTCGACCATGGCCTCCACCTCGGCCAGCGGCAGCCGCACCAGTTCGACAAATTCATCCTCATCCGGCTGCATTTCGCCTTCCGTCAGGTCGAGCGCGGCAAACAGGTGCACGACCTCGGTCAGAAAACCGGGCGACGGGTAGACACACCCGAGCGGCACCAGACGCGCCGCCGTGCAGCCGGTTTCCTCCTTCAGCTCGCGCGCACCGCAGTCTGCGATGCTCTCCCCTTCGCCATGGTCCAGCTTGCCTGCCGGAATTTCCAGCAGCTCCGTATCATACGGATAGCGGAACTGCCGCACCAGAATCACATTGCCATCCCGGTCAATCGGCAGCACGCCCACGCCGCCGACATGCTCACACACCTCGCGCAGTGCGGTCTTTCCGTTGGGGAGCAGCGCCTCGTCCAGCCGTGCCTTCATGATTTTCCCTTCAAAAAAATATCGATGGGAAAGCTGTTTTTCCCGCATATCCATTGTATTATTCCTCTTTTCTACGGCGTGCCGAAGCAGCGCAGCACATAGGCGGTCTCGGGCGGCACCGAAATATGCACGCCATGGCTGTCCGCATCCTCAAATCCTTCTCCGGTCATCACATCCACCGCGTAAACCGCCTGCACACAGGTGCGAATATGATGATGGCCGCGGTTGATCACCACCATCAGGCGGGAGGTGTCACTCACGCGCTCATATTGCAGCAGCGCGCCGTGACAACGCACGAAATGCAGCTCGCCATCCGCCAGCGTATTGCTGTCCGCGCGCAGCGTGCACAGACGGCGATAAAACGCGAGCAGCTCCCGGTCCTCCTGTCCCCACGGATACGTCCGGCGGTTGAACGGGTCCTCAAACCCCTGTCGGCCCGCCTCGTCGCCATAATAAATGGTGGGAGACCCCGGTATGGTGAACTGGATGACCGCCGCCAGACGCAGCTTGCGCAACGCGGTGGCCAGCCGGTCGGGCGGCAGCTGATAGTGCGCGCGCCCGTCACGGTCCATCTTCCATTCCTCGTCGGTCACGCCCAGAAGCGTCAGCGCGCGCGCCGTATCATGCGTTCCGATAATGTTCATCAGATTATAAAATACATCTCGGGGATAATTTTCACGGATACATTCTATGCTTTCGGCAAAATGCTCCGCTGTGCCGCCGTTTAAGAACGACAAAATCGCGTCGCGCAGCGGATAGTTCATCACGCTGTCCAGCTCACCGCCCTGAAAATACCTGCGACGCTCGGAATAGGCGATTTTGTTGGAAGCATCCTCCCAAACCTCACCGATGACCAGTGCATCCGGCTTTTCCCGCTTGGCTGCGGCGTTCAGTTTCTGAATAAACGCATCAGGCAGCTCGTCGGCCACGTCCAGCCGCCAGCCGGACGCGCCCAGCCGTAGCCAGCGACGCACGACGCTGTCCTCACTTTCGATGATATAGTCAAGATAGCTTTCGTCCATCTCGCGCACCTGCGGCAGCGTGTAGATCCCCCACCATGAGCCGTATTTGTCCGGCCATTCCTGAAAATCATACCAGCGATAATAGGGCGAATCCTTGGATTGGTGCGCCCCAACACTGTTATACCGGCCGCGCGCGTTGAAATAGCGGCTGTCATAACCGGTATGATTGAACACGCCGTCCAGCACCACGCGCATGCCGCGCGCCGCGGCCTGCTCACACAGCGTACGGAAATCCTCCTCGCTGCCGAACAGTGGGTCGATGCGCTTATAATCGCCCGTGTCATACCGGTGATTGGAATACGCCTGAAATATCGGATTGAAATAAATGGTGGTCACATGCAGGCTTTCCAGATAGTCCAGCTTGCTGATGATCCCGCGCAGCGTGCCGCCAAAGAAGTCATTATTGAGAATTTCACCGTTCTCATTCGGCTGATAAACCGGAATATCGTCCCAGTTTTCGTGCAGCACACGCGGCGCAACCCCTTCCCCTTCGGGCTGGACGGGCATTTTCTCCCGGCAGAAGCGGTCGGGGAAGATGTTATAGGTGATGCCTCGCCCAAACCAGCGCGGCGTCTGATAGTTCGGGTCATATACGGTCAACTGATATTTGTCCCCCAGCGTATCGATAATCTCCGCCCGTCCGGCATAGCCGCGTGCGCAGTATCGTGGGCCGTCCGCAGTATCCATGGTAAAATAGTACCAATACAGGCCCGGATGCGGCGGCGTAAAGCTGGTTGTATAGTGATCGCGCGCACCGGCAAGGCCGTACCAACGCATCGGGAAGGCCTCCGGCTCCTTACCGTCCTCCTCCACCCATAGGGTGATATGTTCGGTGCCGTGTTCGCGCTTAGGATAAGTGGAAAACTCAACCGTCTGCCCGGCGGGCACCGCGCCATACGGCGCTTTGCAGGCCAGGCTGCGGGAGTGAAACACACAATCGGGAATGGTATTCAAATAATTTCCCCCAAACATAAAAACTCTTTATACAGTATAGCACGAACTGTCCGCAAGGTAAACAAAAAACGGCTTTTCCGAACTGTTTCCTTGATGATGCGGTCCTAACGCATCACGGACATTTGCACCCATCCCTTCATAGTATGATAGTAGTCGCCGGTGCGCCGTTTGGCCATTTGCGGTCAAAAAACGGCGCCCCACGCGGTTTCTATGAGAGGCCGTCCCGTCGGCGGCGGTCCGAGTGAATGAAAGGAGGTTTTCCGTCCATGAATCTGCGTGTCCGCATCAAAAATCCGGTGTTCTGGGTGCAGCTTTTACTGGGTGTATGCGCTACCGTACTGGCCTATGCCGGTCTGACCGCCGCGGATATGACCAGTTGGGGCGCAGTATGGGATGTCGTCCGCAAGGCGCTGACCAACCCGTACTGTTTATTTCTGGTCGCATCCAACGTCTGGAATGCGCTCAACGACCCGACCACAAGCGGTCTGACCGATTCCGACCGCGCGCGGCAGTATGAAAAGCCGCTTGAGCTGTAGAAACAGCAAAACAGGGGCGCGGACATGGTTCGCTCCCCTGTTATGTTATGCTTTTTCTCTTATTTCTTGCACTGTGCAATGGCATTTACAATATACGGCTGCACGTCGCCCAGCGGAATACCCAACGCAACCGCCAACTCCCCGTGCAGCAAATCCTCCGCGCGCTTGCGGTAACGCTGATCTACCTGACTGACCCTGCGTCCATTGCGGCGGGACTTGGCATAAACCGTCTTAATCAGCTGCGCCAGTTCCCGACAGTCATGGCTTTGCAGCACCGCCTGATAGTGCTCGCTGGCCATTCGCATACTATGCGAGGTAAACCCGTCCTCTTCGATGGTCGGAATGGTTCGGATCAGCTGCTCCGCCTGCGCGCGCGAGATGACCGGCCGCGTAAATACCGATGAATCAACCGGGACATAGATGGTTTCCGTTCCGGAGACGGGTGTGAGCGTGTAATACAGCTTGCCCTCCTCCGCGTCAAAGGGCGGTTTACCGACCGCCTCCACCCGGCAGGCACCGCTGGTTCCGTAAACGATAAATTCCCCCGTTTGATACATGGTACTCCTCCTTACTATGCCGAAATATGACGGCGGGCAGCGTTTTCACGCTGCCGCCTCCCGCTCTCTGATAAAATAATCATAGCGCAATCTACAGGAAAATGTAAGAAAAAATTTATTTTTTACATACCAGTCCAGATTTTCCGCGATTTCATGCGGCAGATAAAAGCAAAGATGATCCTTTACCTGCCCGTTGTACAGCAGCTCCGCGCGGTGCAGTGTCCCCTCATATCGGAACCCGCATTTCTCCAGTACGCGGCGCGAAGCGGGATTGTCCGGATAGCAGGTTGCGCTGATGAGATCTAGCCCCATCCTCCCAAAGCCGAAGCCCACCGCCGCACGCACCGCCTCGGTCATGTAGCCTCGTCCCCAGTAATCCACGCCCAGCGAATACCCGAGTGAACGCGACGAGCCGTATTGCCGTGTCGAATCGGTAATCAGTCCGATAGACCCCATCAGGCGGCGATCCTCCTGTCGCTCGATTGCCCAGACGCTCGACTGGTTCAAAAATACCAGATGCAGGATATCATTCGACTCCATCAGGCTTTCGTGTGGCTTCCAGCCTGCATTACGGCCCACAGCTTCATCCTTGGAATAGGCATACAGCGCCTCTACGTCGTCCTCCCGAAAGGGGCGCAGCGTCAATCGTTCGGTCATCAGCGTCATGGGGTGCTCCTTTCTGCCAGCAAAAGAACAAAGGGCGCAAAGCGGTCGCTTTGCGCCCTTTTCTCCGTTACTTAATGGTCATCACCTGGTCGCGCGCCGGGCCGACGCCCAACATGGTGATCGGACACTCGATGATACGCTCGAGCTCGCGGATGTACGCCTGCACAGTCTGCGGCAGTTCATCAAACGAACGGCAGGCCGTAATGTCCTCGTCAAAGCCGGGGAATTCTTCGTAAACCGGCTCACAATCCACCAGATCCATGAAGTTTGCCGGGAACTCGGTAACGGTCTGACCGTTTTTCAGCTTGTAGCCCACACAGACCTTGAGTTTTGGCAGGCCGCGCAGCGGGTCGATCTTATTGATAACGACCTCGGTCATTCCGTTGACGCGCACAGCATAGCGCGCCACCACCGCGTCGAACCAGCCGGTGCGGCGCGGACGGCCGGTAACCGTGCCGAACTCGCCGCCGGCATTACGGATATAGTCACCCGTCTCGTCAAACAGCTCGGTCGGGAACGGACCTTCGCCCACGCGGGTGGTGTAGGACTTGAAAATACCCATAATGCTGCTCACCGCCGTCGGGCCGACGCCCGAGCCGATGCAGCAGCCGCCCGCCACCGGATGCGAGGAGGTGACGAACGGATATGTACCCATATCCAGATCCAGCAGCGTACCCTGCGCGCCCTCGAACAGGACTTCCTTACCCTCCTTGACCGCATTCCACGTCAGGATAGAGGTGTCGCACACATAGGGACGCAGCCGCTCGGCATACTCCCGATACTCCGCGATGACCGTGTCCGCGTCGATGGCCTCGCCGCCATATACGCCTGTGATGACGCGGTTTTTGTGCGCGCACGCCTCGCGGATGACGGTTTCAAAGCGCTCGGCGTCGACAAAATCGTGCATGCGCACACCGCTGCGCTCGGATTTATCCATATAGGTCGGGCCGATCCCCTTCTTGGTTGTACCGATAGCCGTGCCTTCCTTGGCCTTTTCCGCCTCGCTCAGCGCGTCCAGCTCAAGATGCCACGGCAGAATGCAGTGGCAGCGCGCGTCGATAAACAGCTTTTCGGTCGAAACGCCCTTTTCGTGCAGGCCGTCGATTTCGCCCAATACCGCCTTGGGATTGACCACCACGCCCGGGCCTATCACATTCGTACAGTCCGGATACAGGATGCCCGAGGGGATGAGCTGCAGCTTGTATTTGACACCGTTTGCCACGACCGTATGGCCGGCATTGTTGCCGCCCTGACTGCGGACGACCAAATCAGCCTTGCCCGCGAAAATATCAATGAACTTGCCCTTGCCTTCGTCGCCCCACTGAGCGCCGAGAATTACCTTTCCTGGCATAGGTTTTCCTTCCTTTCTGCTCTCGGACACGCTTTCAGCATGTCATACAATTAAAGTATAGCATAGCAGGCCGCGCTTTTCAATCCTGATTTGCGTCTTTTGACTTGTAAAAGCCCCCCGTCCGTTGTAAAATATCCGTGTAACGCATTGAAGGAGACGGAAAAAATGCACTATCTGGACAATGCGGCGACGACGGCAGTGCTGCCCGAAGCGGCCGAGGCGGCCATGCACGCCATGTGCACCTGCTTTGGCAACCCGTCAAGCCTGCATAAAATGGGAATAGATGCCTCGCATCTTTTAGAGGACAGTCGGAAAACGGTGGCTTGCGCGCTCGGCTGCCTGCCGGAGGAGACATATTTCACTTCCTGCGGCACGGAGAGTACCAACATCAGCCTGCGCGGCGCCGCGCACTTGAACCGCCATCAGAAGGGGCGCATCATCACCACCGAAATCGAGCACGCGGCAACGCTCAACACCTGCAAGCAGCTTGCCGCCGAAGGCTTTGACGTGGTGTTCCTTGCGCCGGACGCGACCGGGCACATCACGCCTGCGGCGCTTATGGATGCGCTGACCGAAGATACCGTGCTGCTGTCCTGCCAGCTGGTCAACAACGAGATCGGCACGGTGCAGCCGGTGGACGAACTCGGCGCACTGCTCAAAGCCAAAGCGCCGCGCGCGCTGTTCCACATTGACGCGGTACAGGGGCTGGCTCGTATCAAACTCACACCCAAGAAGTGGAACTGCGATTTGATGAGCGTGTCCGGCCACAAAATCGGCGCGCCCAAGGGCATCGGCGCACTCTATGTCAAAAAGGGGCTGCGCCTGCCGCCCCTCATGTTCGGCGGCGGACAGGAGAAAGGCATTCGCCCGGGCACCGAGCCGCTGCCGAACATCGCGGCGTTCGCCAAGGCGTGCGAAATCCGCATGGCGCACTTTGACGAGGATTTTCAGCATGTGCAGAGCCTTGCGGACTACCTGCATCAGCAGGTGGGGGCGTTTTTGCCTGAGGCAGCCTTCAACGGCGTAGGCGACATCCCGCATGTGGTCAATCTGTCCCTGCCCGGCTGCAAAAGCGAGGTCATGCTGCGCGTGCTCGAGAGCGACGAGGTCTATGTTTCGAGTGGCTCGGCCTGCTCCAAGGGCAAGCAGAGCGGCGTTTTGAAAGCGCTCGGTCTGCCCAAAACGCGCACGGACAGCGCGCTGCGCGTGTCCTTCTGCCCATCCAATACCACCGAAGATGTGGACGCTTTTCTTGCCGCCGCGCAAAAAGGCCGTAAAATGCTGGTTCGATGACCTTATTATAAAGGAGACGTTATGAAAGAAGTATTGCTGCTCAAATGCGGAGAGATTGTCCTGAAGGGACTCAACCGCAAAACCTTTGAAGACCGCCTGCTCAAAAACCTGTCCCGCCGCATGAAGCACGTGGCGGACTGCAATATCACGATGCGCCAGTCGGTCGTATACGTCGAAGTACCCGAGGACGCGGACGCAGACGCGGTCATGGACTGCGCGCGCCATGTATTTGGCTTTGCGACCATTTCGCGCGCGGCGGTCTGCCCGGAAAAGACGCTCGAAAGCGTCATTGACACCGCGCAGCGCTATCTTGCGCCGCGCTTTGCGCAGGCAAAGACCTTCAAGGTCGAGACCAAGCGCGGGGACAAAAAGTTCCCGAGGACCTCGACTGAAATCAGCCAGCACGTCGGCGGCGAGCTGGCCGACCGCTTCCCGGACGTGCGCCCCTACATGCACGGCCCGGACCTAACGGTCCATGTCGAAATCCGCGAAAAGTACGCCTTTGTCCACGCAGGCCCCGAACCGGGCGCGGGCGGCATGCCCATCGGCTCGAACGGTCGGGCGGCGCTGCTGCTCTCGGGCGGCATCGACAGCCCGGTTGCAGGCTGGATGATGGCAAAGCGCGGTCTGGAGCTGGTTGGCGTACACTTTTTCAGCTATCCCTATACCTCGGAACGCGCCAAGGAGAAGGTACTCGAGCTGGGCCGCAAGCTGACCGCATGGTGCGGTCGCATGAGCGTCATGGTCGTGCCGTTCACCAAAATTCAGGAGGAAATCCGTGAGAAGTGCCACGAGGAACTGTTCACGCTCATCATGCGGCGCTTTATGATGCGCATTGCCGAGCGGGTCGCGGTCGAATACGGCTGCGGCGCGCTGATTACCGGTGAGTCGCTCGGTCAGGTCGCCAGCCAGACCATGCCCGCCATGGGCGTGACCGGCGCGGTGTGCGAGCTGCCCATCTTCCGGCCGTGCATCGGCATGGACAAGGAGGAAATCGTCACCATCGCCCGCAAAATCGACACATTTGAAACCTCTATCCTGCCCTATGAGGACTGCTGCACCGTGTTCACCCCCAAGCATCCGAACACCAAGCCCAAGATGCCAAAAATTCTCGAGGCCGAAAGTCATCTGGATGTAGAAAGTCTTGTGAACGAGGCGGTTGAAGGCATAGAAATCATCCATTTGCCATAAGAAAGAAGGAAACACTTTCATGAACGCAGAACTCATTGCCGTCGGCACGGAAATCCTGCTGGGCGACATTGTCAATACGGACGCGCAAGTCATCTCGCAGGGCCTGCGTGAGCTGGGCATCAATGTGTTTTACCAGACGGTCGTGGGCGACAATCCGGCGCGCCTGCGCCACGTCATCGAGACTGCGCGCGACCGCGCGGATATCATCATCACGACCGGCGGCCTCGGCCCCACGCTCGACGACCTGACCAAGGAGACGCTGGCGACCGTATTCGGTCGCAAAATGGCGCTGCATCAGCCCTCGCTCGACCGCATCAAGGGCTTTTTCCAGACCATCGGCCGCGAAATGACCCCAAACAACGAAAAGCAGGCGTGGCTGCCCGAGGGCTGCACGGTGTTCGTAAACGAGTGGGGCACCGCGCCCGGCTGCGCGTTTGAGGCCTACGGCAAGCACGTTATCATGCTGCCCGGCCCCCCGCGCGAGTGCAACCCGATGTGGAAGCAATGCGCGATGCCGTATCTCTATAAGCTCGCGGGCGGCTGCATCGTTTCGCGCAATATCCGTATTTTTGGTCTGGGAGAAAGCAATATGGAGACCATTCTCCACGACATGATGGCAGAAAGCACCAATCCGACCATTGCGCCTTACGCCAAGACCTCAGAGTGCTTTGCGCGCGTGACCGCCAAGGCGGACACGCCCGAGGCGTGCGAAAAGCTGCTTGCGCCGGTGGTCGAGAAAATCTGCGGCCTGCTTGGCGAGGATGTATACGGCGTGGACGTGGATTCGCTTGAACAAGTGGTCGGCGACGGGCTGCGCGCGCGCGGCATGACCCTTGCTGTGGCGGAGAGCTGCACGGGCGGCCTGTTGTCCAAGCGCATCACCGATGTACCCGGATGCTCGGATTACTATCTGGGCGGCGTGTGCTCCTATGCAAACGAGGTCAAAATGAAGGTATTGGGCGTTCAGAAACAAACGCTCGACACGGTCGGCGCGGTTTCGCCCGAGGTGGCCGAACAGATGGCCGTGGGCGTGGCCAAGGCGCTCGGCGCAGAC
>DXEF01000001.1 GCA_019115085.1 Candidatus Agathobaculum pullicola | reverse complement strand
GGGAGCAGGTGGAGAAGGTGTGGAGGGGGTGCGAGAAGTGTAATGGTGCCGGGGAATACAGCAGATATGCTGAAAATCTGACCAAAATATTGCTCGCAAAGTATTGTCCCCATTGTGGTCGCCCGCTGACGGACGAGGCCGTGGACATGGTGATGGAGAGGATGGAGGCGCTGAAAGATGGCAATGACATACATAATCAGTGAGATTTGCGGGGACTGGTCTTTGCATATCAAAGGACCAGGAACGTCTAACAATTTCCTGTTTTTTAAGAGTCGGAACAATGCAGAGCTGGTCAAATCTATTTTAGAGTGGGAGGACGCGCACCCAAACAAGGCGGTGCCGTATATGCCCACCCTCACCCCGCCGAACGAGCCGCTGACGCTGGAGCAGTTGCGGGAGATGGACGGGGAGCCGGTGTGGGTTGAAGATGTAAAACATTGGGCTTTGATTGATATTGAAAAAGGCGGTCAATGGGATGGTGTGCCGTTTGCAATATGGGCGGAAAATGGCATGAAGTTTACCTACAACATTAAAAACCGTGGTCTACATTGTTACCGCCGCCCGCCGGAGGGAGAGGAGGACACCTGATGGACAATGAGAAGCTGATAGAAGATTTGCGTGGGCTGCTCAAGCAATATGGAGAGAAAATCCCGTATGGCGAATTGGTTGGTGCGCCGTGGCCTTATTCAAGGTCTGGTGATTTGGTATGGCAAGACCCAGAGCCGTATTTTATCGAGCAGGCCGCCACCGCCCTCTCCACGCTCCAGACTGAAAACGAGAAGCTGCGGGAAAAGCTGGAGCAGGTGAAGCCGTGATGATGTGTGTCCGCACGGAGCGGACAGAATGCAGAGTAAAAAACATCAAAATTCAGTGTCAAAATCACAGCCGATTTTTCAGTAATTTTTGTTGTCAATTTTACTTCCACCAGATTTTCAATTGTTTTGACAATATCTTTCGTTCTCGAAAACGAGACACCGTGCGGGTCTGCAGGCATTTCCGCCGGCCGCATTTCACAAGCCTCATTTTCGGGTTGCAAGGGGGTATGATTTTGGGATTTCATGCACCCCCGGAAAATGAGGTGAAAAATATGAGCAGCAAACGGGATGTGATTCTCTGGCTGGACGACAAAATGATATCGTGCGACCCGCTTGAGGGGATGCCTGTCAAGCAGGTTCTCAAACTCGGAAGACTGCGGGGATTTACCCGAAAGGAAATCAAATCTGCCAGGAAGGCGCTCGGCGTATTGTTGATCGAATACGATGGCGAATGGTATTGGAGGTATCCGTTTGAACACTTTGAACACTAAAAGAGAACAGAACAAAATGACGCTTAGGCGTCTGGCAGATACATACTGGGAGGAGAGCATCATCCCGATCCAAGGGAGGCTCGCCGATCTGACCGTGCTGATCAAGGCAGAAAAATCACGGGAAGAGCGGTTCCGCCTCAAGCAGCGGCGCACCGCCCTTCGCGGAATTCGGAACGAGCTGGAAAAGACCGCGGTCTACCTCGAGCATTACTACCGGGGTGGGGAGGGCGATGCATGACAGCAAAAGAGTGGTTGAGCCGCGCACGGAAAATGAGCGGACGGCTGCGCGCCCTGCAGACCAGCAAGGAGCAGGCATTTGCCCGCGCAACCTCGGTCGTAGTGGGCGGCGGTGAGCATGTTTCCGGGGGCGAACCGGCGGACAAGAATGCGGCCTACGCCGAGCTCAGCTTGGCAGTCGACCGGCAGATCGAGAAATTGGAACGTACCCGGGCGGAGATCCTGCAGGTGATCGGTCAGGTCGAGGACAACACGCTTTCGACCCTGCTGACTGAGTATTACGTTAACGATAAGGCATGGGGAGAAATTGCGGCTGAACTACACTATTCATGCCGACATGTCATTCGTCTGCATGGTCATGCCATGCAGATCATACGAGAATTAACGGGGATGGAGTGAAGATGTCCTAAGATGTCATTGAATGTCACCTATGACCAGTGCTATTATGGCATTGTGAAGATGCGGGATGAAACCGAGGCCCGCATTCCTCTTCTTCACATCCCTTCTTTTTTACCCGTCCTGCAGCAGTGGGGCGGGAAATACGGAAGAATGGCGAAAGCAGACGCGGGCTGCATAGTGTGGCCTGCCGTCCCCGGCGCGGAAACGGGGCGGCGTGCAGGTGCGAATCCTGCTTCTTCCACCACCGTCCGTAAGGACGGGTAAGCCTTCAGTCGTGCATATTGCATAGAAGGGATGCCCCGTAAGGGGCATACGGCAGAGTGGAGCAGTCTGGAAGCTCGCGAGGCCCATAACCTCGAGGCCGCCGGTTCGAATCCGGCCTCTGCAACCAGCATCTATCCATGTTTTTATCTCCAAATCCGGAAAGGCACTCTCGTTTGAGGGTGCTTTTCTGCTGCCTGAAAGGAAGGTGATCTCATGGCAAAAGGCAAATATCAGGAATGGCTTACGCCGGACGGGATCACCCGCCTGGAAGCGTGGGCGCGTGACGGTCTGACGGATGAGCAGCTTGCCGCGAAGATCGGCATTACGGCGGCGACGCTGTACGACTGGAAAAACAAATATCCTGAGATTTCCGAGGCCCTAAAAAGGGGCAAGGAGGTCGTGGACATCGAGGTTGAGAATGCGTTGCTCAAGCGCGCGCTCGGCTATGACTATACCGAGGAGCGCGTCGAGGTCAGCAAGGAGAACGGCAAAAAGACGGTCAAGACCACGCAGACAGTCAAGCACGTGCCGCCGGATACGACTGCACAGATCTTCTGGCTCAAGAACCGTCGGCCGGATCGGTGGCGGGATAAGCAGCAGCTCGAGCATTCCGGCAGCGTAGATGTCAACCCGTATGCGGGTCTGACGACCGAGGAGCTGCGCAAATTGGCGGGATCGGATGGTTGACCCCACGATCCGCCGCGGTGCCCGTCTGGAGCTGGCACGCCGGGAGTTCTGGGAATACTGTAAGCTGATGGCACCGGACTTCTACCGCGAGGACCGGCCGTACCTGAAGGAGCTGTGCACCCGCTTGCAGGCGTTCTGCGAGGGTGACCGCAAGGTCATGGTGATCAACATGCCGCCGCGTCATGGCAAGAGCCGCACGGCGGTTTTGCTGTCCCAGTGGTTGTTCGGCCGCGATCCGAGCGAACAGATCATGACTGGCAGTTACAACGAAACGCTGTCCACAACCTTTGCCCGCTCGGTGCGGGATGGTATTGCGGAGGAGAAGTTCGACCCGAACCGCATCGTGTTCTCGGATATCTTCCCAGATACCCGCATCAAGTACGGCGAGGCGGCCGCGGGCAAGTGGGCGCTCGAAGGGCAGTACGCCAGCTATCTGGCGACTTCCCCTGGCGGCACGGCAACCGGCTTCGGCGCGAGCATCCTGATCATCGACGACCTGATCAAGAAGGCTGAGGAGGCTTTCAACGAGAATATCCTCGAAAAACAGTGGCAGTGGTTCACGGATACCATGTTTTCGCGTACCGAGACCGGCTACAAGATCATTATCATCATGACCCGCTGGGCGACGGGCGACCTTGCCGGCCGTGCGCTGCGTCACTGGCCGGATGCAGAGCACATCACGATGAAAGCCCTGCAGGACGATGGTACGATGTTATGTGACGCCGTACTGACCCACGCGGACTATGGCGAGAAGATACGCGCCATGTCCCCCGAGATCGCCTCCGCCAACTACCAGCAAGAGCCGATCGACCTCAAGGGACGGCTGTACAGCCGGTTCAAAACCTACGATGACATTCCGCGGGATGCGCAGGGGCGGCCGCTGTTCACGGAGATCAGCAACTATACCGACACGGCGGACACCGGATCGGACTACCTGTGCTCGATCACCTACGGCGCGTACAACCATGAGGCGTATGTGCTGGACGTGTACTACACCAAGGCCCCTATGGAGGTCACGGAACCGGAGACGGCAAAGCGGCTGGTCGAGACCGGCTGCGCCCATGCCCTGATCGAGAGCAACAACGGCGGCCGCGGGTTTGCTCGCAATGTTGGCCGTGAGCTGGACGCACTGGGCTCCAACCGCTGCCGGATCGAATGGTTCCACCAGAGCGAGAACAAGACGGCCCGCATCATGACAAATGCGACCTGGGTGCAGGATCACATCTATTTCCCGGTCAACTGGCGCGACCGCTGGCCGGAATACTTTGACGCGATGGTGAAATATCAGCGCGAGGGCAAAAACGCACACGACGACGCGCCGGACGCCACAACGGGCGTTGCGGAGCAGATGACCGGAAAACGGCAGCCTGTCATCCCAAAGACCACGATGCCGGCGCAAAAATCTTATTGGAGGAGGTGACCGCGCTTGAAATACGAATACGGCCGTGTTGGCCAGTACCGGTATGCAGGTATGTTTTTCGAGGAATTCCTGCCCGAACTGCGCGGCACGCGCGGCGTCCAGACCTACTACCAGATGTCGGAGAATGACGACACGGTGGGCGCGATCCTGTTTGCGATCCAGATGCTGATGCGGCAGGTGGATTTCACGATCGAGCCGGGCGGCCCGTCTGAGACAGATAGGGCTGCGGCGGAGTTTGTGGACAGCTGCCTGTACGACATGGCAAACACATGGCAGGATACACTGGCCGAGATCCTCTCATTCCTCACCTATGGTTGGAGTTATCACGAGATCTGCTATAAGCGGCGGAACGGACACAAGCGCGACCTGGACTTCTCGAGCAAGTATGATGACGGTCTGATCGGCTGGAGCAAACTGCCGATCCGCGCGCAGGACACGCTGTTCCGCTGGGAGTATAAGCCGGGTACGGACGTGCTCACCGGCATGTCGCAGATGCCGCCGCCGGATTTCGGCGTGCTCACCATCCCGCTGGAAAAGGCGCTGCACTTCCGCACCACCAGTGTGAAGAACAACCCGGAAGGCCGGTCGATCCTGCGCACAGCATACCGGTCGTGGTATTTCAAGACCCGGATCCAGGAGATCGAGGGGATCGGTATCGAGCGCAACCTGGCAGGCTTCCCGGTGCTGTATGCGCCGGACGACCTGCACCTGTGGGACGCGGAAGATAAGCAGGCGCAGGCGGCGATGGACTGGGGGCTGGATATTGTCACCGGCATCAAGCAGGACAGCAAAATGGGCATCGTCCTGCCGGGCGGGGAAAACGGCTGGAAGCTCGAACTGCTGACCGGCAACACCAGTAAAGCCGTGGACACGAACGCGGTCATCGAGCGGTACGACAAGCGCATCGCTACGACCGTGCTCGCGGATTTTGTCATGCTCGGGCAGCAGTCGGTCGGTTCGTTCGCGCTGGCATCGAACAAGACCAAGATATTCGCACTTGCAGTCGGCACCTATCTCGATGTGATCTGCGACGTATTCAACAGCCAGGGCATTCCCCGGCTGATGGAACTCAACCGAAACGCGTTCGCCGGGATCACGGATTACCCGCGCATGGTACACGGCGACATCGAGGATAAGGACCTGTCCGTGCTGGGCGAGTTTTTGCAGCGGACATCGGCGGCGGGCATCCTCCAGCCGGATGAGCAGATCGAGGACTATGTGCGGCGCGAGGCCGGGCTGCCCGAACGGCTGACGACCGAGAGCGGATCGGCGGATCTGTCCATTGACCGCCCGTCCAAAATAACTGAGACAGACCAGGGGGCGGTTTTGCCCGGTGATACAGAATGAACACTTTGATCAGAAAAGCATTCCGCCGCAATGATGCGCTGAAAAAGCTGCGTTCCTTCCTGGATACGAATGAGCCGGGGCTTGTCCGCGTCCTGTACTGCCTGTGGGACAGCCAGCAGAAGGACATCACCTACAGGGAGATACGCGAGGCGATCCTGTCCGGCGGCCTGAGCGGTGAATACGCGGAGCGGTGGCGCGAGGAGTATGCCGCCTTCGTCATGGAATACCTGTACCCGGAATGGCTGAAGGCGATGAACGAATCGACGGCTGCATACAAGGCGCGATTCAGCGGGTATGTGTTCGACCCCATGTCGGAGGGTGTAGCCGCATGGACGCGCAGCCGTGCAGCGGCGTTTATAACCGAGGTGACGGATGCACAGATACAGGGCCTGCGGGCAGTGATCGAGCGGGCGACACAGCTCGGCGGACTCGGCGTGGACGGGCTTTCCCATGTGATCCGGCCGATGGTTGGCCTGACGCGGGATCAGACCCTCTCCAACATGCGCTATTATGAGAACGCGATCGAATCGGGCATGAAAGAGGCAAAGGCGCGTGAGCAGGCAATCAAATACGCAGAAAGGCAGCACCGGTACCGGGCGTATAACATCGCCCGCACAGAGCTGTCTTTTGCATATAATCAGGGATCCTATCAGGGTGTCAAACAGGCGCAGGAACAGGGGTACATGACAAATCCGGTCAAGGTGTGGAGCACCGCGGATGACGAGCGTGTCTGTCCGGTTTGCGGCACGCTGGACGGTATGCGCCTTGGGATCGATGATGATTTCCCGTTCCGGACAAAGCTGCAGGAGCCTGGTATCCGGAGAGTGCCGCCGGCACATCCGTCCTGCCGGTGTGCGGTGTACTACGAAGACGAAGAGGAGGTGACAAACAATGTTTCATATCCTGAAATCTGACGGTGCCCAGAGGCTGGTATTCGGCTGGGCAAGTGTATCCGTTACTGTGGACGGCGAGCAGATCGAGGATCTGGAGGGCGACACGATCGACCCGGAGGAACTGGAAAAGGCGGCATACCAGTATGTGCTGGATTTCCGCGACGCCGGGGAAATGCATGATCAGGGCCTGCGCAAGAAGGCGCGCCTGGTGGAAAGCTGCGTCTTCACGCCGGAGAAGCTGAAGGCCATGCGCATCCCGGAGGGTACGGTCCCGCTCGGTTGGTGGGTCGGCTTCTATGTCGATGATGATGATGCGTGGGAGAAGATCAAAGACGGCACCTACACCATGTTCTCGATCGAGGGGCGTGGCGAGCGCGAGCCGGTAGAAAAGTCCGCCAGGACCTTTGCAGACATTGTAGGAAACGGCAGATGACCGTTTCTAATACACTTGAAAGGAGCAATTATGAACAAGCTCAAAAACATGAAGCTGAACAGCGTCGACTTCGTCCCGAAGGGCGCAAACCAGCATGCGGATATTGAACTCTTCAAGTCCGCACCGGAAATTCCTGCGCGTGAGGGCGTTTTTAAGTCCTTTGTGGACTGGCTGACCAAGGGCGCGCCGGAGACATTCGACCAGACAAAGGCGCAGAAGCGCATTCGCGAAAAGCTGCGTCAGTTCAGCTATGCGCTGGATGATTCGTTTGAATCCATCCTCGAAAGCGACATGGGCGCCGACGACAAGAAGACCATGCTGCGCGAGAGTCTTGACCAGTTCCGTGCGGCGGTGGACAACATGATCGACGGCGCAGTAGGAAATGGTCCGGCGATCCCCCCGGCACTGGACGAGGGGGCTGCGCCGGACGTAGACAAAGCGAGGTGCAAGAAAATGAACATTGATAAGAGCAGGCTCACTGCCGAGGAGCAGGCGACGCTTGACGCGCTGCTGGCAAAGGGCGCGGACAGCGACCCGTCGAGCGCGCAGGACGACGACATTTACAAGGGCCTCCACCCGGCGGTCAAGGCCGAGCTGGAGCGCCTGCGCAAGGCGGTAGACGCACAGGAAGACCGCGAGCTGGAAGCGGTGGCAAAGAAGTATGAGGCCATCGGCAAAAAGCCGGAGGAGCTCGTCCCGGTGCTCAAGAGCCTCAAGGGTACACCGGCTTACGACGAGATGATCAGCGTGATGGACGCTGCGGTGGACGCGGTCGAGAAGTCCGCGCTGTTCACCGAGATCGGCAAGACCGGCCACGGCACGGGCGACGCGATGAAGCAGGCCAGCGAGAAGGCGGCAGAGATCATGAAGGCAGACTCCAAGCTGACCCATGCACAGGCGCTGGACAAGGTGTTCGAGATGAACCCTGAACTGGCAGCACAGGTTGAAAAGGAGGGCAACTAAGATGTATTTCGGCGATACTGTAAACACCAGCCCGTATTTCCGGGGCGAAGCAGGCGCGAAGATCGACGATCCGCGCGGCAAGGCAGTCAAGTTTTCGTCCGGCCAGCTTGTGCTGGGTACGGCGGCGGATGCAGTGGTCGGCATCGTCCCGGTCACCAATGACCAGTCTCTGGAGCAGGGCGATCCGGTCGACATTGTCTGGAAGGACATGACCCTCGCGCTGGCGGGCGGTACGATTGCGGCGGGCGATGTGCTTGCCTGTGACGCAAACGGCGCGCTGGTCAAGGCATCGGCTGACGGCGGCACGATCGGTGTCGCGATGGAGGCCGCGGCTTCCGGCCAGTATTTCCACATGATCGTTGAACGCGGCACGTTCACCGCTGCGGGCTGAAAAGGAGTGTGACACAGATGAACAAGATGAATGCACGCGCACTGGAGGCGGAGATCCGCAAGGGTTCGTTCCAGCCCAATATGGTGCTGTCCAACATGGGCCTTGCGTACTTCCAGGACGACCGCAATTTTGCGGCGCGCCAGATGTTCCCGCTCTGCCCGGTGCAGCTTTCCACCTCGTACTACTACAAGTTCGGCAAGGGCGACCTGATGCGCGACAACGTGCAGCCCAAGCCGCAGTACGGCAAGGTAAATCCCGCCGTATTCTCTCATGATACCGACCTGTACCACTGCACGGTGGATCAGGTGATCGTGGGTATCGACGAGATCGAATCCCTGAATTACCAGCGCCAGCGTGCACCGTGGTTTGCTGATCCGCGACGCGCTAAGGTGCGTTTCGTCGCTGAGCAGATGAAGATCCACCTGGACCGCCTGTTCGCCGAGAAATTCTTCGTTTCCGGCGCGTGGAGCAACGAGTGGACGGGTGTCGCTTCTACTCCGTCTGCCAATCAGTTTGTCAAGTTCTCGGACGAGAACAGCGATCCGGTCACCCTGATCGACCAGCTGTGCGATGAGATGGAGCAGTCTACCGGCCGCCGCCCGAACCGCCTCGGCCTTGGTGCGGAGACCTTCACCGCCCTGAAGAACCACCCCGCGATCCTGGAGCGCGTCAAGTACAGCGGCGGCACGGCAAACCCGGCGACCGTCAACGAGCATGTACTTGAGATTGTGTTCGGTATTGACCGCGTTGTGCGCATGTCCGCAGTTTACAATGCTGCGGGTTACGGCCAGGCGGACGATATCCAGTACATCTGCGATTCGGATGCGGCGCTGCTGTGCTATGCGACCGATACCCCGGCGATCGATGCGCCGAGCGCGGGCTATACGTTCACCTGGGATATGCTGAACAACGGCCAGTTCATGCCGGTGACCCAGTATCCGGGTGAGAGCGGCACGCATACGGAGTTTATCGAGGGTCTGATGGCGTACGACATGCACAAGACCGCGGACGATCTGGCCGTGTTCCTCAAGGCCTGCGTATAAGGAGGGCGCGATATGGATTATATCGCATTGCGGCCCTGCACCTTTGCTGGGAACCGCTACCGGATCGGGGAGACCGTACCCGGAGACGCGGTGATGGACGGCAAGCGGCAGGTCGCCCTCGGCACGCTGGCAGCGCGCAGGGAAGCGGACGCCGGCGCAACCGATATTGCCATCACCATCGACGGCGCACAGATCAGCTTTTCGGCGGAGGAGCTGCAGGCGGTTTTCGACATCCTGCAGGCAGACAGCCGGGACGCCGCTGCTGCAATCCAGACCGAACAGCGCGAGAATGTGCGTCAGGTCATTGCGGCGTGCGACAGCAGGCGCAGCGTCAAGACGGCGCTCAAGGACCTTCCCACTGATGATTCGGACGTTGATGCCGAGGCCGAGGCCGAAGCCAATGACGAGGCCGAAGGCGAGACCGATGACGAAAAGGAGAAAGCGGGTGAGGCATAATGGCCTCGACGTATACCTATGACCCGTCCATGATCACCCTCAAGGGGAAGGATCAGATGCGGTTTGAGCTGGGGGACACGGTGATACAGGGCGGCAACATGACCACCGCCCTGTGCGACGAGGAGTACGAGGCGATTATCACCAAATATCCGGACAACTGGCTGATGGCGAAATTCCAGTGTCTCGACGCAATCCTGATGCGGTTTGCCTACGAGGTGGACACAAAGATCGACGGCCTGTCCTACAGCCTGTCCGACCGGTACCCCAGATGGAAAGCACTCTACGACGACCTGAAAGCCGAGCTTGCAGCGCAAAATGCGGCAGGGGCGCTCCGGGCGGACAAATGCGCCCTGAAACCGCCCGTGTTCCGCAAATTCATGTTTGAGAATCGGAGGCGGTTCTGATGTTTCTGGTTCCCGGACAGGGGTTTCAGACGTTCACAAGACTGACCCGTAAAACCGCTGTGACAGGCACGGGGCGGCCGTGGGGCGGCGGCCTGCAGGAGCAGGGGACGATTGACGGCATCCTGACAAACGCTGATCCGCGCGAGGTGGAGCAGTGGCAGCAGGACGGCCATCCGGTCACGCACAAGGTCGTGCAGTGGCTGACGGACAATCAGGCAAGCCCTCAGGATGTGCTCGCGCTGCCGGATGGCAGTACAACACGTACATTCCTGATACAGGGCCTGCGCAACCCCGGCGAGCTTGGACACTGCACCGTGTACTACTGCGAGGAAAGGCGGGATCTGAATGGGCTTTATCAGCAACCGGACAGGGGAACTGATATCTGATATTGAACACCAGATGATGTCCCGCGCCTATCAGGCCGCACAGGCGCTGAAAAAGGCGGAGCTGCAGGTGCTGCGCGGACAGGGCGGCGGACGGCGCTATCGCGTTCCCGGTACCGGTGCATCCTACACTGCGTCCGCCCCGGGACAACCGCCGGCAGTACGGACAGGTGCGTACCGGTCGTCTTATGTTCCGAGAGCCGAACAGAAGTCCGGAAACGTATACCGCTCTTTGATCGAGAGCGGGCTGAGCGTGAACGGCTGGTACCTCGGCAACCTGCTCGAGAACGGCACCAGCAAAATGGCGCCGCGCCCGCACGACGAGCGCATCATCCAAAAGGCGCTGCCGGAGATCAGCCGCATCTACAACCGCCCATTTATGAGGTGATCCGATGATCGAACAATCCATTTACGAGCATCTGACGGGTGCACTGGGCGGGAGCGGGTTTGCACAATACGGCGGTAAGCCGGCCGTGTTCAGCCAGAATGCGCCCGCCGACACCGACCCCGGCTGGGCCGCGGGCCCGCAATTTCCGCGGCTGGTGTTTGCGGTGGACTGGGAGCACAGCGCGGACCGTTCCCTCGGCGGGACGATGGCGGTCGATATTGTGTGCCAGGAGCAGGGTGTCCCACCAGATGCCTTGGAAAAGTTGATACGCGAACTGCTGCATGGCTGGTTCTTCACCGACAATGGGGAAACCATAGCGGCGCAGTGGGTAAATTCCAACTACTTCACCGAGCCGGTGAATAAAGTGGCAGGCGTGACCATGACGTTTGCGCTGCTTGGCTTCCCGCTGATGACCATAGCGCCCGATGTGATCGACCGAATCAACGCGTGGACAGCCGAGCAGTTCCCGGCACTGCCGGTAATCAACGCCACCGAGCTGCCCGCGGCGTGGAAGCCGGACGAGCACAGCGCGGCGGTGTACTGGCGCATCATATCGACCACGCCCGCCACCTGGATTCCTGAAACATGGCAGACCATCTACCAGACGACCGTGCTGCGCGCCCACATATTCGCGGCGACCATTGCGGATGTAACAGTCTGGGCGCAGCAGATCATTGTCGCGCTGTATGGTGCCAAGCGGCTGAAACAGGAGCACGCAGCCCCAATCCTGGTGAACACCAACAACACGATCGACCCGTCCGCCGATGCACTGCGCACCGGTCAGGTGACGGTGGATGCGACCTATGGCATCATTGTGCAGCGGCAGTCCGACAACATGCTGCGGCACATCCATGTGGATAATAGCGAGGTATGAATATGGCAGAAAAAGAAACCACGGCCGCTGCAAAAACGGCGCGCCGTAAAAAAGAGGCGGTCTACACCGCTGACGAGCTGATCGCCGGACATAAGGCGTTCGGCGCAAGCCCCGAAATCGTTGCAGTTGCGCTCAGAGTAGCGGGGCTGGACAGGGCGACTAAGGCGCAGGCAGCCAAGGTCGTGGAAGAATTCCGACACAGAAAGTGAGGTAAAGAGCATGTCAATTTCGTATACTGCGGGCGAAACCAAGATCCGCCCGGGGGTATACCAGCGGTACAGCCGCACGGGTAACGATCCGGTTCCCGGCGCGCTCAACGGCATCTGCGCGATCCCGCTGCAGTCCGACTGGGGGCCGCTGGCTAAGGTGACCAGGATCACGTCCGTGAACGAGCTGCGCGAGATATTCGGCGACGGCGACTACAGCGCCACCAATACGGTGCTGGCGGCCGAGATGATGTTCAACGGCGGCGCGAATACGGTGTATGTGTACCGCATGGGCAACACCGGTACGGCGGCGAGCATCCAGCTGGAGAAGGCCACCGCGACTCCCGACGTCAAGCTGACCGCCCTGTATCCCGGTACGTACGCACTGGCGGTCTCGCTGGCGGAAAGCGTATCGGCAGAGGATGTGAAGGTGCTGAACGTCTATCACGGCACCAAGCTGGTAGAGACGTTCCAGTTTGACGGCAGTGGTACCAGCGACGGCAAAAACCTCGTGGCCGCGATCGAGGAGCAGGGCAGCGCCTACATTACCGCAAGCCTTGTCGGCGACGGTTCCGGCGCGCTGGATCCTGTCGATGTATCCGACGGCGCGCTGACTGGCGGCGCAAACCCGACCGTGGACAACGACGAGTATTCGGCGGCGTTCCATGCGCTCGAGCCGTTCTACTACAACTGCATCGCACTGGACGTGGATGATGATTCGAGCATCAGCAAGAGCCTGCTGCTGTCCACCTACATCCAGAATGCCTATGACGGCGGTAAGCACTGCATCGGTGTGGTGGGCGAGAAGTCCAGCGTTGCGCTCGAGACCCGCATGACCCATGCCAAAGCATTCAACTCCATGCAGATTGTCTATCTCGGCAATGGTTACAGTACAGCTGCTGAAACCTACGAAGGCGCGCTGGCGATCTGCTACACCGCGGGCATGATCGCGGCAACTCCGTCCAACGAGAGCATTGTCCATTCGGTCATTTCGGGCGCGATCGCAACCACGGAGACGCTGACCAACGCGCAGTATTCGGACGCGATCCTGTCCGGCATGCTGCTGTTCAGTCTGTCGAACGCGGGGCAGGTGTGGTATGACAGCGGTATCAACACGCTGATTACCACCGCGACCGATCAGGATGAGGGCTGGAAGAAGATCAAGCGCGTCAAGGTGCGCTTCGAGCTGTTCAACCGGATCGACCGCGCTCTGGAACCCAAGGTCGGCAAGGTGGTCTGTGACGCAGACGGCGTGGGCGACGTGATCCAGACCGCGCAGCGCGTGATCGATACGATGGCAAGCCCGAGCGAAAACAAGCTCGCGCCGGGCGGCACGTTCACGGTAGATCCTGATCTGGGCTACGGCGGCGATTCGGCATGGTTCATCATTGCGGTGGACGATCTCGACATGCTCGAGAAGATCTACCTGCATTACAAATTCCGCTATCAGCCGGAATAAGGAGGGATTGACAGATGGCAAAAAACAATACGCTCAATACCACCGAGCTGATGACCGGCAAGGACGGCAAGCTGTTCGTTGAGGCGGGCGATGTGCAGGTATTCCTCGCGGAGATCAATACCTACTCCGTGAACATGAATGTGGTCACGACCGAGCGCCAGCCAGTAGGCTCGATCCTCGTACACCGTATCCCGACCGGCGTTACCTTTGACCTGACCTATACGGAAATGGTTATCCGCGACGACCTGATCATGGCGCCGCTGCTGCAGGAGATCGCAAACGGCCGCATCCCGGTCTACAACTTCCAAGGCATGTGTGAAAAGCCGGACGGCCAGCAGGAGCGCCTCTCGTTCAACAATGCGGTGCCGAACGGCACCTTCGGGCTGCAGAACCTGACCCCGGGCGAGGTCGTGGAGCGCGAGCACAGCTTCTCGCTCAACCAGATCCCGAAGTTCATTCAGGAGATCGCGGCGACGTACGAGTATGAAGGCTGACGGGAGGGTATGACGATATGACCGAAAAGGACATCCAGCGGGAGGAAGAATTTGACCTCGTAAAAGGCCTGCTCGAGGCGGCGGAATACCGCACGTCGGAAGACTGCATCAGCGAGGAGGAGATCCGCCGCGGCGGCAAGCTGCTGATCCGCGTACATATCCATCCGATTAGCGACAACGATTTCAAGACGGCACGTAAGAAGGCCACGACCTTTATGCCCAACCCGATGAACAAAAAGCTGCCGCAGATCGAGAAGTCGTTCGACACGGCGCTTTACAACTCGTGGATCATCTATCTGGCTACCACGCCCGACGACCAGAAGGACGTGTGGGGCAACAAGGCGCTGCGCGACAAGCTGGGCGTCAACCTGCCGGTGGAGACCATCGACGGCGTGCTGACAGCCGGTGAGAAGGCTGCGCTGATTGACCGCATCGGCGAGATCTCCGGCACGGGCGGAGACGCGGATGATGAGGACGAGCTGTCCGACGAGGATACGGCAAAAAAGTAATACAGGAAACCGACCTGGGGTACAAGCTCCACGTCTGTTTCCAGAACCAGGGCATTATGCCGGGCGTTGTGCTGGGACTGCGGTCCCAGTCCGACCCGGCGCTCCCCGGGGAGACGACCTTTGTGCTTGCATCCACCGCGCTTGCGCTGGAGGAAGGGGACGTCCCCCTGAAAGTACGCAATTTCCCGATGAAGAAAGACGCAAAGAAGGGGTGAGGTTTTGGATAAGCATGTTATTGAAGTTGAGGCTCGGTTTACAGACAACGTGACTGCCGAGGCTAAAAAGGCGGATAAGGCGCTGGACAGCCTTGAGAAAAAGGCAAAGAAGTCCACCAGTGTCAAGATGAATTTCAACCCCAATACAACCAAGCTCGACAAAATGCTGTCCAAACTCGACCAGTTTGCGGGCAAGGCGAAATCCGGCTTCAAGGTGACCGTGTCTGTGGTGGACCAGGCTACGAGCCGATTGAACCGCATCTCATCTGCCGGTGCGCGCATCGCGGGTAAGACATGGCGGGCGACTGTAAAAATCGCCGACTATGCAACGCGGCCGCTCCGCGGGATCGTCAGCGCACTTACCAGCGTGCAGGCGCTGATTGCAGGCGTGGCGACCGGTGCGGCGGTGAATTACGGTGTAGTAAAGCCGGTATCGCTGTCCGATCAGATCAAACAGCTGAACATGGCGTTCTCGACGCAGCTTGGTGGGAATGCGGCGGCACAGTCATTCATGAACGAAATCTATGCGTTTGACAAGAAATCTCCATTCGACACCATGCAGATCGCGCAGCAGGCGCAGCTGATGCTCAATACAGGCTGGCAGCGGGACGAGATCCTGCCCGACCTGAGCAATATTGGCGACTGGGCTGCGGCAATGGGCAAGGGCGAAGCCGGTATCAGCAGCGTCGTCCTGGCGCTGGGCCAGATGCGGCAGAAAGGCCGTGTCTATGCCGAGGAAATGCTGCAGCTGACCGAAGCAGGCGTTTCCGGCTGGGACTATCTCGCCCAGTCGCTTGGCGTGAGCACGGCCAAGGTCTGTGAAATGGTAGAGGACGGCGCAGTCAGTGTGGATGATGCTGTGCGCGGCATTATCGGCGGTATGAGCGAGTTTGCCGGGACGGCAGAACGCACCGCCAACGAAACCATCAGCGGGATGATGGACCAGATCGGCACGACGCTGAAAATGAGCGTTGCGCTGCCGTGGGGCGAAGGCCTGTCCGAGGGCTTTGGCGATGGCTTGCAGTATCTGAAGGATCAGTTGGTCGATAATGAGGATCAGCTTACTGCGTTTGGAGAGCAGGCGCGCCAGATCGGTATCCAGATTGGCAGTGCGTTTTCCGATTTCGCCATCAGCGGCATCAACAAGGTGCGGGATATCCTGAATGATCCGGAATTTCAGAGCCTTTCGCTTGGCGGCAAGCTGTCCTTTGCGTGGGATGAACTGATTGCTGAGCCATTTTCCGGCTGGTGGAATGAGAGCGGCAAGCAGATGGTGACCGATGCGGGCGCAAAATTCGCCGGATGGCTGTGGGATGGCATCACCGGTGCGCTCGGTTCGTTTGTCAGCGAGCACCCGCTGATTTCGACTGTTCTGGGCGCGGCCGGCCTGTCCAAGCTGTGGCAGGGCTTGCGCAGCGGATCTGGCGCGGGCGGCGCGGGAGCTGTCGGGACCATGACCGTTACCGCAGGTATTGTGAACGTGAACGGCGCGGGCATCGGCACGGGCGGCAGCGGCCTTCCAGGTGCTGCGGGCGCTGGTGCGGCCGGAAAAGCGGCAGGAGCGGGCGGCGTAGTGTCGCGGCTGCTCAGCGGCTTGTCGACCGGCGGTTATCTGATCGGCGCTGCGGGCGTGGTTGACGCACTCGGTGATTTGATCCACTCGATCCAGACGGATGGAAAGGAAAGCAGGGATTACGGCGTCAAGTCAGGCACAAAGCTCGGCATGGTCGGTGCAGGTGCAGGGCTTGGCGCGGCAATCGGTTCGATCGTACCCGGCCTCGGTACCGCGATCGGCGCGGGAATTGGTGCGGGCATCGGCGGCTTGGGTGCATTGTTCGGCGGGGACACTGCAGGGCAGTGGATCTCCAACCAGCTCGACCCGAGCCGCGCACAGAACGCAGCAAGCCGTGCAGCAGAGTCTGCCGGTCTGGCTCGGCAGACGGGGAGTGCAAACTACGCATCCAACGCTGCTGATCTGGCAACGGATGCACTTGCATATTCTGTCCCCAGCTTGGCGTTGTCCATGGGCAACAATATTGCCGATGCATTCCAGCAGGGCATTACCGGCAGCATGGTGAACGCGATGTCCGCGGCCGCGGCTGATCCGCAGATCACGCAGTCGGTCACATCCATGCTGAACCAGCTCAAGCCGACGACCGCACAGATTGAAGACATTGCAGCGGAGTTCGCCGCAGCCGGCCAAGCGATCCCGGAAAGTCTGACGGATTACCTTGCGAATATCGACTTCTACACGGCGCTGTCCGGCGGTTTGGGTAGCTTGCAGGAATATTTGAACAGCCTCTCGATCACGGCACCGGTAGACACCGAGATCGACCCGAACCTGAAGATCAACCCGGTCGATCCATCCGCGCAGATTCAGGCCATGCTCATGGCGCGGTATACAACGGCACAGACGAATGTCGGCGTTATCCCGTTCTATGAGTACCTGGACACCGACCTTGACCCATCTGAAATGGGCGACGGCTGGAGCGTTACGGCGAATCCGAATGTGAGCGTTGTGCCGTTTTACAGTTATTCAACTGGCAACTTCAATCGGTCGGCACTGACACCGGCGTCAATTACCCAAACGATAGGTGTAAACCTGATGCCAAAATACAATTTGCTTACGGGCGGTGGTACTGATGGTCACCAGGCCGCCGGTGGTATTGTCAGCAAGTACGGTGTTTATACGCTGGCTGAGGAAGGCGCGCCCGAGGCGGTTATCCCGCTTGGCGCACACCGCAGAGACCGAGGCATTGAGCTATGGAAACGCGCGGGCAATGCGTTGGGCATCCCCGGATTTTTTAATGGTGGGATCGTTGGCGACGAGGACAAAGCTGCTGGCGCTTCGCAGTATGTAGCCTCCGAGATAGGCGGCGATGACGTGGACAACAGCATCTCTATATCACTCGGCGGCGTGAACATTCAGGTGACCGGTGCGACCGGTGACGTGATCGAGGAGATTCGCGCACGGGCGGCCGAGGCTGCAGACATTGTCGCGGGCGAATTCATCAAGTACGCACGCGTCATGGCACAGAACTCACCGAGGAGGGCATAAATGGATACCGATATCTATATTGAAGAAAAAACGGGCGGACGCTCAATGCGCATTCCGTGGATACCGGAATCCATTACATTTGACGCGAATGGGACGCGCTTTGCTAAGTACGAGATTCTCAAGGTTGGCGAGGTATACATACCATCTGGTGACAATATCCACTCGTACTCATGGAAGTCTCTGCTACCGGGTGAAGGTAGACGGGACGATATTCTGCAGCGTGGGGAATGGCAAGACCCGCTATGGTATCAGCAGGTGTGGAGCGCGTGGAGGCTGCACGGTACACCGCTGCACCTGCTGGTCACAGGCACGCCAATCAACCATGATGTCTACCTTGAGGATTACTCGGTCGACTATAAGGGCGCGTTCGGCGACTATGAGTACAGCATCTCGTTTGTAGACACGCGGCAGATCGGCGTTAAGACGACACAGCCTGCGGTACAGACAAGCGGTGCATCTGCCAATACAGAGAATGTAGCTGCCGCACAGGAAGCCCAAGGCCAGACTACACGGTCGGAAACCGAAAGCAGCCAGAAAACCTACACGGTGACCGACAGCGACACCCTGTGGGGGATCGCGCAGCGGTTCCTCGGCGACGGCACCCAGTGGGATACCATTTATAATGCCAATCGGAAAGCGATCGAGAACGCGGCAAAGCAGCACGGGCGCTCTTCCAGCGACCAGGGACACTGGATCTATGCCGGGACAAAGCTGACGATCCGGAAATGAAAAAGCCGCCCTTTGTCAGGACGGCTTGGACAGCTCCTTGATTCGATTGTGGACGGCCTGCAATGCGGTCTTGCCTGCGGCGATGAAATCCATATCCTGCGTGAAATCCGGCAGGAAACACCAGCGGCCGAACATGGTCCAGTTTGCGGCGGCCGGGGTCCATGCATCCGGAAGGTCGAACAGCGGACCAGTATATGGGATGCCTCCGCATCCGTATTCCCGGCGCAGGTATCCGGTAAGCTCCCGCTCAAATGCTTCCGGCTGGGATCGGATATACCGTGCATTGCGGAATCCGAACTTTACCCGGTACATGATCAGTTCGTGCGCGGACAGCGGCTCTCCGGCTGCAGTGTGCGCCAGCATGCAGAGGTTAAAGTCCCCTTTATAACGGGCATAGCTGTCCAGCACGCGGCGCATTGTTTCGCGATCTCCACGCTGGTATGCGGAGATCAGGAGGGCATTTGAGGAGTAATACCAAAATGACGGGTGATCCAGTATTCCGCGCATACGGAAGATTACCGGCACGGCGGCATTGTAATTCCCGAAATACAGGTGCCGCTCCAGACCGTAATAAAGCAGGAACGCGTAGCCGATTTCGATCGGTAGATACGGGTTTTCCAGATACCGCAGGTAGTTCCAGCGCTGACCAGGTGTGAGCTCATACCATCGGGGATACCCTGGCATGGGCGGAACTTCTTCCTCCTGGTGAACAGGCAGGGCAGAGAAGATCGCGCTTGGTTCACGGGTGTTATCGTGGAATTCCCAGATCATTTGGCGCCCGCCGTCCAGATCAAAGACGGCATGCGCTACTTCATGCGTATGCCCGCCGAGGTTGGGCGGATCGCTTGGGTAGTCCGGATAGTCCCAGTTCTTCTGCGGTCCGTCTCCGTACCAGAGCAACGGAGCAATGTCAGGGTGTGGGTTGAACATGGCAATCACCTCCGGTGGTGTAATGGTAACACAATTGCGTGCAAAATTCCATAGTTGATAGCACATTGAAAATGTGGTAGACTTTTCCTGAAAGGAGATAGCGCCATATGAGATGTAGAAGCTGTGGAGCAAAATACGATGGCGGGATATGTCCCAAGTGTGGAACATATAACGATCCTAAAAAAGCTGAGCCGGAACCCAGTAAGCCGATGTTGGCGGCCGCAATTGCACTTTGCATTATAGCCGCACTTTTATTGGCTTGGCTGATATTGCAGGGAGTATCAGGTGGATCAGAACAATCTGTACCTGATACATCAATTACTACGAGTTCAGGAGTAGTTGATCCTGAACAAGATAGATCCAACGAAGATGCGCCAAGTACACCATCTGCATCTAAAGAAGATGCGCTCGAAAAGATAGATGAAATATACTCGGCGATCATTGACGTTGACACAATGTATGAAGTTCTTCCTCAAAGGCTGTTTGATTTAACCTCTTCTAATATGTCAGAGACATACAGCCAACTTGAAGTTGATGAAAATATACTGAACAATGCGACCATAGCTATCTATGATATTGATGATAGTGGAGCCGAATCAGTTTCGGGTGCAGCCTTGAATTATATCATTGATGTCGATGTATACCGAGCAGCATTGATGCGATATATCGAAAACGATGGTGATAGCCGAATACTGGGAGATATTCAGGCAGCTGCTACAGAAATGGAAGCTGGAAGAGACCATTTTATTGAAGAAGAAATCAATTATTTGGTAAGCGCAGGATACACACAGGAAGAAGCAAAGTCCTGTATTTATCTGGGAGATTACGAATAAGGCAAAAGCCACCTTGCAAACGCAGGGTGGCTTTCTTATGCCAGAAAGGAAGGTGAAGAACTTGGCCAGCAAACTTGACCCTGATTACAGCGCCGTCATTGTCTCGAAAGACGGCCCACGCTATGACATTACGCCTTTGATGACTGGCGTGGATACGAACGAGTCGGAGGGGCAAATTGCTGCGCGCGCCACTGTATCATTCTTTAACGCGCTGAGTGGGACAAAATATATGAACCAGCTGATCCGCGCGATGGACCGGCTGTTTTTGTATGCGAATGACGGGGGCAGCCCGAAAGAGGTGTTCCGCGGATATATCTGGGAAATCGAGTATAGCAGCGAGCTGGAAAAGATCCTTTCCGTCACGGCTTACGATAACCTGATATTCTTCCAGGAGTCCGAGGACAGCCTGTATTTTTCGTCCGGCATGGCGACCAGTGCAGTTACGGCAAGTATTTGCCAAGATTGGGGCGTCAAGCAGAACTACACTTATGAGAGCATCACACACGAAGAACTGACACTCGAAGGCGCATTGAGCGATATCTTCCTCAATGATCTGCTGGGGGCAGTCAAAAAGAAAAAAGGAACGCGCTTTGTTATGCGTTCCCGCGAGGATATTGTTGATATTGCGCCGTTTGGGGCAAACACAACGGTATATGACCTGCGAGAACTGGATACTGTGACGAGTACCAAGAGCCGCACGACGATGGACGGCGTGGTTACTAAGGTGAAAATTCTGGGCTCGACTGATGACAGTGGGGCCAGCAACACAGAAGCCGTTGTAGAGGGCAATACCTCGAAATACGGTACAATCCAAAAGATCCAGAGGAAGGACTCGGACAAAAGTCTATCTGATGCGCAGGAAGAGGCCAATACGCAGATCACCGAGAATGACGAGCCGAAAGTAGAGTTTGACGTAGATGCTATAGATATACCCTGGATACGGAAAGGGGATAAGGTGCATGTTACAGCCGGTAACATGGTCGGTGACTTCTTCGTGACCGGCGTCAATAGGAAGATTCGAAGCGATGAAAAGATGATGACATTAACCTGTATCCACGCGGGGTGATAAGTTGAAAAACAATATCCAGTTGCTTATGGAAATTCTAAATGGGCATGCCAAGAATGTGGCGAGAGCGAACCGGGGCAGTGCGGGGTCCCTGTTCGGCCGAATCGCCGATGCAGAACTGAAACTCGAGGTGGACGGTATCCGAGGACAGATTCCTGCAAGTGAATACATTACAGCCTCGGGACTGATTCTGAAGCCCGGCGACCGGGTGACCGTTCTGCGGACCGAGGGAAAATTTGTTGTGTTGAGCACAGTATAGGAGGCGTATCATGCCAAATCTTTTCCCACAAGGATACGAGGAACAGCTTGCGACCGTCTCGGATATTGAGCGGGATGAGCCTGTTGGGTACAAGCCGTCTGCAGCGTTTTCCTTTGAAACTGGCGACTTTGTGCGCAACGGCTCCAATCAGGTGGAGAGCGTATCTGGCGTTGAGGCGTGGGAGGACTGGTGCCGCATTTGCCTGCAGACACAAAGATACACGCATGCAGCATATACGACGAATTTTGGCATCGAATATGATCGTGTATTTAAATCGGCCAGTCGTTCTGAGGCAGAATCTATCTTAACGCGGCAGATCACAGAAGCGCTCATGGCAGATCCGTATGGGCGCACGTTGTATGTATCGGCTGTCACATATACATGGACAGCTGCGGACGCATTGATCGCAGAGGTACAGGTAGTAGGGATCAATGATGTAACGATTGACATCAGTATCCCGTTATCAGGAGGTGGTTACTGATGGAGCTCCCGGAGTTTCTGCAAAACACATCGGTTGACGAGATCCACGGTGAAATGCTAAACAGCATGCCGGACGATATTGATAAGAGCCAGGGTCAGCATCCATACAACTATACACGACCTACAGCTATGGAAATCAGCAGAATGTGTCAGCAAATTCTTCCTCAAGTAATAAAACTAATCTGGCCCATGACTGCATATGGGAGCTGGCTGGACTATCATGCGCAGGCGCGCGGAATATCCAGACGGCCCGCAACTGCCGCTGCCGGAAATTTGCAGCTGACAGTGAACGCTGGAACCACAATCCCAATCGGGAGCCAATTTTCCACTGCTTCTACAGATGCGCAGCCATCAGTCGTATACAGCTCAACAGAGCCCGCTGTTTCGGCTTCTGGCGGTACAATTACGATCCCGGTAATTTGTACGCAGACAGGTCCGATCGGCAATGTCATTGAAAATACCGTTATCTTTAAGGTATCTCAAATCAGTGGCATTACTGCTGTTACAAATCCTGAGCCCATGACGGGAGGGACTGATGTTGAGAGCGACGATGACTTGCGAGAGAGGTTGCTTGAAATCGATCAAAGTCGAAATGTATCGTATGTGGGTTCAGTAGCAGATTATCGGCGTTGGGCGCTCGAGGTTCCAGGCGTGGGGGGCGTTACTGTCATACCGGCAGCGGACGACAGTGGTCTGGTTACTGTGGTAATCACAGATAGCAATGGCGATCCGGCAAATGAAACGCTGCGAAACGCGGTTTATGACCATATCATGTCGCCGGATGACCCCAATCAGCGTCTGACGGCTCCAAATGCCCAGTTAAGTGTTGTTGCCCCTACTACTATCACATTGACAATTGCGGCTACAGTCGAATTATCCGAAGGGTATAACATTTCGGTAGTGAAGTCGGCATTTATCACAGCCGTTCAAAGTTACTTGGATGCCGCACGAGCAGACGGAGAAATCAAGCGATCCAAAATCAGTGATATTCTCGGTGGCATATCCGGCGTGTATGACTATGACAATGTTACTCTCAATGGGGGAACGAATAATGTGCCGTTGACACAGACGCAGCTTCCGCAGGCGACGAATGACAGCGTGACATTGACGGAGGGGGCGGTGACATGAAATACCGCACGGAATTGATGGACAGTGTACTGACGAGTCCTGCTGCACAGCGCATCATTGATTACATCACGCCCATTTACCGAAACGGCTATGTGGCGCTGTGGATGTTCCAAGCGATTGGTGTCGCGTTGGATGCGCTCATTGATTTTTCTGAAGGGTTAAGTGCACAGACATCCCCTCAAACCGCAACATGGTCGATTGAAAACTGGGAAGCTGAATACGGCATCCCTTCTGATATAGACCAACCGCTTGAACAGCGGCGAGCCAATGTTGTCACGCGGATTAACACATCCACCCCTGCGAACCCTGCCGTGTTGGCGCAGTACGCTACCGCAGCAGGCGGTGTTCCCTGCGAGATTGTTGAAAATGTAGCCAAAAACACGTTTGCAATCGTTATGCACGCAGAAAACGGGAATGTCGCCGCTATTCGAGCGGCAATTAACGAGGCCAAACCGGCCCATTTGATCTATATCATAGAAACGGCGTTGCAAAGAGAAACCACAAATAGCATTTATGCGGCATCCGCAGGCAGCTACAATAAGCGTTATCCGAATGTCGCAGTAAGTAACGAGGTGACAGCATGAGCAAATGGACTAATGCAACTCTGACAGCTGACGGTCAAAATCTTCAGGCACAGTTGTTAGATGGGGGCGGATTCGAATTTACGAAGGTCACGGCGGCCGATTCGAGCGGCACTGATAAACTGACATTGACGATGCAACCGTCCGTGATTGCCGGAAAAACAATTACTGTACCTGTGCTGCTGAGTAATTCCAACCTTTCTGCAGGCTTCACCATGAACCAGTTGAAATTCTATGCGCGTAAAACGGGTATTCCGGCCGGCGACGAAATTGTCTACGCGATTGCGGAGGACGAAACAGGGGATGAAATTCCAAGTGAATCCGATAGCCCAGGTTTTACGATAGATTGGAGCTATACATTCCAATTTGGTAATGCGACCTCGGTGAATGTCTCCATAGATCCGGCTGGGCTTGTCAGCATGGCTCTGCTCGGGAGCCCGGGAGGCATCGCTACGTTGAATAATGCTGGAGCAGTCCCAATCGAGCAGGGAGGAACTGGCGCTGTAACAGCGTCTGCAGCACTTGCTGCATTGGGTGGTATGCGCGCTAGTGCGACCGGTGACGACATTCCCACGAGTGCTTCAGATTCGACTTCGATAAGTTCGCAATTGTCAAATGCGCTTTCAAACATAGGCAGAGTGACGCAGGACATATTTAATGACCCAACATATCCACATGCCTATGTTTGCTCAGCAGATGATATAAATGCTGGAGTATCCGGATTACCCGCAGCTGGGCATTGGCGCATACTGTACATCCCATATTTTGCATCGAATGAGGGATGGTCCGTTCAGGTTGCCGTTGGGGCTGTTGCCAATTCGGGATTATGCTGGCGCAAGGCCAGCGGCACTGTATGGGGATCATGGGAATCCGCAGCCACCGCCACTCCGCCGCAGGAATTTGAGCTGCCGCTGGCGGACAATGTTACCGCTCTGTATGGGTGTAAGTACAGCAAGGATGCGTTTGGACGTGTCCTGGTCTATGGTGCAGTAGCGCCCCAACAGGCGCTGGAATCGTCGTCTGCCTTGGCAACGCTGCCAGCGGGATTCCGCCCGTCATCGGAGCAGCGATTCCCGGGAATCTGCGCTACTGCATCCACTCTGGCGGAGTCGCGCGCGATTGGTGTCCATCCCAGCGGTCAGATCACCGTGCGTGGCGGCGATGTCCCATCAGCCACACAATATATTGCATTTTTTGCAATGTTCCCTGCGGTCTAAGCAGGAAACATAATAAATCCGCGCAAGCGTGGTTTTGACGCTGACATGTATACCGTGACGTCCCCGTCAGGGTCCACACCCAATTCCGCAAATTGTACATATCCGCCATCGGACTCCGTGGCCGCAACGGCGGTATAAACATTATTCGCTGGACGAAATCCGACCGGCATAGTGCCGATCAAATCCTGATCAGAGAATTCACTGGTATTGAGCGCATCGATGAAGAGCAGGACCATTCCATCCTGCGTTTTGCAATATTGGCTATCGCCGCTGATACCGGCTGCTGCAGGAAACGTATACACTTCCGGCGCATCGCTTGTCTGTACCTGCTGCCAGTCGCCCCATACCCGCTCCCCATAATCATCCCACGAGCGTCGGGTCCATATAGCAGTGCTTCTTACGTCAAAAGCAAGCTGCCGGACGTATAATTGGGCGGGGTCACAGAACGCCAGTACGAAGAAATCGCACGACGCCGCTGAATATCCAGGCGGGAGATGTGCCGTTGGGTTAAATGCCCGATACGCCTTTAGTTCCCCGGCATCCGGAATTATGGTATCGAAATCTTGCTCAGTCGCGGCATCTAGCGTTTTGGGCAACTTTCCCCCAGCCAGATTTGACAATTGCGAACTTTTTAAAAGGGAGATGAAACGGAAAATGTCGGCGTTCATTTTACTTATTAAGTACAGTTGGTGCAAAATGATGGCCCGCTTTTGGGGGAAAGTCGCTGAAGTAACCAAGCCGAAGAAGATGAATTAAAAGGCCGCCTCGAGGGGCGGCGGAAAGGATGAACAATATGAGTAATCTTGTTATTTTGACTTCTGCTATCGCTGTGGCTTCGGTAGCTGTAAACGTCGGTTTGCTGCTGGCATTCCTTAAATTGCGCGAGAAGGTAAGCAATATGCTATACGATGCAGCAGGGTACAAGGGCTGCGCGGAGAATGCTCTCGATGTGGCAAAAAATATATCTGTTAATGCAAGTGAAATGTATCACGCAGTATTCGATGAGAAAGCGAAAGCCCTGGACGAAAGCCTGAGACGAGCGGACGAAACGCTGAAACATGCACAGGCATTGTCCGATACTATGGTGGACGCATTCCATCACCGGTTGGATGAGGCGGTAAAGGAAGCCAAAAGCTTAGATAAACGATGAATGGAGGGATCAGCATGCCCGAAAATACCACTGCAGCGGCAATCAACGAAGAACTTGAAACCACCGCACCGGAGCCGGAGGCCGTGCAGGATACATCATCGGCCGAGGAGAAGGACACGTCCGCGTCGGCGGATGCCACCGAGCCTGCGGAGCATACTGAGGCCGAGACTGACGCCGCCCTGGAAAGCGATACGAAGACTGAGGCAACAGAGGCCGAAGGATCGGACACAGGCGAGACTACTGCTGCCGAGCCGCCGGTCGTCCGTGCATTCATTGGGGCGGAGCATCGGTGTGTAGTAGATGAGGATAACCTTTTTATCTCATTTTGTGTGTGCAACCTCTTTTCAGTAGGTGATGACATCGAAGTTATCCCACAAGGGGGATATAAAGTGCCGGACGGCTGCCATCTGCTGGATGCAAACCACCCCACTATGAGGAGGCACGCAGGCACATCGGGCTTCATCACGCC
This sequence comes from Candidatus Agathobaculum pullicola, assembly GCA_019115085.1. Lineage (GTDB taxonomy): Bacteria > Bacillota > Clostridia > Oscillospirales > Butyricicoccaceae > Agathobaculum > Agathobaculum pullicola. Next base: position 7,483 of record DXEF01000001.1, on the reverse strand, counting down.
CAAGTGGGACAAGGATACCGAGGCATGGATCGAAGCAGCGACCGCCGAGGAGATCGCAGCATGGGAGGCCGAGCACCCTGATCCGGTGCCGCTGGAGAACAAGCGCGCGGCGAAAACCGCCGAGATGTCGGCCGCGTGCAATGCCGCGATCACGGCGGGCATGGACGTCACCACCACGCAGGGCACCGAGCACTTCTCCCTGCAGGAGACCGACCAGATCAACCTGACGGCGGCGGTGACGGCCGTGCAGCAGGGCGCGTCGGACTATCCCTACCACGCGGACGGCGAGCTGTGCCGGATGTTCACCGCGGCGGAAATCGGCGCGGTGGGTCAGGCGAGCATCGCGCATAAGCTATACCACACGACTTACTGCAACCACCTGTTTGCGTGGATCCGGCGTGCGTCTGCGGCCGAGCTCGCCGGGATCACCTACGGTGCAGAGCTGCCGGAAGATCTCGCAGCCAGTATGCAGGCGCTGCTCGCGCAGGCAGGCGGGGCAGGGGAAACGGAGGCTGAGACATGAAAAAGCTCCTGGCACATATCCCGATCGCCGTGATCGGCGGGCTGGTATACATGGGTATTGAGATCCTCTGGCGCGGGCACACGCACTGGACGATGGGCATGCTGGGCGGGGTGTGCTTCGCGCTCATCGGCCTGCTGGACGAGTGGCAGGATCACCCGCCGATGCTGCTGCAGATGGTGCAGGGCGCGGCGATCGTGACCGCACTTGAGCTGCTCGTCGGGCTGATCGTCAACCGCTGGCTGGGCTGGGATGTGTGGGACTACTCGGATATGCCCGGCAACCTCTGGGGGCAGGTGTGCCCGCAGTTCGCGGCGGCGTGGCTGGTGCTCAGCTGGGCGGCGGTCAAGCTGGAAAACCTGATGCACAAATGGCTGGATTCGGGCTGATACGTTCGCCATAGTTCCCGCCCTCGGCTATGCCGGATCGCTGGGACGACCTCGGCATGATCGAGGAGATCCAGGGATAGCATCACGGGATACATTGCTCGTATGCACGGCGAACGGCCACATGAGATATGCGTGCGTAGATCTGTGTTGTGTCGAGTGATGTATGACCGAGCAGCTGCTGAATGACGATGATGTTCATACCGGATTCGAGTGCGTGCGTGGCAAAAGTATGGCGAAGCCGGTGAGGTATCAGTTTTTCTTCCAGCCCGGCACGCTTTCCGATTGCGAGTGTAGTCTTCTCGATTTGACGACCGCCTGGCAAGATACGCTTTGCACCTGGATGCTTTTGCAGGTATTCCATGATCAGCACTTTAGCGCGCGTCGAGAAATACACAGTACGTGTTTTATCACCCTTTCCGGTGACCACGATCGAACGCGCCTGCAGGTCAATGGCGTTCGGGGAGAGGTTTTCCAGCTCGCCGAGGCGGCAGCCGGTAGAGATCAGAAGCTCGAATGCAAGCTGTTCGCGCAGGGAAATGCAGGCGCGGCGTGCACGCTCGACGGCTTCCGGTGTAAGGGGCTTCCGCGTTCGCATGCGGTCAATTTTGGCAGAGCGGATCTTATTGCAGGGATTTCGCAGCAACAGTTCCTCTCGCACGAGCCATCCGAAAAAGGAGCGCAGTACCATGAGATAGGTTAAAGCAGTAGACTTGCAGACGCGACGGTCCGCTTGCAGGTAGGAGAGGAACGCGCGCACGTCATCGGTTGTGATTTCTGCCGGCGGCTTCCCGTTCAAAAATGCGCCGAAGATCCGCAGATCGATCTCGTATCCGGTCAATGTTTTTTCGGACAGGCCATCAACACGCTTTGCGGAAATGAATTGCCGACAGGTTTCAGCAAAAGAAGTGTGAGCAGTGCGAGCAAAGATATCATATTTTTCAAGGCTTTGCCACAGATCACGGCGCAACTGCTCATCTGCGCCAGCGAGCACACAAAGCTCTGCATATAAAGCAGAAATAGGTTGAATATTCATTTTTACACCTCCAGTTAGTAATAATTTTGTTGTAAAGGCCAAAAGGCCGGAAAGGATAGATATGAGTATACACGAATGGCTTGTAGGTGGGAGCGGTCTGCTCGCAGTGCTGCTGACGCTCGTGCAGATCGCCCCGATCAAGGTCAATCCGTGGAGCGCGATTGCAAAGGCCATCGGCCGGGCGATGAATGCGGACGTGCTCCGCGAGCTGGACATGGTGACGCAAAAGCTGGACAACCATATCCGCGTGGACGATGAGCGCAACGCAGATTCGTACCGCACCCGTATTTTGCAGTTCAATAACGAGCTGCTGCGGGAAATCCAGCACACCCGGGAGGATTTCATTGAGATCCTCGCTGTGATCGATGATTATGAGGGCTATTGCCGCAGCCATAAAGAGTACAAAAACAACCGTGCCGTGTGCGCGATCGAGAACATCAAGCGCGTCTATATGGAGCGGCTGCAAAAACACGATTTTCTTTGAAAGGAGTACATATTATGAATTGGAAAATTCGCATCAAAAATCCGGTTTTCTGGGCACAGATCATTTTGGGTGCCATCGCTACTGCGCTCGCCTATGCGGGCCTGACCGCCGCCGACATGACCAGCTGGCCTGCACTGTGGGAGGTTGTGAAAAACACTTTTACCAACCCTTACTGCCTGTTCTTGATCGCATCCAACATCTGGAGCGCGCTCAACGACCCGACCACCAGCGGCCTGACCGACAGCGACCGGGCGAAAACCTACGAGAAACCGCTGGAGGAGTAAGCACATGAAGATATTACTCATTGCAGGCCACGGCGGCACGCCGTATGATCCGGGCGCGGTGGGCTGCGGATACACGGAAGCGGTCGAGACGCGACGCATGGCGAACGCGGTCGCACCGTTGCTGCGGGCGTACGGCTTCGAGGTCGCGCTGTACGACCAGAGCAAGGATGCGTATAAGGTGGTAACGCAGGGCGGCAGCCTGCCGCTCTCCGGCGTTTCCTATGTGATCGAGTTTCATCTCAATTCTGCGGCGAATGATCCCAAGGGCAACGGCCGCACGACTGGCATGGAGATCTTCGTGCACACGAACGAGCAGGGCGTGACCGTCGAGCAGGCGATCCTGCGGCGCGTGTGTGCATTAGGCTTCAAGAACCGGGGAGTCAAGCGCAGCTCGGGGCTGGCCGTGCTCAAGCATGTGTTCAAGCGCGGCGTGAGCCATGCGCTGGTGGAGACCTGCTTTATTGATGATCGGGATGATATGGACCTGTACAAAGCGAAGTTCGACGCCATCGCCCGCGCGATCGCGGACGGCGTAGCGGAGGGCTTCGGTAAGAGTGTGCTGGATGATAAGGAGGATGATACCATGACCCAGAAAGAATTTGAAGCGATGTATGGCAAGGTAAACCCGCTGTACAAGACCATCGACGACGTGCCGGATTACTGGAAGGCGGAAGTGCGCGAGATGCTCGACTGCGGCGCGATCAACGGCGGCACGGCTGGTGATCCGGATGACATCGGTATGCGCCACGAGGCGCTACAGGCCGCGATCGTCGCGTACCGCGCGGCGGTACAGAATAAATAATAGTGTTTATTTTGGACAGGGAAAGCCCGAGGAATCTTTCCTTGGGCTTTTGCTGTATCAACTTAAATTTCTTTTGATCAACGCACTTAAATATATCTGCAAATGGAAACGCCTTTTCCTTCAATTATAGTATAATTCATGTACCCATGAATTTCAAGTAACATAATGCATAAACATGGGCACATCAATGTGTTTAATTTTACATGTCCACATGTACACAAATTGTGTTATACTAAATTGAGGTGATTGACATGTCGACAGATGCAAAAAGAGCTGGAAATGCCCGGCACTTAAATAAAATGGATGATATAAAAATACGTGTTCCAAAGGGTAAACGAGCTGAGCTTAAAGAATACGCAGAAAACCAAGGGGAAAGCTTACAGGGGTGGATTATTCGATTATTGGAAGCAGATAGCGGTATTGTTATTAGATAAGAATTTTCACGCCAGAACGGAAATAAGTGAACAAACGAAATCCCCCCGTGAGCCGGTATTGTGCTGGCCTTCGGAGGGGATTTTTCGTGTTTTGTAAGGGAATTTTAAGGGAAATATACTGTAAATGCCCTAATGGTGCGGGCTTGCTCCACACTGTAAATCTGTCGTCTATGACTTCGGTGGTTCGAATCTACCACCTCCCACCAAAGGCTAAACCGATCTTTTCTTTTGAAAAGATCGGTTTTTTTTCAACTTTTATATCGATTACTGAAAATGATATAGAAAGGAAAGGGAAGATTTCTGCCATTTCGCTTCGGAAGCGCGAGACGGCTTTGGGACGATTGTATTCGATCAGGCGGTTGTCAGCTTGGACCGGGCGCGCACAGTGACGTGTGCATAGGTATCGGTAGTCAGTGTGAAATTTTTGTGCCCAAGCCAGTCCTGCACTTCTTTGAGCGATGCGCCTTCCTCTATCAGCAGAGTCGCACAGGAGTGGCGCAGATTGTGAAAACGAATGTGGCGAAGTCCGATGCGGTCAAGCGGCAGGGGAAAGTTCCGTGTCACCAAATCGGGATTGATAAGCTATCCGACCGTGTCAACACAGACATAACCACTCCATCCAGCATGGTAGGCGCCACCTAACAGGAGCCGCTGCTTTTGCTGCTGTCGGCGTAAATCGTGAAAATATGTTGCCAGCTCACGCTTACATGTAAATTTGGTCTTTCTTATATATTTTTTCCTTTCCTTGGTACAAAAAGGACATAGCACTGCATAGAGGTTCTATGTCCTTGGGGTTCCTGATTTCATGTGAATTTCGTGCGTGTACCTGCGGTATCGCGTCAATTCTTGGTTGCCAATTCATTTATAACGGCGCAGAAGGCAGACTGTCCCCTGGGCGGTGATACGATGACAACAAAAAATACGAAAACCTGAGTTCATTTTTATTATAGTGCGGCTGATGCCGCTTGTATAGTTGACATTTTTTCGGGTATATAAATTTATTTGCTGATAGGAGATAATTCAGCTTGCATTTTGAAGTTGTTTTGTCGACGCAAGAATACTGATTAGATTTATCACAACCCAATGCTTTGCAAAATTGCGCGAATGTGTGTTGTTGTCTGGAAAAATCAACTAGCCTGTGCTATGCTTAATTAAAACAGAATTATTTCTGGGAGGATATGCTACCATGACAGATGTGCAGCAGCGGGCGGCGGCAAAAGAGTTTACACAATATTGGACAGGCCGAGGGGACGAGAAACAGGAAACACAGCGTTTTTGGATTGACTTGTTGCGGAACGTCTACGGCGTGGAAGAACCGGAAAAAGCCATTGCATTCGAGTATCCTGTGAAGCTGGGTCATGTCAGCTTTATTGATGGATATATCCGCGAGACTCGCGTGCTGATTGAGCAAAAGGGCGCGGATATTGACCTGCGGCGGGGCTATAAACAGTCTGATGGTTCCATGCTGACCCCATATCAGCAGGCTCGCCGCTATGCAGGCTACCTGCCCCATGATATGAATCCCCGTTGGATTGTGGTCTGCAATTTCCATGAGTTTCATATCCACGATATGAACCGTCCCAATGACGAGCCGGAAGTAGTGGAGCTGGACGATCTGGAGAAAGAATATCACCGCTTGAACTTTCTGGTGGACACCGGGGACGAGAATATCAAGAAGGAAATGGAGGTCTCCTTACAGGCCGGCGAAATCGTTGGCATCCTGTATGACGCTCTTTTGAAGCAATATAAAGACCCAGAGTCCCCGGAGATACTGAAAAGTTTGAACGCCTTGTGTGTCCGGTTGGTATTTTGTCTGTACGCCGAGGATGCGGAGATTTTCGGCGGTCATGGCAAATTCCACGACTATATGCAACGGCATCAGAACGATGCCAGACGCGCCCTGATTGACTTGTTTCGGGTACTGGATACAAAGCCGGAAGCCAGAGACCCCTATATGGACGATGATTTGGCTGCATTTCCCTATGTCAATGGTGGTTTGTTTGCCGATGAGAATATCATTATCCCCCGGCTGGATGAAAACATCGTAGATCTGATTCTCCATCGGGCAAGCGAGGATTTCGACTGGTCTTCCATCAGTCCCACCATCTTCGGCGCTGTGTTTGAAAGCACTCTGAACCCAGAGACCCGGCGCTCCGGAGGAATGCACTATACCAGCATTGAGAACATCCACAAGGTCATTGACCCGCTGTTTTTGGATGACTTAAAGGCTGAATTGAAGGAAATTCAAGAAATCGCCATCGAACGGACGCGAAAAGTAAAGCTCAAGGCATTTCAGGGCAAACTGGCTGGTTTGACCTTTCTTGATCCGGCTTGTGGTTCAGGCAATTTTTTGACGGAGACATACTTATCTTTGCGTCGATTAGAAAATGAAGTTCTGGCAGCGCTCAATTATAATCAGATGATATTGGATATGAACAATCCGATTCAAGTCTCCATTAGTCAGTTCTATGGCATCGAGATCAATGACTTTGCCGTGACCGTAGCCAAGACGGCATTGTGGATTGCGGAAAGCCAAATGATGAAAGAGACCGAGGACATCATGCACATGTCTCTGGACTTTCTTCCGCTGAAATCCTACGCGAATATTGTAGAGGGCAACGCTTTGCGGCTGGATTGGGAGAGCGTTGTTCCAAAGCGTGAGCTGAATTACATTATGGGTAACCCGCCGTTTGTGGGAGCTTCCATGATGACAAAAGAACAAAAAGCAGAGGCTGTTGCAATATTTGGAAAGATTAAACTTTCTAATAGCATTGATTATGTAGGAGCTTGGTATTATAAAGCTGCTAAATTTGCGGTTGAAACTCTTGTTCGAATAGCATTTGTTTCAACAAACAGTATTACTCAAGGAGAGCAAGTTGCTCCTTTATGGGAAACTCTTTATGAGCACTATGGTATTCATATCGATTTTGCTTACCGTACTTTCCGATGGGATAGCGAAGCAAATATGAAAGCCCATGTTCATTGTGTTATTATCGGCTTTAGTACGACGAAAAGTGAAAATTTAAAGCGCATTTATACTGACGAGCGCATACAAATGGCAGAGAATATTAATCCCTATCTCATTGACGCCCCAAATGTTTTTATTTCAAGTAGGAGCACCCCTATTTGTAATATAACCCCAATGGTGTACGGAAACAAGCCTACAGATGGAGGGCATCTAATCTTGACAAAAGAGGAAAAGAACTCTGTACTTTTGAAAGAACCCAATCTTGAGAGGTGGATAAAACCATATGTTGGATCTGTAGAATTTATTAATAAAAAGATGCGCTATTGTTTTTGGCTGAAGGGAATAACACCATCGGAATTGCGAGCGAGTAAAATTTTGTCTGCGAGAATAGAGGCTGTTCGCAAAATGCGGTCTGAAAGTACAGCAACGCCTACACGAGGTAGTATCCCAAAGTTTGTGTAAACCTTCAAACTGATGTAAGATAGACTTACCAGTTTGGAGGTTTATTTTATGGCAAGGAAAAAAGATACCCCACAAAAAGCAGCCCTTCGAGAAATGATGGGCAGCTA
>DXEF01000012.1 GCA_019115085.1 Candidatus Agathobaculum pullicola | reverse complement strand
CTACACTTTGCTTCGCAAAGTCGTGTGCCAAATGGGGGCGTTGCCCCCTTTGGAAACCCCCACAAGAAAAGGCGGTACGCTACCCCTCCACGGGGCGCATACCGCCTTTTCTTGTTGTCCAGCCCTCCGGCTGTATCGGTTGAGCAAAAGCCAGCGTGGGATTGGTGTGGTATCTTTATCTAAATGATACCCCGGTTTCCCATTTGGAAACTGCCTTATCGCTCACGCACAATTTCTCAGCCAACTGCGCTTGTGTCAGATGTTTCTGTTCGCGCAGCTGCTTGATAACTGCGCCTGTGACATAATGGTTCATATATATTCTCTCCTCTCATACAGCACAATACCATGATTTTTATTACAGGACAACCTACGTTGCGTAGAGTGGCGGATAGGGGTAGGGGAGATAGCAACAAGCGACGGCACCTGTGTGCCGTCGCTTTGTTTGTATCATGTGAATTTATTTAAAATACTTCACGCCGTTTTCAAAAATCGGTTGATATTTTTCTCCATAAATATTGCGGCCGACAAAGAGACTGTAGCGCTCTGTATGACCCATTTTGCCCAGCACACGGCCATCGGGAGAGGTGATTCCCTCAATGGCGCACATAGAACCGTTTGGATTCCAGGCAATGTCCATGGACGGATTGCCTGCAAGATCAGTGTACTGGAAGGAGATTTGGCCGTTCTTCGCCAGATCATCAATAACATGTTGCGGAGCGACAAAGCGGCCTTCGCCATGAGAAATCGCAATCGAATGTAGGTCGCCGACATTGCAAGAGGACAGCCAAGGAGACTTAACCGACGCGACGCGCGTGGTTACATAGCGGCTTTGGTGGCGGCCAATCAGGTTGAAGGTCAACGTCGGGTCATCACTGGTCATTTCGTCACGGATCTCACCATAGGGCACAAGTCCCAGCTTGATGAGTGCCTGAAAACCATTGCAGATGCCAAGCATCAGGCCGTCACGCTTCTGGAGCAGCTCATGGATGGCATCCTTGATGCCGGGGCCTCGCAGAAACGAAGCGATGAACTTGCCCGATCCGTCCGGCTCGTCGCCGCCCGAGAAGCCGCCCGGCAGAATAATCATCTGAGCTTTTCGGATGGCGTTTTCGAGCTGCTCCGCACTTTGTGCCAGAGCATCAGCAGAATAATTGCGCACGACAATAATTTCTGCCGCGCCGCCTGCGTTTTCTACGGCACGCGCAGTGTCATATTCGCAGTTGGTACCGGGGAATACCGGAATGACAGCCAGAGGCTTTATGGACTTGACTGCGGGCGCCTTGGTGCAGCGCTCAGTGTAAGCAACTGTTGTCAAATGTTCGTCTGTAGCTGAAGCCTTGGTCGGGAATACGCCTTCCAGACGGTTTTCAAACGCATAGATTAACTCGTCCAGCGTGACAGACTCGCCTGCGATGGTGATTGCTTCATCTGCGGTTGTGCGGCCAACCAGCCAGTATGCGGGAAGTTCTTGCACCGCTTCAATTAGGATACCGCCGAAATTCTTAAGGTACAGTGCTTCGATAGGGAAGGAGTCATCAAACGTAAAACCGATCTTGTTGCCGAGCGCCATCTTGCACACGCCCTCGGCAATGCCGCCGACAGACAGCGCCCATGCGGATATGGCTTTGCCGGATGCAATCAGGTTCGCGACCTCGTTCCAAACGTGTTTCATTGTCTGATAGTCGGCTGAGCCGTCCTGAAAATACGGTGCGTCAAAGAAGTAAACTGGATGGTTTGCTGCTTTAAACTCAGGAGAAATCAGGCGGGACGCATCCTGAGGGGCGATGGCGAAAGAAACCAGCGTCGGAGGGACATCCATATCGTCAAATGATCCGCTCATTGAGTCCTTGCCGCCGATCGCGCCGAGACAAAGCTCCTCCTGCGCGGTATATGCACCCAGCAAAGCAGACAGCGGCTTACCGAAACGCTTCGGATCCTTACCCAGACGCTCAAAGTATTCCTGAAAGGTCAGGTATGCGGTCTCAAAGTCACAGCCTGCTGCAACGAGCTTGGCGACCGACTCGATGACCGCAGCCGACGCACCGAGGAACGGATTTTGCTCGGTATAATAGGGATCAAACCCAAACGCCATCACAGACGCAGTCTCGCACTGGCCGTCCTGTGCAGGCAGGGTGGCCGCCATAACCTGCGTTGGGGTGAGTTGGTACTTTCCGCCAAACGGCATAAATACGGAATTTGCGCCAATCGATCCATCGAACCGTTCCACCAAGCCGCGCTCCAAGCAGATGCCGAGCGTGGCGGCGTGGTTTAGAATTTTTTCCTTTTCGGTCTTGCCTGCCGGGACACAGGTGATAGAAGGTGTGGGGAGGGACGAAATCTCTGCTGTGACATGCTTTACACAACCGTTGGTGTTGAGGAAGTCACGCGAAATGTCTACAATTGTGTTGCCGTTCCACGTCATGCACAGGCGATTCTTGTCTGTGACCGTTGCCACAACAACCGCTTCGATATTTTCTTTGGCTGCGGCAGAGATGAATGTGTTTGCATCCTTTGCGCGCACAACAACTGCCATACGCTCCTGCGACTCCGAAATGGCAAGCTCGGTGCCGTCCAAACCGTCGTACTTCTTGGGGACAGCATCCAGATTGATGTCCAAACCGTCAGCCAACTCGCCGATGGCGACTGATACGCCGCCCGCACCGAAGTCGTTGCAGCGGCGAATCATGCGAGTGACGTTTCCATCCCGGAACAGGCGCTGGATCTTGCGCTCTTCGGGCGGATTGCCCTTCTGGACCTCTGCACCGCAGGTTTCGAGCGAAGCCTCGGTATGCTTCTTAGAAGATCCGGTTGCACCGCCACAGCCATCGCGGCCCGTCTTACCGCCGAGCAAAATAACAATGTCGCCGGGCTCGGGGACTTCGCGAATAACATTCTCGAGCGGAGCAGCGCCGACGACTGCGCCGATCTCCATGCGCTTGGCAACATAACCCGGGTGATAGATTTCGTGTACCAGCCCCGTGGCAAGGCCGATCTGGTTACCATAGGACGAATAGCCCGCTGCAGCAGTCTGGCAAAGTTTGCGCTGCGGCAGTTTATGCTCAAGCGTCTCGCTCAACGGAACAGTCGGATCGCCCGCGCCAGTTACACGCATCGCCTGATAAACGTAGCTGCGGCCGGAGAGCGGATCTCGAATGGCACCGCCAAGGCAGGTGGCCGCACCGCCGAACGGCTCAATCTCAGTCGGATGGTTGTGCGTCTCATTTTTAAACATCAAAAGCCAGTCTTCATAATGGCCGTCAATCAGCGCCTTTACCTTGATCGAGCAGGCGTTTATCTCCTCCGATTCGTCGATGTTTTTGAGATAACCGCGTTTTTTCAGTACCTTTGCACCGGCGGTTGCAATATCCATGAGCGTCACAGGTCGTTTGGATGCTTTTTCCTCGCCATAGACCTCGACACGTGCTGCAAGATAGCGATCAAACGCATCCTGTACCATTGGGTCATCGATCTTCGTGCCGTCAATCTCGGTTAGGAAGGTAGTATGGCGGCAATGATCCGACCAATAAGTGTCCACCATGCGTACCTCGGTGATAGTTGGGTCGCGCTTTTCCTCGTCTCGGAAGTAGGCCTGCAGAAACTTGAGGTCATCCAAATCCATTGCAAGTCCCATACCGGTCATCAAGTCGCTCAATGCCGCTTCGTCCATATGGATAAAGCCCGAGACTGATGCTACCGTTGTTGGAATCGCATAGTCGACCTTGAGTGTGGCAGGCTTGTCCATAGATGACTCTCGGGCCTCGACAGGGTTGATTAGGTAGCCGCGAATCTTATCCATGTCGGCATCCGATAGCTTGCCTTCCAGTACATAAATTTTTGCTGCGGCTACGGCAGGGCGCTCACCACCGGTCAGCAGCTGGATACACTGCGCGCACGAGTCCGCACGCTGGTCAAATTGGCCGGGCAGCGGCTCGACTGCAAGCACAGCGTGGGCACCCGAAGGGCGGGGAAAGTCTTCATCATAGCATATGTCTGCCATCGGCTCGGAAAAAACGATCCCCTTGGCTTTTTCATAGGCTTCAGGGGCCAGACCTTCAGTGTCGTAGCGGCAGAGATACCGCACATGAGTCAGACTTTTGACATCGAGCAGATCGTGCAGACTGGAAAACAGGCTGCGTGCTTCGACATCAAAGCCGGGCTTTTTTTCGGAATAACAACGATTGACGCTCATGTATCGTGTCCTCTCCTTCATCAGATAAAAGATATCTTTATTCTACCTGTTTCGCGGGCATAAATCAATCGGTGAGGGCAACAAAATATTGGGGGATTCAAACGGTTCTCTGTATATTCTTGGCGTGGGAGGATATATAGCTGCTCAGTCTGGATATACTCATCACTTCAGCCGTTGGTAAACAAGCTTGACGCCGTTCGAGCAACAAAACGCATCTTCTTGGGTCAAAAGAAAAAACCGTACTTTTCCGGAGAATTGGAAGAGCGAATGGCTGGAATGTATCCCGTAATACCCAGCGGTTACAGACCGTGATGAACAGTCTTGGTATCGTAGCCAAGATCCAATGCAATGTTTTTGCCACTCTATTTTGAATCTGTCGCTCTAAGAGCCGTAAAGCCAACCGTTTCCCTTTTTTCGTTACATCTACACCAGCCATGATCTCATATTTACAGTTTACGGTCCGTTTTCATCAAAGAGCCAATGCCTCTTAAAACCGGGCGGTTTTGAGAGCCCTTTATCGAAGCGATCCAGATAGCCCTGCAGGCTCACCCCTCGGTTTCTACTTCGGTTTCGATCCAGCTATCTTTGAAAACATATGCGGAAGATATGTTTCGTCAGTTGCCAATTTCTTTCTGTCAGTCCAGCCGCTCTTTACACAGCGTTGGACGATTTCCCAAAACACCTGTTGAAACATCTGACTGTTTATACCATAGGGATAGCCAAATAACGGATTTGTCAACGGATCCAATCCTTGACACTATCTCGAGCGGAACTGCCTACCTATCTGGACTACTGCAAAAAGTGTGTATCAAGATAAAAGGAAAGGGCTTGCCGCCTACGGTTTGAACCGCTACCCGTCAAGAGGACAGTGAAAAAATATAAAGTTTTCCCGGCCAGCAGCCTGTAGGTTGCTGGCCGCTTTTTATGCAGCAAGGCACAACTCGTGTTTCTCCATCGGTGTCAGCACGCCCAGATTGCGCTGAACTCTTCTGGTATTGTAATAGCAGATGTAGCTCACAATCATCTGCACAAGCTCCTGCTTGCGGGTAAAACGCCTGCCATAGTAGCGTTCCCGTTTCAGGATGCCCCAGAAGCCTTCCATAGGGCCATTGTCAATACAGTGTGCCACGCGGGACATGCTCTGCACCATTCCCGCCTGTACGAGCTTCTGGTGGAATGCTCGGCTTGTATATTGGTAGCCTCTGTCGCTGTGGAACAGAGGATGTGCGTCCGGGTTGAGCTTAACAGCCCTGTCAAAGGTCTTGAATACGAGAGGATTGTCATTGCGCTCACTCAGTGCATAGGTCACGATGCGCCGGTCACAGAGGTCCAGAATAGCGCTCAGATAGAGCTTATGTACCTCAATACCCTCATACCATTTGAACTCTCCGTCACATCAGTGAGCCACTTCTCATTGGGTTTGTCAGCGTAAAATTGACGGCCCAGCAGGTTTTCGGCAAGATACTGAGGATTCTTGGCCTGCCTGGTACAGCCGTGGTTATTATATTTCACAGTAGACCGTATATCTCTAACCCGGCAGATCCGCAGCACTCTCTTGTCATTGACATGGATGCCATAATCATGGCGCAGATCGTCATTCAGTCTCCGGTAGCCTTTATCCGGGCTTTCCGCATGGATTTTTTCAATCTTGTCCGCTAACCGTTCGTTCTCCACGGCTCTACTACTCAATTTTCCAGAAGCCCATTTGTGGTAAGCGGATCGTGCCACATGAAGCAATTTGCAGGCAGCTTCAATGGAAACTCCCTGTTCCTTATGACATTCCTGAATTGCTCTGTAAATATGGTGCTGCCTTACTTCCGAGAGGCATCTCTCCTCTCTATCTCGTCCAATTTTTTTAGCAAAGCATTCTCCATTTCCGCCAGATACAGCTTATGTGTGAGCTGCTCGATCTCAATTTGAGCTTTTTCCAGTTCAGTGCGGGGAGTTTGATCCTTTTTCCGCCGACCACGCCGATCCTCCAAGCCAGCTTCTCCCATCTGCTCAAAGCGAAGCGTCCAGGTACGCACCTGTTGGTAACTCACTTGGTATTTCAATGCTATCTCGCCGTAGTCCTTTCCGCAAGCTATGCATTCCCTCACAATCTGGATACGCTCCTCCAACGTGGTTTCTCGTCCCTGCTTCATGTAGCTTCCTCCTCCTGAAAACTGTAAAGATTTGAAGTTTCCATGTGCAGTATACACCTTGATCCATCTTCGTAGCTGCGCTTGCTTCCGAATATGATATTTTTTACATATATCCAACTGGCTTTTCCTACCAGATAAGTATTCCTCTACTGCCTGTTGTTTTAACCCCG
>DXEF01000011.1 GCA_019115085.1 Candidatus Agathobaculum pullicola | reverse complement strand
ACCACGTCGACACCCAGATCGGTAAAGACGCTTTTCAGGCCGTCGCCCGCGGCGACTGCCACAAAACCGAATTTCTTTTCCGCCGGAACAATAACACGCTCGGCCGGCGCATCCGCCGTGCCTTCGATGACCTTGGCGGTGTGCTGCTCCCGCATGTTCTCAATTTTGACGGTCAACAGCGGGCCGAACTTGAGACCCTCCTCAAGCGCTTTGTTCGGCTGGTCGGTGTGCACATGCACCTTGACGATATCGTCATCCTCGACCACCACCAGACTGTCGCCAATATCATTCAAAATCGACCGCAGACGACCGACGTTGCGCGCCTTATCCTTGCGCGCGGCGATAAACTCAGTGCAATAGGTGAACGTGATATCCTCATCCGCAATCGCGCCGAAGTCCGCAGCCGCCTTGGTCGGTTCGGCGGCGGTGCGCTCTTTATGGATACCGCGCAGCGCGTCGAGCATGCCTTCGAGAATAGTCAGGTAGCCAAAGCCGCCCGCGTCCACCACGCCCGCCTTTTCCAGCACGGGATTCTGATGCACGGTTTCCTCCAGCGCCTTCCGTCCGCAGGTCAGCACGGTTTCGAGCACCTGCTCGGCCGACAGGTCCGGCTCGGCCTGACAGGCTTCAACCGCCTGCTGCGCAGACACGCGCGACACGGTCAAAATCGTGCCTTCCGCCGGCTTCATGACCGCCTTATACGCAGTTTCCACACCCTCGCGCAGCGCCAGCGCCAGTTCGCGGCCGCCCGCCGCATCGGTTTCGCGCAGCTTTTTCGCCGCGCCGCGGAACAGCAGCGACAAAATTACGCCCGAGTTGCCGCGCGCGCCGCGCAGCAACGCGGAGGCCGTCGTATCGACGGCTTTTGCCAGCGTCGGCTCGGTCAGCTTTTCCATCTCGGTCATCGCCGAGGCCATGGTCATGGACATATTCGTGCCCGTATCGCCGTCCGGCACAGGGAAAACGTTCAGTTCGTTTACCTGCTCCTTCTTTTCGGCAATGGCAAGCGCGCCCTCGATCACCATGGACTGGAACAGCGCGCCGTCTATTTTCTGATCTGCCATTTACTTAACTCTCCCCGAATTCTTTTTTGGCCGCGCGTCAGTCCGCACGGATACTCTCTACATAGATATCGACATTCTTTACATCCACGCCGGTCAGACGCTCGACATGGTAGCGCACCTCGCTGATAATCGAGCGGCAGACGGTCGCAATATTTACGCCATGCTCGACCGCGATGTGCAGGTCGATATTAACGCCGCCGTCCGGCGCCTCCGCCACCTTGACACCGCGTGACTGCGTCTCGCGTCCAAGCAGATGCGCCAGCCCATCCGACATCGAGCGAATGGTCATGCCCTTTACGCCGAAGCACGACGAAGCCGCATAGCCCGCAATTCCCGCCATCACCTCGTTTGTGATTTCGATATATCCAAGATCGGTCTTGATCGTCATAGAAAAAACCCTCCCTGCGATCGTTTGATGCTTTTTGAGTCAGGACGCTCTGTAAGGTGCAGCACTGTCCGAATCATTTCTGCTTATATGATATAACAAAACCGTCCCAAATACAAGCAAACCGATGATTTTTTTGCGAATGGTCAGACAAAACTCGGAATAATGGGCAGGAAATTGTGCGTAATTTTAGTTTTTCGTAATTCTTTCCGTTTTTCCACAAACAAATGTTTGCTTTATTTGGCATTTTAGGGTATAATAGAAAAAAATACGAACGTATGTTCCGAATCGCAACAGCAAGGAGTGCGTCCATATGAAAAAAATCTCCGCCAAACAGCAAAGGATTTTAGATTATATCAGTGCGTTTTCCCTCGAACACGGCTACCCCCCTTCGGTGCGCGAAATCTGCGCGGAAATGAACCTGCGCTCGCCCTCCACCGTGCACGCCCACCTGAAAAAATTGCAGGAGGCGGGCTACCTCGAGCCGAGCGAGCACAAGTCCCGTGCGCTGACCCCGGTCAGCGGCCCGTCCATGGTCACGCGCGTGCCCATTCTCGGCCGCGTCACCGCCGGTATGCCTATCCTCGCGGTCGAAGAACATGTGGGCTACGTCCCGTTTGAGCCGGCGGCAAACGGCGGGGAGTACTACGCCCTGCGCATCCGCGGCGACTCGATGATCGGCGTGGGCATTATGGATGATGATTTGGTCATCGTACGGCAGGATATTCAGGCCCGCAACGGCGACATCATCATCGCCCTGCTGGAGGATGAAGCCACCTGTAAAACGCTGAACATCACGGCGGACGGCGTGTGGCTGATGCCGGAAAACCCCGCCTATCCCCCGATTGACGGCAACGGCTGCCAGATTCTCGGCGTGGTCAAGGCGGTCTACCGGGAATACTGAAATCCATCGAGCAAGATCACAATTTCGCTCGGAGTTTACGCGAAAAAGTACAAAAAACGAGGCGCATGGCCCCGGTTTTTATGGACCTTGCGGCTTGCCGCAAGGTTCTGTTTTATGCGCGCTGCGGCGCAGCGGTTGACAGCACCGTAAGGAGGAAGTTATGCCCGCACTGGAGGACAGCATCCGCTTTGTCAAGGGCGTCGGCCCGAAAAAGGCGGCTTTGTTTGAAAAACTGCATATCCGCACGCTGCGCGACGCATTGGAAACCTATCCGCGCGATTATGAGGACCGCTCCGTGATCACTTCCATTGCGGACATCGCGGAGGACGGCAAGTATGCTGTTCGGGCGGTCGTCGGCACCGAGCCGAAAACCACCCGCATCCGCAAGGGCATGACGCTGGTCAAATGCACGATTTTTGACCAATCCGGCTCGCTGCCCGTGACCTATTTTAACAATCCCTACGCCGCGGCGCTGCTGCGCGTGGGGCAGGAATATGTGTTTTACGGGCGCGTGCAGATAAACGGTCACGCGCGCATGCTGGTTTCGCCGCAGTCGGAAAAGGTCTCGCCCGACGCGGCGCACCCCGGCCGCATTGTGCCGGTCTACCCGCTGACCGCAGGGCTGACCCAGCGCGATATGGCGCGCGTGACCGAAGCGGCGCTGGATGCGGTTCCAGGCGACTGGCCCGATCCGCTGCCCGAAGTGCTGCGCGCGCGGTACACGCTACCGGATGCCGCCGACGCGCTCGCCGCCATCCACCGGCCGCAGTCGGCGCAGGATGTGACCGAGGCGCGCCGCCGCATGGTGTTTGAGGAGCTGTTTCTGCTGTGCTGCGGCTTACAACAGCTCAAGGAACGCCGCCGCGCCGACACCGGACTAGTATTTTCCGATTCCTCTCTTGCGGACTTTTTTGCCGCGCTCCCCTTTTCCCCCACAGGCGCGCAGCGTCGCGCAATCGGGGTAATCGCATCAGACTGCGCCTCCGGTCGTCCGATGAACCGACTGGTGCAGGGCGACGTCGGCTCAGGGAAGACGGTTGTGGCCGCGGCGCTTTGTGCGCTGGCCGCCAAAAGCGGCTATCAGGCCGCCTTCATGGCCCCGACTGAAATCCTCGCGGCGCAGCACGCGGAAACGCTGGCGCCGCTGCTGGCAACACTGGGTATCTCCTGCACACTGCTGACCGGCTCGATGAACGCCGCGCAAAAGCGCGCGGCCCTCGCCGCCATCGAGAGCGGCGCGGCGCAGGTTGTCATCGGTACGCACGCGCTCATCCAGCAGAGCGTCAATTTTTATCGGCTGAGCGCGGTCGTGGCCGACGAGCAGCACCGCTTCGGCGTAGCGCAGCGCGCCGCGCTGTCCGCCAAGGGACAGACGCCCCATGTGCTGGTCATGTCGGCAACGCCCATCCCGCGCACGCTTGCGCTCATCCTGTACGGCGACCTCGATGTATCCGTGCTCGACGAGGTGCCGCCCGGCCGTCAGCCGGTTGAAACCTACGCCGTGGGCGAAAATATGCGCCGCCGCATCACTGCCTTTATCGACAAGCAGATTCGCGAGGGCGGGCAGGTGTATGTTGTGTGCCCGCTGGTCGAAGAGGGGGAAATGAACCTCAAAAGCGCGGAACAGCACGCGCTCGACCTGCAAAAAACGCTGCCGCACCGGCGCGTTGCCGTGCTGCACGGCCGCATGAAAAGCGCGGAAAAGGAGCGCGTCATGCAGGCGTTTGCCGCGAAGGAATACGATATTCTGGTCGCCACGACCGTCATTGAGGTCGGCGTGGACGTGCCCAACGCCAATCTGATGGTCGTCGAGGATGCCGACCGCTTCGGCCTGTCTCAGCTGCACCAGCTGCGCGGGCGCGTCGGACGCGGCACGAGACAGTCCTACTGCATTTTCTTCGGTGCGGACAAGGGGCAAACCGCGCGCGAACGACTGAAAATCCTGTGTAAAACAAACGACGGCTTTGAGATCGCGCGCGCCGACCTGTCGCAGCGCGGTCCGGGCGACTTTTTCGGCAGGCGTCAGCACGGTCTGCCCGCGCTGCACGTTGCTGACCCGATTGCCGACCTTGCGCTCATGCGGAGCGCGCGCGAAGAGGCCGAGCAGATTTTGCAGGCTGACCCCACGCTTGCAGGCTATCCCGAACTGCGCGCGCGCGTGCACCGCATGTTCGAGGAACGGGACGACGAAGCGTTTAACTAATGAAATGAAAAGAACCGCCTTCCGGCGGTTCTTTTCTATTAGTTAAACGCCTTACAGCTGCTCGTCACTGTTTGGGCTTGTTTTCTTTCTTGGTGCCGTCACGCTCGGACAGCACCAATCCGCCAAGCGCGAGCGCCGTGCCCAGCCACATGGACGGGGTCATCGTTTCATGCAGGATGAGCGCCGAGCTGATGATGGTCACAATCGGCGTCGCATAGATGTACACACTCGTGCGCACCGGCCCAAGCAGGAACACCGCGCGGTTCCACGTCGCAAAGCAGGTTGCGGACGCACCCAACCCAAGAAACAGCAGATTTGCCAGATGAACCGGCGTGAGCCACGCCGTCGGCCCTGCCGGAAATCCGTCGAGAAACGCCGGAATGAGCAGAAACAGCAGCCCATAGCCGAACACCCGACAAGTCAGCGGCACGGTGGCATAGCCCGCCGCACCCAGATACCGAATCAGCACGGAGTACACGCCCCAGACCAGCGCGGCGCCCACGCCGAGCAGCGCGCCCAGCGGACTGAAGTGCAGCTCGCTCACACCTGCCAGCGATACGAGCGCCACGCCTGCCATTGCGCAGACAAAACCAATAAAAAACCAGCGACCGAGTCTCTCATGCAGCAGCAGCGCGGCGAACAGCGCGGTAAACAGCGGCGCCGCCGCCACGATGATACCGACAAGCGAGGCGGATATATAGGTCAGCGCGATGTTTTCCATCAGGAAATACAGCGTAACGCCCGTCAGTCCCGCCAGCGCAAACAGCATTTCATGCCGTTTTTCCTTGGCGCGCATCCAGCCGCGCGACGCAATCAGCAGCGCCGCAAACCCCAGCGCAAAGCGCGTGACCATGATCTCTACCGGTGAAAAGGTGCGCAGCAGCACTTTGGTTGCAACAAACGTCGTGCCCCAGACTATCACACTGAACGCCCCGAGCAGATGGCCCTGCAATACGTGATTTTTCTCCATACCCATATCCTCCCCACGCGCAAAATCAGGCGGAAGCGCCCCGCGCTCCCGCCTTTTTCCCTGTTTTATGCGATGAAGCCGCCCCCGATGACAATATCACCATCGTAGAGCACCGCGCTCTGCCCCGCGGCCGGTGCGCGAACCGCATCCTCGAACACAATACGCGCATCCTTGCCGTCCGGATAAATGGTTGCGCGGTCGCTGCGGCGCGAAAAGCGCACACGCACCTCGCAGACAAATGGGCCGTTTTCCGCGTATTCCGGCGCGATATAGTGCACATCCCGCACGGTAATCTCACTGCGGTACACGTCCTCAAGCGACAAAACGACCTCGTTCGTCTCCGGCCGCAATTCGTGTACGAATAACCGTCCCTCCGCCGCGACACCCAGTCCCTTACGCTGTCCGACCGTATAGCAGTGGATCCCCTTGTGCCGCCCGAGCACCTTGCCGCTTTCGTCAACAAAATTGCCCGGCGGACAAGCCGCGCCGTGACGCTCCAGCCAGCCCTGCACATCTCCGTCCGGGATGAAGCACACATCCATACTATCCGGCTTTTCCGCAACTGAAAGGCCGATTTCACGCGCATTTTCGCGCACTTCCGTCTTGTTTTCTGCCTCGCCCAGGGGGAACAGGCAGCGCGCAACCGTTTTGCGCGGCAGTCGGTACAGCATATAGCTCTGATCCTTTTCCGCGCGGGCGCGCCGCAGCAGTGCACGGCCCTCGGCATCGCGTCCCGTGCGGGCATAGTGCCCGGTGGCGATGTGTGCCGCGCCGATTTCGTCAGCGTAGTCGGTCAGTGCACGGAATTTAATGAGCGGATTGCACATCACGCACGGGTTTGGCGTGCGCGCATTGCGGAACGAATCGGCAAAATATCCGCAAATCTGCTGCTCGAACGCCTCGCGTCGGTGTGCAACATAAAGCGGAATCCCCAAATCGTCCGCCGTGTGCTGAGCAGCTTCCTCTCCGCCCAGTCCTACCTCAAGGAACAGACCATGCACTTCAAAGCCCCTGTCCCGCAGCCGTGCTGCCGCCACAGCGGAGTCTACGCCGCCCGAAAGTCCCAATACTACCTTTTCTGCCATGAAATATCTCCTATATCTGCCCAGCCGCCTCGGTATTCTACCGAAAGCGGCCTTGCCGGGGGTTTTTTTGATTGCTTTATGAAGCTGTCCAAGTCTCCAGCCCTGCGAACGCATTGTACGGCGAGGGCGCATAATTGTTGATAAGACCCTTGCGAAGAATGATCTGCCCGCGCTCAAACGCAACCGGAATAATGGGCATCTGCTCGAGAAACAGGCTGTAGAAGCCGGAAACATTTTCGCCGCTGCGCGCGGCCGCGATTGCCGCCGCCATATCCCCGTTTGAATAGCCGCCATAGTTCAGGCTGCCGCCGGAGGATAGCAGCGGACGCAGATCAAAATCCGCGGTAAGCTGTGTTTCTCCATAGTATACGTCAAACGAGCCGGACTGCAGCATGGAGAGAAACGTCTCATACGGCTGCTTGTCCACTGTCACGGTCACACCGTCCAGCGCGTTCCAGGACGCGGCGATCTGCTCGGCCGCCGCAACCTTGAAGGCGTTATCCGAATTGACCAGCAGACGAATGGACAGCGTCTCTCCACCGGTTGCGCCCGCATCCGTGCCGGTGTCCGTATTTTCCCCACCGTCCGCGTCATCATATTCATCGGTATACTCGTCGCCGTTATCCGTTTGGTCGGCATTGTCGTATTCGTCGGTGTCGCCCGCTTGATCGGACGTATCCGTCTGATCCGTGTCGGTTTCGCCGCTGAGCCCTTCCCGCAGCAGCTGCGCCGCTTTGGTTGCGTCCGCCGACGGATTGATCGCCAGATTATCACCCGCTGGCTGCGGATTGACGGGCAGCACCGCGGGATCCGCAAAGGTTTGCAGCTGCGTGGCGCACAGGCTCTGCCGCGAGATCGCAGCGCTCAGCGCCTGCCGCACCTTGGCGTTTGCCAACTGGCTGTTCGCATGATTGATACCCAGATAGTGCAGCGACGCGCTGGTTGTCTGCACGGTATCGACCGAGCCGCCCACCGACGGGGGATCGGGCGAGATACGCGCCGCGCGCATCAGAGACACATCGCCCGTCTGGAAGCTGGACATCGCCGCGTCCGCGCGCGTCATTGCCACCAGCGTAATCGTGCGGATCGCGCCGAGGAAGCCGCCATGCCAATTCCCGTTGGCCCCCAGCGTCCAGTGTCGATCCTGCTCGACCGGCTGGAACGGGCCGGTGCCGTCGGCAAAGCTGCCGCTGTCGGCCGAGCCTTGCCGGTAAATCGGAATATCCAGCAGACGCGGGAAATTGATATTGGGCGAGGTGAGCACGATGCGCACCTCACGGTCGCTGACCGCCTGAATGGAGGAAACTTCCGTCAGCCGATTGTGAAACGGCGAAGCCTCGTTAAACTGAGCCGTTTGCAGGCTTGCGACCACGTCTCGTGCGGTCAATTTCTCACCCGACCAGAAGTTAACGTCATCCCGCAGGGTGAAGGTAAAGGTGGTGCCGTCGCCTGCATACGATTCGCACAGCACATTTTCCGCTGTAAAGTTCGAGGTAACCTCGAACAGCCCTTCGTACAGCGCCTCGCACAGCACACGGTTGATGCTGGTGTTGTCCAGCACCGGATTGAGCGTACCGTTTTGATACCACGCCAAACCGAAGTACGCATCCGACACCTTGACCGTATCGACCGGCGCATCCTCGCCGCCCAAAGCGGGCAAACCGCAGGCGCTGAGCAGGCACATCGCTGCAAGAAACGCGGCGAGCACGCTTTTTTTCCATTTCATAAACCGGACTCCCTTTCGGTTACAGGCAGATCACGCCGCCCTGCACGCCGCGCAGGCCATGCGTCTTGCGGTGCGACCAGAATTCATCCGAGCAGCACATGGTACAGATGCCGCTGTCAATCACATTTTCCGGCGCAAGGCCCGTGTCCCGCAGCAGCTGAACGCCGATGCCCTGCAAATCCATATGGAATTTCGCACCTTTTTCCATAATATAAGGATGCACCAGCGCGCCCAGTTGCTTTTCCATTGCCTCAGGCACATCCGCATCGGTTTCAAAACATTCCTGTCGGATGGACGGACCGAGCACCGCGCGCAGGCTTTCGCGTTTTGTGCCGAGTTTTTCCTCCATCACCGCCACGGTCTTGGGCAGGATGCCTCCCGCCATGCCGCGCCAGCCCGCATGACATACACCGGCGGTATGGGTCGCGGGATCATACAGCAGCGTGACCACACAGTCCGCGTAAAAGCCGCAGATCGGCGTGTCGGGCAGCGCGGTGACGATGGCGTCCGACTGCCACGCCATCGGGCGGGTCAGTCCCATGCCGACCTGCTCCTCCCCAACAACCGAAACTTCGGTTTCGTGAATCTGCCGGGTCAGGGTGATACGGTTCTCATCCACGCCCAATGCTTCCGCCAGACGGTGGTAGTTTTCGCGCACATTTTCCTCGGTATCCCCGCGGTTAAAGCCCAGATTCAGGCTTTCGCAGTGCCCTGTGCTCACGCCGCCGAATTTGGTCGTAAAAGCGTGGCGCACCGGCAGGCGGCGGCAGGTATAATAAACAAACGGGCCGCGCTGAATGCGGCACATAGACTGGTGCATAAGCGTTCCTCCCGATATATTCGTTTCATTATAGCAAATCGCCGCCTGTTCCACAAGGGCGCGCTCAGCCTGTTTTCAAAATACGCCAAAATCTGCACAGTATTGTATGGGTTTTTCTTGACAGTTTGACCAACAGGCTTTACAATAAATTGTAGTATAATACCTGCTGTAATATAGCCTGCGCAATTTCGCGCCGGGCTTTTTCAAGGGCATTATAATCCGGCGTTTTTCAAGCGCCATTTGCTACGCAAGGCCGCGCCTGTTTGTATGTGAATCATCGGCCTATTGCGCCATTTTTTGTCATTATTTTCCGCATGATTTGCCATATATACTGCCATCGCTGCAAATCTGCGTCCCATTTTGCCGAAAGATACCGCGCAAGCCGTTTTTCGCCCAAACCGGTGCTGCCTCCAAATCACAAAATAGGAAATAGGAGGACACACCAAACATATGACCGACATCATCATACCGATCATAGCCGGTATTGTGTGTCTCGTTGTGGGCATTGTCATCGGTTTTCTGTACCGCAAGAGCGTTGCGGAAAAGGAGATTGGCTCCGCCGAGGCCGAAGCGACACGCATCATCAACGAAGCCATCAAAGCCGGTGAGACCAAAAAACGCGAAGCCATTCTGGAAGCCAAGGATGAAATCCACAAGCAGCGCACCGAAGCCGACCGCGAATTAAAAGAGCGCCGCAACGAGACCCAGCAGCTCGAACGTCGCCTGCTCCAGCGCGAAGAAGCCCTCGACAAGAAGAGCGACACGCTTGACCGCAAGAACGAGGAGCTGACCCGTCAGCTGGAAGCGACCCAGAAGGAAAAGGAAGAACTGTCCCGCATCAAAGCGGAGCAGCTGGAAAGACTCGAGCAGATTGCCAGCATGACGCGCGACGAAGCGCGTGAAATGCTGGTTGCCTCGATTGAGTCCGAAGCCACGCACGACGCAGCCGTCAAACTGCGCGAGATTCAGCAGAAACTCAAGGACGAAAGCGAACAGACCGCACGCGAGATCATTTCGACCGCGATTCAGCGCTGCGCCGCCGACCATGTTTCCGAAGCGACCGTTTCGGTTGTGCCGCTGCCCAACGATGAAATGAAGGGCCGCATCATCGGCCGCGAGGGCCGCAACATCCGCACCCTTGAAACGCTCACGGGCGTCGACCTGATTATCGACGACACGCCTGAAGCGATCACGCTTTCCTCGTTTGACCCGGTGCGCCGTGAAATCGCGCGACTGGCGCTTGAAAAGCTGATCGTGGACGGCCGTATCCATCCTGCCCGCATTGAGGAAATGGTGGAAAAATCCCGCCGCGAGGTCGAGCAGATCATCAAGAGCGAGGGCGAGCGCGCCACCTTTGAGACCGGCATCCACGGCATCCATCCCGAGCTGGTCAAGATTCTCGGCCGCCTGCGGTATCGCACCAGCTACGGCCAGAACGTATTGCAGCACTCCATTGAGGTTGCACATATCGCCGGCATGATGGCCAGCGAGCTGGGGCTTGATCCCCTGCCCGCCCGCCGCGCCGGTTTGCTGCATGATATTGGTAAGGCGATCGACCACGAGGTGGAAGGCAGCCATGTCCAGATCGGCGTAGACCTTGCCAAGAAGTACAAGGAATCGCAGCCGATCATCCATGCAATCGAGGCGCACCACGGCGATGTGGAGGCTAAGACTGCGTTGGCCTGTTTGGTACAGGCGGCAGATGCCATCTCAGCCGCAAGGCCGGGTGCACGCCGCGAGAATCTGGAAAACTATATCAAGCGTCTGGAAAAGCTCGAGAGCATCGCAAACGAAACCCCCGGCGTTTCCAGTTCGTATGCCATTCAGGCGGGCCGCGAAATCCGCATCATTGTCAATCCCGACAAGATTTCGGATGACGCGATGATTTTGCTCGCCCGCGAGGTCGCCAAGAAGATCGAGGATGATTTGGATTATCCCGGTCAGATCAAGGTCAATATGGTGCGCGAGACCCGCGCCATCGACTACGCGAAATAATCTGGTTTGAACCCACGCTTTCAAGCAAAGGGGCTGCGCCGTGCATCACGCGGACACAGCCGAATTGAGCAAGGTGTCCACAAGCGGAACTTTGCTTCATACTGGTTTAAAAGCCGAGGCGCATGTCCTCGGCTTTTATGAAAAGAACCGCCGGATGGTAGCTACTCATAAAACAGCATCAACAATCAACTGAAACAGGGTAGCTGCCATACGGATTGCCACAAAAGCGGGTAAGAGGTCAAAGACTTCTTGCCCGCTTTTTCTGTG
>DXEF01000010.1 GCA_019115085.1 Candidatus Agathobaculum pullicola | reverse complement strand
GGTCTGGAACTTCATCGGAGAAGTCAACCTGCCGGGCGACGATCAGACCGTGGAACGGCAAAGAAAAGGCAGGACGGCATGACCTTTCAGCCATGCCGCCCTGCGACAATCAAATTACTTCCTTATGGGTGTGCGCCTTTGGAAACACGCTTTTTGTTTTTCAGGAACAGCCGCAGCTTACAGCGTAGCCTTCCACAGGCCGTGCAGGTTGCAGAATTCGTAAACCGCTTCGGCCTTTTCGCCCTCGGCCAGACGGAAAACCGCCTCGGGTGCGCCCGTGTGGTCGAGCACCGCGCGGTGTACGCCCTTATCGGTCACCAGCCAGATGAACGCGATGTGATGCTCCTCGGTCATCGGGTGTGCGACCTCGCCCACCTTGGCGCGAACCACGTCGCCCTCAACCGTTACAACCGGTACATGCTTTTCCGCCGCGCCATCGGTCTCGCCTGCATTGAATTCCTTCATTTTTTCGCCGCAGCACATCACCGGTACGTGATGGTCCTCAATCATTTCGATGATGTTGCCGCAGTGCATACATTTGAAAATTTTCAGTTCCATGGGAAAAATCCTCCTTTTGTTATGTAGAAAAGCGGGTCAGTAGCCCGTTTTTCCGTCCAGAATGTCATCATGGGCCACCCAGTCGGATACGTCAATCGTATCGTATGTATCCGCATCGCGGCGGATGACCACTTTTTCGATGCCCGCGTTGATAATCAGGCGCTTGCACATGGGACAGGAGTTGGCGTCCGGCATGATTTCACCCGTGGACATGTCGCGCCCCACCAGATAGAGCGTCGCCCCCAGCATCTGCTCACGCGGCGCGGCGATGATAGCGTTGGCTTCCGCATGCACCGCGCGGCAGAACTCATACCGCTCCCCGCGCGGAATACCCATTTTAGCCCGAATACAGGTGCCGATGTCGATGCAGTTGGCCCGACCGCGCGGCGCCCCATTGTAACCGGTGGACACAATAACGTCGTTTTTGACGATCACCGCGCCGAAATTGCGCCGCAGGCAGGTGCTGCGCTCGAGCGCGACCTGCGCCATATCCAGATAATAATTTGTCTTGTCCCGTCGATTCATAAACAGCCTCCCAAAAGTAGTTATCCATCGGAAAGCACGCCGCCTTCCAGATAAAGCCGACGTGCCGCGCGCAAAGCCGCGGCGCGGTCGTGTGTAATCAGTACGATGGTATGTCCCGCGCGGTGCAGACCGTCCAGCAAGCTGAGTACATCCTCCGCCGCTTCAGGGTCGAGTCCCGCAGTCGGCTCGTCCGCCAGCACAACACCGGGCTTTGTGACAACCGCACGGGCGATTGCCACGCGCTGCTGCTGTCCGCCTGAAAGCTGGTCGGGCCGATGGGTGGTCCGCTCGGACAGACCGACGCGCGCCAGCGCCTGTTCGGCGCGTTCCAGCCGCTCCGCATGCGGGATACCCTGCAGAGCAAGCGGCAGCGCGACATTTTCCAGTGCGGTCATGCCGGGCAGCAAGCGAAAGCCTTGAAAGATAAATCCGATTTGCTCGCTGCGCAGTCGCGCAAGCGTGCGTGCAGGCAGGCGAGAAACGTCCGCACCGTCAAGCAGATATTGTCCCTCGGTCAGCGTGTCGAGCAGACCGAGAATGTGCATGAGCGTGCTTTTTCCCGAACCGGACGCACCGGTAATGGAAACATAGTCTCCGGGTGCAACGTGCAGGTTGACGTTATGCAGCGCCTGCACACCGCTGTCATGATATATTTTACTCGCATGAATGAGCTTTAGCAAGGTTTTTCCCCTTCCTTTCCATCCTTATTTTGTATGGAAAGATCTCGCAATATACCAAAAAAACAGGGCTTCCTTCCGGAAAGCCCTGTTTTCTTATAATGTGGGAAGATTTTTACGCCATACGCCGGTTTTGTAGAACCATACGGAAAGCCCTGAACCGAGGAACCAGCCGAGCGGCCAAGACAGCCAGATGCCCGGTTCACGCCAGACGTGGAACAGCGCAATCGAGAGCACCACACGGATAATCAGGTCGGAAAAGGTGGTAATCATAAACAGCCGCATCGCGCCCGCGCCGCGCAGCACGCTGTCGCAGACAAATTTGATGCACACAATAATGTAGAACGGGGTGACAATAAACAGATATTGCCGTCCGACATCGATAACGCCCGAGGAGCTGCCCGCCGGAATAAACAAACTGATGAGCAAATCCGCAAACAGCAGATAGATAGCCATAAAAACGAGCGCAAGCGCAATGGAGAAGGTGGCGCCTGCCTTGAGGCCCGGGCCGATGCGGTCGAGCTTGCGCGCGCCGATATTCTGCGCGACATAGCTGGACAGGCCGGAGGAGAACGACATGCAGCAGGTCAGCGCAAACATATTGACCTTGGTCGCTGCCGAGAAGCCCGCGATGACGGTTGCGCCGCACAGGTTGACATAATACTGGATGATGACGTTGCCGACCGAGACAAAGCTCTGCTGCGCGATGGAGGGAATGGCGTAGTTTGTCAGACGGCGCAGCATGTCGGGGGAAAACAGCAGGAAGTGCCCGCCGGTGTCGAACGAGCGCACACGGCGCAGCAGCAGCAGCAGAAAAGCCAGCGCACCCGCGCAGCCCTGCGCAATAAAGGTCGCCCATGCAACGCCCGCAACGCCCCACTGGAACTCCGCCACAAATACGAGGTCAAGGATGACATTGCTCACCGAGGACAAGATGAGCAGGATGAGCGGGGTGCGGCTGTCGCCCATCGCGTTAAAGATACCAGTGCAGACATTATAAATAAACAGAAACAGCAAACCGAATACGTACACCCGCAGATAGAGCGAACCGTCGACAAAGATATTTTGCGGCGTTTGCAGTGCGCGCATGATGCCACCGGTGGCAAGCGTGCCGACGAGCGTCAGCAACAGTGCGATAACGGTGGTGGTCAGCAGAGCGGTGGAAATAGCGGTTTTCATGCGTAGACAGCGCTTTGCGCCGAACAATTGCGACACCAGCACGCTCGTGCCGATGTTCACGCCGGTCGCAACCGCGACGAACAGCTGGGTAATGGGGTAGCTTGCGCCGACAGCGGCGAGCGCCAACTCGCCCGCGGCGGGTGTCTCGGCAAAGCGGCCGACAATCATGGAGTCGGCCATCTGATAAAGCTGCTGAAAGGCGACGCTCAGCAGCAGCGGCAGCGAGAACCAGAACAGTTTGGATGAAGGTTTTCCTTCGGTCAGATCGGTGGTCAACGGGATTCCTTCCTTTCGGTCAATTGCGGTGTGCCAAGTGCAGAGAACAGGCTCCCCCGGTTGGGGGAGCCGTGAAATGATGCAGTTATCGGGTGACGCAATGGGTTACGCCTTGTTTTTCTTTTGACGCGCGGTGGTCAGCAGGGCAAAGGCCGCCAGCAGCACAATGCCAAGCACCAGCGCGAGAATGCCGTTACTGGTAACGCCGCCGACAAGGAAGCCGATAAAGCTGATGGCGGCAATGATCAGTGCGTAAGGCATCTGCGTGGAAACGTGGTCAATGTGGTTGCACTGCGCGCCCGCAGACGCCAGAATCGTGGTATCCGAGATAGGCGAGATATGGTCGCCGCAGACCGCGCCGGACAGGCAGGCGGCTACCGTCATGACCAGCATGGTGCTCGGCGCGTCGCCGAATACCGCGACTGCAATCGGGATGAGGATGCCGAACGTACCCCACGAGGTGCCGGTCGCAAAGGCAAGGCCGAGCGCAATCAGGAAGAAGATGGCGGGCATCAGCATGGACACCATGGAGTTGCCGTTGACCACCGAGGAGACAAAGCCGCCGATGTTGAGGTAATCCTCCGAGCACACGCCGGACAGCGTCCAGGCGAGCGTGAGAATCAGGATGGCGGGCACCATGGACTTAAAGCCCTCGGTGAAGGCCTCACAGAACTGACCGAAGGACAGCACCTTGCGCGGAATATAAAGAATAAAGGTAAACACCAGCGTGAAGAACGAGCCCAGCACCAGAGAAGTGGAGGAGTCGCAGTTGGCGAACGCGTCTACCACGCCGACGCCTTCCAGAATGCCGCCGGTGTACAGCATGCCCGCGATGCACAGCACAATCAGCACACAGATGGGCAGAATGAGGTCATACACCTTGCCCGCGCCGCCGACGACGTAATTTTCCTCCTGATGGGAGAGGTCGTCGCCGCGGTGTGCGCGCTCATATTTTGCCATTGGGCCGAAGTCGAAGTCGACTGCCATCAGCCAAATCAGAAACAGGATGGTCAAAAGCGCGTACAGGTTCATCGGGATGGTCTGCAAAAAGAGCGAGAAGCCGTCCATGGCGCTGGACTCGGGCAGAGACGAGCCGACAGCCGCCGCCCAGCTGGAAATTGGCGCGATAATGCAGATGGGCGCGGCGGTCGCGTCGATGATGTATGCGAGCTTTGCGCGCGTAATGCTGTATTTATCCGTCACCGGGCGCATGACCGTGCCGACGGTCAGGCAGTTAAAGTAGTCGTCGACAAAGATGAACATGCCGAGGAACGAGGTTGCAAACGAAGCGCCGCGACGTGTCCGGATGGTTTTGACCGCCCAGTCGCCATAGGCGCGGGACGCGCCCGATTTGGTGACCAGCGACACCAGAATACCGAGCAGCACTAGAAAAATACAAATGTTAATGTTGTCGCCCAGCTTGCCGCCCATGACCGTGAAGGTCGTTTCGACCGCATGCAGCGGGTTGAAGCCTGTGTACAGCAGTGCACCCGCCAGAATACCGATGAGCAGGGAGGAGTAAACCTCCTTGGTGATCAGCGCCAATGCAATCGCGATGATTGGCGGCAGCAGCGTCCACACGGTTGCCGTTAAATCCATTCCATTTTCCCCCTTTATTTTGCAGGATATTTGTTGGATTCCTGCAATGCTCTTTTATTTTATATGGATTGGACCGGCTTGACAAGGTCAAAAACAGTTTTTAGGTACAAAAACCGCAAATTTGTGCAATTTGTGGGGGAAGTGCATGGGAAAATAGAAGGAATTGTCAAAAAATATGCTTTGCATGGCGATAACGCCGCCACTCGCCCAGCACATCGCGCCGCAGCGCAAGCACACCCGCAAGATTGGGCAGTGCCATCAGGCCGTTGAAGGTGTCGGACAGCGCCCATGCCAAATCCAGCCGCATGACACAGCCTACTGCCGCAGCTGCGACAAATAACGCCTTATAAACGGGAACTGCGCGCGGCCCGAACAGGTATTCCGCGGCGCGTTGGCCGTAATACGACCAGCCGAGCAAAGTCGAAAACGCGAACAGCGCGAGTGACACCGCCACAAATGCGCCGCCCGGCGCGCCGAATACAGCTGAAAACGCGCGCGCGGTCAGTGCCGCGCCGGTTTCCATCCGCTGGAGCAGCGGCGTACCTGCCGCAAGGCCATATTGCGCGGGGTCGTATACGCTGCTTGACAGAATGACGAGCGCGGTCACGGTACACATG
Source organism: Candidatus Agathobaculum pullicola (assembly GCA_019115085.1). GTDB lineage: Bacteria > Bacillota > Clostridia > Oscillospirales > Butyricicoccaceae > Agathobaculum > Agathobaculum pullicola. Next base: position 6,389 of record DXEF01000010.1, on the reverse strand, counting down.
ACAATTGTGTCGAAAAACACCTCGAACACCGCCCACATGCCCTGTTCGCACGGCTCTTTTGCGTCCGCCGCCGTATGCACCATGACCGACGAGCCGAGACCGGCTTCGTTGGAAAACACGCCGCGCGAAATGCCAATGCGGATGGCCTGCTGCATGCCGAAGCCGACCGCGCCGCCGCCCGCCGCCCGCAGATCGAACGCGCAGGTGAGAATTTGTCCACAGGCTTGTGGAAGAACTTCGCGGCGGCACCAGAGCACAATCGCCGCGCCGCCCATGTAAAACAGTGCCATGGCGGGCACGAGCGCGGTGGTCACGCGCGTAATACGCTTCAGCCCGCCCAGCATGACTGCGCCGAGCAGACCGGCGGTGACAAGGCCGGTTGCAAGCGGCGGCACGCCAAACACCCCGCGCAGCCCGCCCGCGATCGAGTTGCACTGGCTCATGTTGCCGATGCCGAAGGAAGCGAGTGCACAGAACAGCGCAAACGCCGCGGCAAGTACGGGAGCGTACAGGCCCTTTTTCAGATAATACATCGGCCCGCCGCGCCACGCGCCGTCCGGCCCCTTTTCGCGGTACAGCATGCCGAGTGTGTTTTCCGCGAATGCGGTCATCATGCCGAAAAAGGCGGCAATCCACATCCAGAACACCGCGCCCGGGCCGCCGATGGTCAGCGCGGTGGCGACGCCCGCGATGTTGCCCGTGCCAACTGTCGCAGCAAGCGCAGTGCACACGGTCGCGAAGGGGGAGATGCCGCCCGCGCGCTGCGTTTTACCGGAAAAACACGACAGGATGGTGCGTCCCAGCCACAGCCGGATATGGCGCACCTGAAACAAGCCGGTGCGCAGGGTGAAGTAAACGCCCGTGCCGGTGAGCAGTATCAGCATGGGAACGCCCCAGATGACGCCGCGCACGGCGTCGTTTATGCGCGCGATGGTGTCCGTAGTCATGCACATCCCTCCATTCGGGAAAGTATATGCCGGACGGCTATACGAAATATGCTTGACTTTCGCGCGCAATCCGGTATAATGGAAAAGCAATTCCATAACAGACAGTTCGGAACCATCCTGTCTTTAAACAAAACTACGGGAACACTTCGATGAAAACCACGCTTTTCATCGAGGGGGCTGTGCCGCGCTGCGCGCGGACAAAGCCCAAGCGAAAAAAGTTCCTCCTTTGTCGAAACTTTTTTCGCTCTGGTATCAAAACCGCAGCAGAGCCGCGGTTTTGATGAAAATTTGCAGGGATGCAAATTTTCTGTTTGACTGCGCGCCTGACGGCGCGAGCCAAAGGATGGTGTACCGTTTTGGGTACGCCTTATTTTTTTGCCAAACGGAGGGAAAACAGGTGGAGATGACCCGTTATTCGGTGATCGAGGACAAAAATCCGCGCGAAATTGTGCTGCTGCGCGGGCGGGGCTGCGCGTGGAAGCGCTGCCGCTTCTGCGACTACCATCTGGACGCATCGCGTGACGAGCAGGCGAATCTGGCCCTCAACCGTGCGGTGCTGGCGCAGGTGACGGGCCAGTACGGTCGCTTGGAGGCGATCAACTCCGGCTCGTTTGCCGAGCTGGACGAGTCCACCATCCGCGAGGTGGAGCGCGTTTGCCGCGAGAAAGATATCCGCGACCTGCACATCGAAAGCCACTGGATCTTCCGCAAAACGCTGTCCGCGCTGCGCGCGCGGTTTGCAGAGCAGGGGGTCACACTGCATGTCAAAATCGGCGTGGAGACCTTTGACGCGGACTGGCGCGAGCGGGTGCTCGACAAGGGCATAGATGAGGCAGATCCCGCGAAGATCGCCGCGGACTTTGACGACTGCTGCCTGCTGTTCGGCCTTGCCGGGCAGACGGCGGACAGCATGCGGCACGACATCGAGACCGGTCTTGCGCATTTTGACCGCGTCTGCGTCAACATCATGGTTCCGAACACCACATCTGTGCGGCCGGACGATGCTTCGCGCGCTGCTTTTGTGCGCGAGGTGTATCCGCTGTACCGGGATAACCCGCGTGTGGATATTCTGTTGGAAAATACAGATTTTGGCGTAGGAGAAGTAAAATGACAAACGAATTATTGTTGATTGGCACGTTGATCGTGCTGTATGGTGCGGTGCTGCTGTGGTTTTACCTGTTCGGCACCGGGGGACTGATGGCGTTTACGGTGTTTGCAACCATCGCGGCGAATATCGAGGTGCTCATCCTGATTGATGCCTACGGCATGGAGATGACGCTCGGCAACATCCTGTTTGCGACCACCTTCCTTGTGACCGATATCTTGAGTGAGATCGCGGGCAAAAAGGCCGCGCAGCGCGCGGTCTGGACAGGCATTGCCGCCAATGTGCTGTTTATTGTGGTGTCGCAGTCTTGGCTGGCCTATATTCCGTCGGTGAACGATTGGGCGATGCCGTCTATGCAGGCGATTTTTTCCAACACCCCGCGTATGATGCTGTCGTCGCTTGCGGTGTACGCGGTCGCGCAGGTGTTCGATGTCTGGCTCTATCATAAATGGTGGGAGATTACCGAAAAGAAGACGGGTGACCACCGCGCCTTCCTCTGGCTGCGCAACAACGGCTCGACGATGGTTTCCCAGCTGGTCAATACCGTACTGTTTACCGCGCTCGCCTTCTGGGGCACCTATGACATCCCGACGCTGATTTCGGTTGCGCTGTCGAGCTATGTGATTTTCATTTTCACCTCTCTGCTTGACACGCCGGTTGTGTATGCCGCGCGTCGGCTGCATGACAAAAAAGCAGGTCATACCGCAGACCCGGCATAACATAGAAAAACAGGGAGAAGCTACCGCTTCTCCCTGTTTTTTTCTGCCAGCCGCCTTAGCCCAGCATGTGGCCGACGTTGTTTGCCGCCTTGTGCATGGCGTGCTCCGCCTTGTTCGCCGCATGCTGTGCGCTGCGCCGTACCGAAGGATTCATCATCGCGCCCGCCGCCATCATAGAGACGACCGCGCCCGCGACCGCACCGGTCGCAATGCCTGAAATGAAGGGAGATACCCGCATGATTTGTCCGCCGCCTTTCAAAAAAAGATTTGGGTGCCGCCGGACATAGTATGCCCGCTTTGCATAGAACCTTACTCGCTGTGCGGCGGCAACAAAATTTGCATAAAAAAACAAAATTGTTTTGTTGCATCGTCTGTTTACAAAACCTGTTTCATACGATATAATAAATGAAACAATCCGCCTTTAAGGCGCGGCCCGTGAGCCGCCAAGGCAGAAAACAGTGCATACGCCGTCAGCCGGGAAATGGGGGACAGGTGTAATTTGAGGTACGGCTTTCTGCTTTCGGCGCAGGAGGCTGTTTTTTTGTAAATTTTTCCGATGGGAGGTGGCAGGATGGCCGAACAAAAGGCCGTGATTATGGATGCGGACGGTGTGCGCCGCGCACTGACCCGTATCGCTTTTGAAATCATTGAAAAAAACAAAGGTGTGGAAAATCTGCTGCTGGCCGGGGTAAAAACGCGCGGCGTGTTTCTGGCCCAGCGCATTGCAAAAAAGCTCGGGGAGGTCGAAGGGCGTATGCCGCCGGTGCTCGAGCTGGACGTGACCCCGTGGCGGGACGATAAGCCGCGCGAGCAAGCGCCCAAATCGTCGCCGGATGCGCGCATTGAGGGCGCGACGGTCGTACTGGTGGACGATGTGCTGTATACCGGCCGCACGGTGCGCGCCGCGATTGAAGCGGTGTCTCAGCAGGGCCGCGCAGGACGCATCCAGCTGGCCGTGCTGATAGACCGCGGCCACCGGGAGGTGCCCATCCGGCCGGATTATATCGGAAAAAACCTGCCCACCGCACGCGATGAGCGCGTCAGCGTGCGCCTAACCGAGGTAGACGGCGCAGACAATGTTGTTATTTTAAGCAGTGAAACGTAGGATAACCGCTTGCAGCTGAGAAAGGAAGAAGATCTATGTCCATCCAAACACTGGTAGAAAAAATCAAGCAAAAAGGTAACCCGACCGTTGCCGGTCTGGATGCGCGGCTGGAGTACATCCCGCAGCATATCTCGGGACGCAACATGATGCTGCACGGCGAGACGCTGCGCGCGGCGGCGGAGAGCATGGTCGCGTTCAACTGCGGCCTGATTGACGCACTGTGCGACATCGTGCCCGCGGTCAAGCCGCAGGCGGCGTACTATGAACTGCTCGGCTCGTACGGCGCGATGGCGCTCAAGGAGACCATTGACTACGCGCACGCCAAGGGCATGTACGTTATCGGCGATATCAAGCGCAACGACATTGGCGCGACCGCGACTGCCTATGCCGAGGCATATCTGGGCAAGACCCGTGTGGGCGATACCGAAATTGCGCCCTATGGCTGCGACAGCGTGACTGTCAACGGATATCTGGGCACGGACGGCATTGAGCCGTTTTTGAAGGAGTGCCGCGAGCGGGACAAGAGCCTGTTTGTACTGGTCAAAACCTCCAACCCGTCCTCCGGCGAGCTGCAGAACCGCGATATGGAGGGCAAGCCGCTCTACGCGCGCATGGCCGAGATGGTGGCCAAGTGGGGCGAGGGTCTGGATACGCCCTGCGGCTATAATCAGATTGGCGCGGTGGTCGGCGCGACCTATCCGGAGGAGCAAAAGATCATCCGTGCGCTGCTGCCCAAGTCCTATTTCCTCGTGCCGGGCTACGGCGCGCAGGGCGCGACCGCAAAGGACATTGCAAACGCATTTAACGACGACGGCCTTGGCGCTATCGTCAATTCCTCGCGCGGCATTATGTGCGCATGGAAGAAAACCGGAAACAATGGCAAGGATTATAAGGAAGCTGCGCGCGCGGAAGCCATCCGCATGCGGGACGAGATCGTCGCAGCAATCAAATAATTTATAGGGGGTATCCAACTTCAGCGCTGTGCGAATCGCGCCGTCAGGCGCGCATCCAATAGAAAATGGTAGTAGGCGGCCATTTTCATCAAAACCGGGAGCATGTATGACGGTTTTTCCTCCTTTGATTGCCGCACAGCGGCAGAATGAGGATAGGAGCCTACGGGCTATACAAGGGCGTAGCAAAGTTCGCTTGTCGGAACTTTGCGAAGATATGGACGCAGCCGCGCTTTGCGCGGTGCGTCCTCTCGATCGGAAGCGTGGTTCCGATTGAAGTAATAAGGAGCGTGGAGATACAAGAATGAAAAAAGCGTATTTACTGCTCGCCGACGGCACGCTGTTTGAGGGTACGGCCGTCGGCTACGAAGGGCAGAGCATCGGTGAGGTCGTGTTCAACACGGGCATGGCCGGTTATCAGGAGGTTTTGACCGACCCGTCTTATTATGGTCAGGTGGTCACTATGACCTATCCGCTGATTGGCAACTACGGCATCAACTTTGACGATTACGAATCCCGCAAGAGCTGGGTTTCCGGCTTTATCATGCGCGAAGTTGCCGATCACCCGTCCAACTGGCGCTGCCGTCTGACGCTGGACGAATATCTCAAGGAGCAGAAGGTCGTCGGCCTTGCAGGCATCGACACCCGCGCGCTGACCCGCAAGCTGCGCAACGCAGGCGTTATGAACGGCGTCATCTACACCGAGGGCTTTGAGCCGGATGAGCAGGCCATCGCGGAAATGAAGGCATATGTGGTCAAGGACGCGGTAAAGTCGGTTACCTGCGAGGAGAGCCGCGTTTACCCGGCGGAAGGCGAGCAGGAGTACCGCATTGCGCTGTATGACTACGGCGTCAAGTACAATATTGAGCGCGAGCTGCAAAAGCGCGGCTGCGAGGTTGTCACCATCCCGGCATTCACCCCGCCGGAGGAGGTCATCGGCAAGTTTGACGGCGTGATGCTGTCCAACGGCCCCGGTGACCCGGCGGAAAACGTCGAGATCGTCGAGAATCTCAAAAAGCTGCTGGCAAGCAATATCCCGATTTTCGGCATCTGCCTCGGCCATCAGCTTTTAAGCCTTGCCATCGGAGCCAAGACGACCAAGCTCAAGTATGGTCACCGCGGCGTCAACCATCCGGTCAAGGATCTGGATGAGGACCGCACCTATATCACCAGCCAGAACCACGGCTACGCGGTGGTGGGCGAGTCGGTTGACCCGAGCATCGCCCGCGTGCGCTATGTTAATTTGAACGACGGCACGGTCGAGGGCGTGGAGCATGTCGGCCGTCCGGTGTTCACCGTGCAGTACCATCCCGAGGTCTGTCCCGGCCCGATGGACACGTCGTATCTGTTTGATAAATTTATGGACAACATTGCAAAAGCAAAGGGAGGTGCTCAGTAATGCCGCTGCGCAAGGATATTCATAAGGTAATGGTACTGGGCTCCGGCCCTATCGTCATCGGCCAGGCGGCTGAGTTTGACTACGCGGGCACGCAGGCCTGCCGCGCGCTGCGCGAAGAGGGCCTCGAGGTTGTGCTCGTCAACTCCAACCCCGCGACCATCATG
>DXEF01000009.1 GCA_019115085.1 Candidatus Agathobaculum pullicola | reverse complement strand
TACTGGCTGCCCAGATTGCTGGTGAGGATGATTATGGTGTTCTTGAAGTCCACCGTACGGCCCTGGGAATCGGTTATGCGGCCGTCGTCGAGGATTTGCAGCAGGATGTTGAACACATCCGGATGCGCCTTTTCAATCTCGTCGAACAGCACAACCGAATACGGATGGCGGCGTACCTTTTCGGACAGCTGACCGCCCTCATCGTAGCCGACATATCCCGGAGGCGAACCGATCATGCGCGAAACCGCGTGCTTTTCCATGTATTCCGACATATCAATACGGATCATGGCGTTTTCGTCACCAAACATGGCTTCCGCCAGCGCCTTGGACAGCTCGGTTTTACCTACGCCGGTCGGGCCAAGGAACAGGAACGAACCAATCGGGCGCTTGGGGTCGCGCAGACCGACACGTCCGCGGCGGATTGCCTTAGCGACCGCGGTGACGGCCTCATTCTGGCCGATGACACGCTCATGCAGCGTATCCTCAAGGTGCAGCAAGCGCTGACCCTCGTCCTCGGTCATCTGAGCAACCGGGATGCCGGTCCAACCCGAGATGACGGCTGCAATATCGTCCTCGGTCACAGCGCCGTGCGCCTTGGTCTGCTGCTCCGACCACTCCTTGCGGCGCGCTTCGAGCGCTTCGCGCTTATTCTTCTCTTCATCGCGCAGCTTCGCAGCGTTCTCGTAATCCTGTCCCTTGACGGCCTCTTCCTTCTTCGCGGCGATGGCGGTGATTTCGTCCTCCATCTGCTTAAGGTCGGGCGGCGTGGTCAGCGTGGTCAGGCGAACGCGTGAGCAAGCCTCGTCGATCACGTCAATCGCCTTATCCGGCAGGAAACGGCCGGTCACATAGCGCACAGACAGCTTGACCGCAGCTTCGATGGCTTCATCCGGAATCTTGATGCGGTGGTGCGCTTCATAGCGGTCGCGTAGGCCCTTGAGGATTTCGACTGCATCCTCCGGACTCGGCTCGTCGATCTGGACAGGCTGGAAACGGCGCTCCAGTGCCGCGTCCTTTTCGATGTTCTTGCGATATTCATCGAGCGTAGTCGCGCCGATGACTTGCACCTCGCCGCGGGACAGGGCGGGCTTCAAAATGTTTGCAGCGTCTGCTGCTCCCTCAGCAGCGCCCGCGCCCATCAGCATGTGCATCTCGTCAACGAACAGAATGGTATTCTTGTTAGCGGTCAGTTCTTCAATGACCTTCTTGATACGCTCCTCGAACTCGCCGCGGTACTTGGTACCCGCGATCATGCCGGTCAGGTCAAGCGACACGACGCGCTTGTCCTTCAGTGTCTCCGGTACATCGCCCGCAACGATCTTCTGCGCGAGTCCTTCGACCACGGCAGTCTTGCCGACGCCGGGGTCGCCGATCAGTGCGGGGTTGTTCTTGGTGCGGCGGGACAGAATCTGGATGACACGCTGGATTTCCTTGCTGCGGCCAATAACCGGGTCGAGCTTGCCTTCGCGGGCAGCGGCGGTCAGGTCGCGGCCGAACTGCTCCAGCGCGTCGCCCGACTTGCCGGATGCCCCAGCTGCGCCGGGGCCTTCGCCCTGCTGGACGCCGCCCAATGCTTCGCTGAGCTTCTCAGCCACCATCTGCGGGGTAACTTTGAGGTTTGCCAGCGCGGTCAACGCAACATTCTGCCCCTCGTTCAGCAAACCGAGCAACAAATGCTCGGTGCCGACATAGTTTGTTCCCATGTGGGCAGCGGACTGGATAGACAGTTCAATGATACGCTTGGTGCGCGGGGTCATGCCTTGCGGGGCAGTGCTGTCGGGCGTTCCGCGGCCGGACAGCTCTTCAATCTGCTTAACCAGCGCGTCGTCGGTCACGCCGCAGGCAGCCAATGCCTTGGCCGCCGGGCCGCCCTCCTCCCGCAGCAGGCCGAGCAGCAGATGCTCCGAGCCGATATAGCTGTGTCCGAACGATGCGGCGGCTTCCTGCGCCTTGGTCAGTGCCTGCTGTGCACGCTCGGTAAAACGGTTCTGATAAAACATAGGTCAACACTCCTTTCCGAAAGGGAAAAAGTTCAAGTTCGGTTATTCTAAAATCAAATCTTTGGCTGCCGCGCGCAGCAACTCTGCACGCTTGCAGTCGCGCTCCTGCGGCGCACCGGTCAGCATCGCCGGACGGATACGCTGCTCGAGTTCATACAGCTTCTGCGGCTCTACGCCCGACAGCAAGCCCATTTGCAGGCCAACCAGCACATCCGAGATGCACTGCACGGCCTCGCCGGTGTCGATCAGGTAAGCCGAGCGCAGCGTACCTGCCGCGCGGTAGATACGGTCGCGCAGACCGGCTTCGTTCTGGCTGCGCACCTGTTCGCGCGTCTTCTTTTCCGCATCAATGATGGTGGTCGCAGTCTCGACCAGCTTATCGGTCAGCTCAGCCGCCGAAGCGCCGAGCGTGACCTGATTGGAAATCTGATAGAAGCCGCCGACCGCCTTGGAACCTTCACCGTAGGCGCCGCGCACCGCGCAGCCACGACTGCCGGCGTAGCCGGTCATCCGGCCAATCTCACCCGCCGCCGTCAGCATGGGCAGGTGCAGCATGATGGAGGCCCGCAGACCGGTGCCGACATTGGTCGGGCAGGCGGTCAGGTAGCCCAGCCGCTCATCGTAAGCAAACGGCAGCTCGCCTTCGATCAGCGCCGCGATGCGGTTTGCCGTTTCCAGACACTCCTTCGGGCACAGCCCGGTGCCGATCACCTGTAAGCGCAGGTGGTCTTCCTCGCCCACCATGATGGACACGCCGCCGTCCTTTGAGACAATCAGCCAACCGCCGTTCTGCGCCAGCTCGGGCGAAATCAGATGCTCTTCGACCAGCTGGGACGCTTCGGTCGAGCGCGGGATAATCTGTTTTTTCTCAAATTCCGGCCCGACGGTCGGATTATTCTGCAAGGCCGCGAACACTTTGTCCGCGATTTCCTTGTGTTGTGCTTCGGTCAGACGGAAGGGGTAGCCCTTCAGGTTACGGGCAAGCCGCACGCGGCTGGTTGCCGCAAGGCCGGTAAAACCGCCATGAATTTCAAACATGCTCATTTTTGCTCGCCCTCCATTCTGCGAATCTCATCACGCAGGCGTGCGGCCTGCTCATATTCTTCGTTTTCGACTGCGGTTTTCAGCTGTGCCCGCAATGTTTCGATCGGGTCAGCCTTGGGCTGCTCGGCAGCCGGGGCCGCACCGATGTGCTGTGTTGCGCCGTGAATCTTTTCGACATACGGATTCAGGACATCCGAGAATGTGTTGTAGCAATCCGGACAGCCCACACGGCCGGTCCGCCGCAATTCGCTTTCGGTCATACCGCAGGTCGGGCATTTGCGCTCGGTGCCGAGCAGCGTCGCGGTCGGCGCACCCAGCATATCGTTCCACACGCTGCCAAAGCCGCCGCCAAGGAACGAATGGAATGGGTCGCTCCAGAAATGGTTCATCGAGGCGAACGCATTTTCAAACGCGCCGCCAATGTTTTCCTTCTTCGCGCAGTCTTCGCACAGGTGCATTTCGCGCGTTACACCGTTTACGGTTTCCTTATAATACATCGTCGCTTCATTCTTACCGCATTTCTCGCATTTCATAAGTCATTTCTCCTTTCGAGAATCTATCTCAAGTGATTTTGTTACCTATTGTTATGCTGTGGCAATGCCCATCACCGCGCATCGGAAGATCGCGGCGCGCAGACGATCGCGGTCGGTTTTTCCCACCTCGGCCAGCGCACCGTCCGAGCATGCCGAAAGCAGAAGCTGCGCTTCCCGCTGCGTCAGCAGCTCCGCCGACAGCAGTGCGCGTGTCAGTCGGGCCGCATCATTTTGCGTGAGCCTGCCGCCGATACCACGGGCCGCTTCCAGCAACGTGCGTTGCTTGTCGTCCATCAGCCGCACGATGCGGATGTATCCGCCGCCGCCGCGCTGACTTTCGACCAGATACCCGTGTTCCGGTGTGAAGCGTGTCTCAATCACATAGTTGATTTGACTTGGCACACACGAAAAACGGTCCGCCAGACTTTTGCGCTGTACCTCAGCCACACCGCCGCCCGACGAAAGCATCTCGCCGATAAAATCGGCTATGACATCCGACATTTTCATGTGAACACCTCCTTTGGTCCCGGTCTCTTTCTGACCTTTTCTGACCTTTGTCTATATTATAGGAGATATCGCCGCAAAACGCAAGAGAATTTTCTGACCATTTCTGACCATTTCTCGGATAAATCAATTGAAAATCCGGCTTTTTCTCTTGTTTTCTAATTCAATCTCTTTTATTTATCGTTTTTTGCTTTTTGACTTTGTTTTGATTTTTCAAAAGTTAGCCATTGTTAACCTCTTCTTTTTGTTGCTTTTTCTCATACTTGTGTTACAATAAATGTGTAAATTCAAATGGAGGTGCAATACCAATGGCATATGTTATTAGCGATGCTTGCATCAGCTGTGGTTCTTGCGCGGGCGAGTGCCCGGTAGGCGCTATTTCTGAGGGCGACGGCAAGTACGAGATCAATCCGGACACTTGCATCGACTGCGGCAGCTGCGCAGGTACCTGCCCGGTAGGCGCTATTTCGCAGGGCTAATTGTTTAGCATAGACGCGAAATACCTAACAAAATCCGGTTCACCGGAACACAATAACGCCTGAAAGCGACTCTGTCGCCTTCAGGCGTTTTGCTTTGTTTGTATTTTCTGCACACATGTGATATATTGATACATACAAAACGAGCCTGTCCAAATGGACAGGCTCGTTTTTATATGAATTTCCGTGCAAAATCCGCTTGTCTCAGGCTTAAGCTTACTTGGAAGCCTGTGCAGCCTTGATAGCGTCAATCATCATCGGAACAACCTTGAACAGGTCGCCGCAGATGCCGTAGTCGGCTACGTCGAAGATCGGAGCGGAATCAGCCTTGTTGACTGCCACGATGCACTCGGAATCCTGCATGCCGGCCTTGTGCTGGATAGCACCGGAGATGCCCAGCGCAACGTACAGCTTCGGATGTACGGTCTTGCCGGTCTGACCTACCTGATGGTCAGCCGTCAGCCAGCCAGCGTCGGTCGCTGCACGGCTGCCGCCAACAACGCCGCCGAACAGGGCAGCCAGCTCTTCCGCCAGCTTGATGCCGGTCTCAACGTCCTTGGAGATGCCGCGGCCAACGGATACAACAACCTCAGCACCGGTCAGGTCAACCAGTTCCTTGGCTTCCTTGACTACTTCCAGAACCTTGGTCTGCAGGTCCGCGTCGGACAGCTGCACGGCAACCTTCTCAACCACAACAGCGTTTGCCTTCGCTTCGTTGTACTCGCCCTTCTTCAGAACGCCCGGACGAACGGTCGCCATCTGCGGACGGAAGCGCGGGCAGATGATGGTCGCCATCAGGTGACCGCCGAATGCCGGACGGGTCATCTTCAGGTTGCGGTCAGCACGGTCGAGCGCGTCGATCTGCGCCTGCGGCAGCGTGGAAGACTCCTGCAGGAAAGCAGCGTACTTCTCAACGTCAACGTCCAGATGCGTGCAGTCCGCGGTCAAGCCGGTGTGCAGACGAGCTGCGCAGCGCGGGCCGAGGTCACGGCCGATGTTGGTCGCCGCGATCAGCATGATCTCCGGCTTCTTCTCCATAACCACGTCGCAAATCACCTTTGCGTATGCGTCGGTGGTGTAAGTCTCAAGCAGGTCGTCCTCCGCAACCAGAACCTTGTCTGCGCCGTACGCGCCCAGCTCCTTAACCATTGCGTCGCCTACGCCCTTGCCGCCCAGCAGCAGGCCGCATACCTCGACGCCCATGTCGTCCGCCAGCTTGCGCGCCTCAGAAATCAGCTCCAAAACGGTCGGCTGGAGCTTGCCCTGACGCTGCTCACAAAATACCCATACGCCGGAAAAATCGGCCAGGTTGGTGTTATTGAATTCAGCCATTATAGTTTCTCCTTTCGATCAGATGATGTGCTTCTTGAGAAGCTCAGCTGCGAGCGTTTCGCAGGTGTTCTTGTCAGCACCCTCGAGCATCTTGCCCTGACCCTTCTGCGGGGGCGTAAAGGACTTGAAGATGTTGGTGGTAGAACCCTTCAGGCCGATGGTGGTGGGATCGATCAGCGGATCGTCCTTGAGGGTATTGTAGTCATAGACCGAAACCGGCTTGGAGTAGCAGTCCATAATGCCGCTCAGAGACATGTAACGCGGAACGTTCAGTTCCTTGATGCAGGTCAGCAGGCAGGGGGTCTGCGTCTGGATGGTCATGAAGCCGTCCTCGAGCATACGCTTAACGGTGACGGTGTTGCCTTCCTTATTGATTTCCGCAGCGTAGGAGATCTGCGGGATTTCGAGCTTC
>DXEF01000008.1 GCA_019115085.1 Candidatus Agathobaculum pullicola | reverse complement strand
TCTGCTCTGGTCATTACATCCGGGAACAGGAACTCAGTGCCATCCTTCTGGATGACATCCGCCGTGTCACACACTTTGCTCGTCAGAATGAGCTGCGGTTTGCAGAGCATATCCGCAAGAAGCAGGGTAAGGAGGCGCAGCAGGAGATCGCAGTGCTCCAGAAGAAGATCGACACCATGCAGAAGCGCCAGGCCGAGCTGACGAAGCTGTTCAAACGGCTCTACGAGGACAGTGTACTTGGACGCATCCCGGATGAGCAGTACCGCATCCTCTCTCAGGAGTACACTATCGAGCAAAAAGAGATCCAGGAACGGCTCCCCGCTATGGAAGTAAGGCTTCAGGAGCTGAAAGACTCCAGCTCCAATATTGCCCGGTTCATTGAGAATGCCAAGCGGTACAAGGAGATCCCGGAGCTGACCGCTGAGATCCTGCGCATCTTCATCAAGCGAGTGGAGGCCGGTGAGCGTGCGGAGAAATACTCCCGCACAGCACCGCAGAAGGTACGCATCTACTATCGTGACATCGGCCTGGTGGATGAACTGCCTCGGAGTATGGCGGATTCCGTGGCAGAAGCAATTCCAAACGAGGTCGCATGAGCAGAAAAGGGAGGCTGTGCTGAAACACAGCCTCCCTCCACAGGAACAAATATTAAGTTATATGGGTAGGTTCATAAATTGTCCCTATGCACCGGTTCCCCAGGAGTCCGGCGTTTTCTTTTGGTATGGGGCTGTTTATGCGCGGTGCAGCAGCTTATTGACGCCCACCAGCAGTTCGCGGCAATTGAGCAGAAATACAACAAGAAACAGCAGCAGCTGCCACAGCAACCAAAGCGGCGGCTCGAGCAGCATCAAAGCCCCCTGCACACACAGCAGAAGCACAGTGCCGCCCAGTCGCTTTTTATTCCAGCGCACCGGCATGAAGCGACGGCTGTCAATCGCACGGTACAGGAACAGGACAACATAGCTGATGAGTGTCGCCGTCGCCGCGCCCATGCCGCCGTAGCGCGGGATGAGCAGCGCGTTGAGCGTAATATTGACAACTGCGGAAAACGCGGTGGACAGGAACGAGGGAACCGTGCGTTTTTCCAGCAGATATACGCTCTTCTGAAAACTCGAAAGACAGTTAAAGCCCGCGCCAACCGCGAGCACCGGAATGAAGGTCCAGCCGATATAGTAGCTGGGCACGGCCAATACGGTGATGGCGAGCTTGGCGCACATGATGCCGCCCGACGCGATGATGAATACAATCGAGCTGTAAGTGTTGCCGACGTTGGAGAAAAACTGAATTTGCTCCTCCCGCGAGTTGTTATTGACAATGGAAATCTGCCACGCATCGACGAAAATGGAGGCAACCAGAGCAACCAATGTCGGCACACGGTATGCAATGGAGTAAATCGCACTGACCGAGGTGTCCTGCATGGCCGCAAGGAATGCCTGATCGGAAAAGCCGATGATATAGACCAGAATCGCATCCGGCACCAGCGGCAGCGAGTAGGCCAGCATGCTGCGCCATAAATAAAAATTGGGTTTGCGCAGCCGGATATACTTCCACAGGCTTGCCAGCAGGAACAGGCAGACCGTGGAAAGCGCGTCCGCGCAGATGATGGAGAATACATAGCCGAAGATATTCCATTTGAATACCGTCAGATACAGGATGTTGAGCAGGATGGTGACAAAGGTTCGGAAAATACCGTCAACGGCGTACAGCCGTACATATCCCAGCGCTCGGATGAACTGGCTACAGGCATTTTGCGTGCAGGAGGTCAGTACATATAGATAGATAAGCCACTGGTATTCCAGCAGCGAACCAGTCGCGCCGGTTGAGGTGTTGTAGTGGATAAGGCCGAGCAGCGGATGGAAGGGCAGCGCAATGACAAAGCCGCACAGGATGGTTGCCAGACCGATGGTGAACACATCGCTTTTGCGACGGCGGCGTTCCAAACCGTAGCGGATGATTGCCTGTCCGATGGAGAGCGAAACGACCGGATAAAGGATGCTGGTGGTTTTCACAATCAAATCGGCAACGCCCATCTCGTCCGTGGTCATCATACCGGTATAGAAACGCAGCATGAGGATGACAAGGATTTTGGAGCTGAACGTGCCGACTGCAAAGATAAAGGTGTTGCTCAAAAGCCGCTTATACTGATTCATTTACGAACCCTTTCTCAGCCGTATAGTATGGATGCGGTCAGCGACGCGGTCGGTCAGCCATGCGCCAATCAGGCCACACAGAATACCCAGCAGCAGACCGGCCAGCACATCCGTTGGATAGTGCACGCTGGCATAGAGCCGGGAAAAAGCAATCAGCGCCGCCAAGATGTAGGCAAATACGCCGGATTTGCGATGAAAAAAGCACAAGGCTGTCGCCGCCGCAAAAGAGGATAGGGTATGACCGGATGGGAAGGACCACCGGTCGCCCGGATCGAGCAGGGCGGTCAGCTCCGGATGCGTTACAAAGGGGCGGGGACGCATAATCCATTCCTTGAGCCATACATTACCGATGAGCAGGCCGATGAGCATTGCCACCAGCATCGCGGCGCCCGCGCGCCGCGTTTTGCGAAAGCAAAGTAAGGAAATGGCCAGCACAATCCAAACGGCGCCGGCATTGCCGATCAGTGAAAAGAATTTCCAGAATGTGTCGGATATACCGCCGCGCAAATGCGTGGAAATCTCATACAGAATATCAAAGTCAAATGAGCGGATGATGTCAAGCAGTACCTCCAAGGCAGGCGCTCCTTTCTGTCAATCAGTAAGCAGTTTTCTCGCTGTCCGCGCGATCAATCCGGTCGACGATCAGCGCAATCGCCTGATCGCCCGTTACATTGGTCGCAGTACCGAAGCTATCCTGTGAGAAGTGCAGCGCAATAATCAGCTGCTGCATGGGGTTGGTGAAGCCGAGCATAGAGGTGATGAGGCCGAGCGCCGCCATCACGCCGCCACCGGGCACGCCCGGTGCGGCAACCATGGTCACGCCGAGCATCATAATAAAGGAGGCAAACATGGCAAGGGTAGGCGTCAGGCCGCTGGCGATCATTATGCCCATCGAGCCGAGAACAAGACAAATGGTGTCGCCGTTTAAGTTGATGGTTGCGCACAGCGGCACAACAAAATCCGCGACATCTTCATTGACATCGTTGTTATAGGCACAGCCCAGCGCCACCGGAATTGTGGAGGCGGAGGACTGAGTGCCCAGTGCGGTAAAATAAGCGGGCACAACATTTTTCATACTTTTAAAGTGATTTTTGTGGCAAACCACGCTGGCCAGTCCAAAC
Organism: Candidatus Agathobaculum pullicola; assembly: GCA_019115085.1. Classification (GTDB taxonomy): domain Bacteria; phylum Bacillota; class Clostridia; order Oscillospirales; family Butyricicoccaceae; genus Agathobaculum; species Agathobaculum pullicola. The sequence continues at coordinate 54,927 of DXEF01000008.1, read as the reverse complement.
TGTGAGAAGATATACACAAGCTGCAGCACAATGATGATGCCATACAGGGAGGCAAACATCTTAATGGTGGCAAACAGGCGGCCTTCTGCGGCAATGTTGCAGAACAGGCCCGCAATGTGGACCGGAATCAGCGGAATGATGATTCGTTTGAGCACGCCGGAGACAATCCGCTGCAGGTCGCGGCACACGTCCAGCAGGGAGGAACCGCGCAGGTTTGCCATGCCGATGCCAAGCACGAACGCAAGCACCAGTGCGGTCATTACGCTGAAGATTGGCTGCACCTCAATGGTGAAAAACGGCTGAAAGGCGTTGCTTTCCAGTACATCGCCCGTGATAGGCTGGATGAGCGAAGGCAGCACTGCCTTGCCGATAAGGAAAGTGAGAAAACCGGAGATGACCGTGGTGCCGTATGCCAGCAGTAGCGTGATGCCGAACAGACGATTGGCTTTTTTGCCCAGTTCCGCCATGCCCACCGTGATAAACGAGAGAATGATCAGCGGAATCATAAAGGACAGGAAGGTGGAGAACAGCGACGTAAAGGTGGCAAACAAGCGTACGACGGCGATGAATGCGGCGGAGTCTGCGATGCCGAACCAGCTGCCGCACAGGCCAATCAGTGTACCGGCGATGATGCCGACAATCAAACGAATAAGCAATCCCAGTTGTTTCACGTATTTTTGCTCCTCTTTTTTTGCAGTATAGCTATTACTATACCAGATTGCTGCAATCTTCGCAAGTCGACAGCTTTGGAAGGAAAAATTAAAAATACCTCTTGACAATCGCGCGGCCAAAGTCTAATATAATATCATATTGCAAAAGGTGATGAACGGGTAAAGTAATCGCATCCCTGTCCACAGAGAGCTGTCGGTTGGTGCAAGGCAGCGTCAGGAAACGGTGAAACTCGCCCGGGAGCGGTCCGCTGAAAGCCGTCCGGCCGGTAGGAGGGAACGGATGCCCACCGTTACAGGGGCGGCGTATTGTTTGATACGCGCTGAGTGGCCGTCTTTTATGCGGCAACAAGAGTGGTACCGCGGAGTTATGCTTCGTCTCTTAATTTTGATTAAGGGACGAAGCTTTTTTTGTCCCTGTACACCAAAAGACAAGAAAGTGAGGACAAGAACATGGCAAGAACCATCCGAATTTTTGACACGACGCTGCGTGACGGTGAGCAGTCTCCCGGCTGCAGCATGAACCTGAATGAAAAAATCGAGGTTGCCAAGCAGCTGGAGGCTTTGAAGGTAGACATTATTGAAGCGGGCTTCGCTGCCTCCTCGCCCGGCGACGCGGCGGCGATCGCGGCAATTGCGGATAATGTGCACGGCTCGACCATCTGCTCGCTGGCGCGCTGCGTGGAAAAGGATATTGATGCGGCATGGAATTCCATCCGCCGTGCGGACTCCGCTCGTATCCATACCTTTCTTGCAACCTCGCCCTTACATATGGAATATAAGCTCAAGATGACGCCGGACGAGGTCATTGAATCGGTGGCGCACAATGTGGCATACGCCAAGAAGTACTGCGAGGACGTTGAGTTCTCAGCCGAGGATGCCTGCCGTTCGGATATGGACTTTTTGTGCCGCGTGTTCGAGACCGCTATCAAGGCCGGCGCGACCACGCTGAACATCCCGGACACGGTCGGTTATATGATCCCGGAGGAGTATGCGGCCCGCATCCGCTATCTGCGTGAGCACACGGAGGGCATCGAGAACGTCATCCTGTCCTGCCATATGCACAACGACCTCGGCATGGCGGTAGCCAACTCGCTGGCCGGTGTGGAAGCCGGTATCGATCAGATCGAATGTACGATAAACGGCATCGGCGAGCGCGCGGGCAACGCCTCGATGGAAGAGTGTGTTATGGCGCTCAATACCCGCAAGGATCTGTTTGGCGTGCAGTGCAACATTGACACCCATCAGATTTACCGCGCCAGCCGTATGATTCAGACGATCACCGGTGTTTCGGTTGCACCGACCAAGCCGATCGTCGGCGCCAATGCCTTCGCACACGAAGCGGGCATCCACCAGCATGGCGTGATGGCCAACAAGGAAACCTATGAGATTATGACGCCCGAATCGGTTGGTATTCCGAAGAATGCCATCGTACTGGGCAAACATTCCGGCCGTCATGCGTTTGAAGAGCGCCTGCGTGAGCTCGGCTATTCGCTGGATAAGGAAAAGCTTGATAAAGCCTTTGATAAGTTCAAGGCGCTGGCCGATAAGAAAAAGGTCATCAAGGATCGCGATTTGGAAGCTTTGGTCGGCGCGGTGCCGGTTTCCGGTGAGGAGCGCTATACGCTTGACCGCTTTGTCATTAATTCCGGCAACACCATCACCTCAACGGCGGTTATCCGCGTGAAGAAGGGCGATGAGACGTTTGAGCGCGCCGCGGTTTCCGACGGCCCGATCAATGCTGCGTTCCGCGCTATCAATAAAATTGTCGGCAAGGATGTGGAGCTAGAGGATTACACGCTGCGCTCCATGACCGACGGTGAGGACGCGCAGGCGGAAGCGATCGCCAAAATCAGCATCGACGGCAGTGAGATTGTAACCGGCCGCGGCGTATCGACCGACGTGATCGAGGCATCTATCAAGGCCTACATCAACGGCATTAACAAGTATTTCATCGACTGAGGGCAGGAGGAAACAACCGTTATGGGTATGACAATGACGCAAAAAATCCTCGCAAAGCACGCGGGGCTGGACAGCGTTTGCGCCGGACAACTGATTGAGGCGAATGTCGATTTGACGCTCGCCAACGATATCACCGGTCCGGTCGCAATTCGCGAGATGGAGAAGGCGGGCTTTGACAAGGTGTTCGACAACACCAAAATCGCGCTCGTTATGGACCATTTCGCGCCGAACAAGGATATCAAATCCGCCGAGCAGTGCCTGACCTGCCGTGAATTTTCCCAAAAGCATGGCATCGTCAATTTCTTTGATGTCGGCAGCATGGGCATTGAGCATGCGCTGCTGCCCGAAAAAGGCCTGACCGCTCCGGGCGAGTTGATTATCGGCGCAGACAGCCACACCTGCACCTACGGTGCGCTCGGAGCGTTTTCGACTGGTGTTGGTTCAACCGACCTTGCCGCTGGTATGGCGACGGGCAAAGCGTGGTTCAAGGTGCCCAGCGCGATTCAGTTTGTGCTCAAGGGGCAGCTCCGCCCGTGGGTGTCCGGTAAGGATGTCATCCTGCACATCATCGGTCAAATCGGCGTGGACGGCGCGCTGTACAAGTCGATGGAGTTTGTCGGCGAAGGCGTCTCGTCGCTGTCGATGGACGACCGCTTCACCATTTGCAACATGGCCATTGAAGCGGGCGCGAAAAACGGCATTTTCCCGGTTGACGATAAGACCATGGCGTACATCAAGGACCGCGTAAACCGCGATATCACGGTATTCGAGGCTGACGCGGACGCGGAGTATGAGCGGGTCATTGAAATCGACCTGTCCGCGCTGCGGCCGACGATTGCCTGCCCGCATCTGCCGGAAAACACCAAGACGATTGACGAGCTGGGGCATATCGAGATTCAGCAATCGGTCATCGGTTCGTGCACCAACGGTCGCATCGATGATATGCGCGTTGCAGCCGAGATTCTCAAGGGCCGTCATGTTAATCCGAACGTGCGTACCATCATCATCCCTGCCACGCAGGAGGTTTATCTCCAGTGTATTGAGGAGGGCCTCGCCAAGATTTTTGTTCAGGCGGGTGCTATTGTTTCCACTCCGACCTGCGGCCCGTGTCTGGGCGGTCATATGGGTATTCTGGCGCACGGCGAAAAGTCGGTTTCGACCACAAACCGCAACTTTGTCGGCCGTATGGGCCATATTACCTCGGAAATCTATCTGGCGAGCCCGGCGGTCGCGGCGGCAAGTGCTGTTGCGGGCTATATCTGCGCGCCTGACGACCTGAAGTAAGGGAGGAAACAGCACAATGAACGCAAAAGGCAGAGTTTTCAAATACGGGGATAACGTCGATACCGACGTTATTATTCCCGCACGTTACTTAAATATTGCAGACCCTAAGGAATTAGCGACCCACGCGATGGAGGACATCGACGCGGAATTTGTGAAAAAAATGCAGCCGGGCGACATCGTCGTGGCAACGCGCAACTTCGGCTGCGGCTCGTCGCGTGAGCATGCGCCGCTGGTGCTCAAGGAAAACGGTGTTTCCTGCGTGATTGCCGCATCGTTTGCGCGCATCTTCTACCGCAATGCCATCAATATCGGCCTGCCGATTCTTGAGTGCGAGGCAGCGGCCAACGGGATTGACGACGGCGACGCGGTTTCGGTCAACTTTGACACCGGCGTTATCACCAACGAGACCAAGGGAGAAACCTATCAGGCGGCGGCATTCCCGCCGTTTATCCAGAGCATTATCAAGGCGGGCGGTTTGCTCAAGTCGCTCAAGGAAAGAGGGGAGTAAGCGATGCAGTACCATATTGCAGTCGTTAAGGGCGACGGTATCGGTCCGGAAATCGTCACTGAGGCAATGAAAGTGCTCGATAAGGTTGGCGAAAAGTTCGGCCACCAGTTCAACTACACGGAGGTGCTCGCGGGGGGCTGCTCGATTGATGTCAACGGCATCCCGCTGACCAAGGAAGCCATCGAAATCTGCAAAAAAGCGGATTCCGTGCTGCTCGGCGCGGTAGGCGGCCCGAAGTGGGACGAAGTCCCCTCGGAAAAGCGCCCGGAAAAGGCGCTGCTCGGCCTGCGTGCGGCGCTCGGCCTGTTCGTTAACCTGCGTCCCGCGCAGATGCACAAGGCGCTGTCGGATGCCTGCCCGATCAAGCCGGAAATCATTGGGGACGGCTTTGATATTTTGGTTTGCCGTGAGCTGACCGGCGACGTATACTTCGGTAAGCATTACCGCCGCGAAAGCGAAAAGGGCTGGGGCGAGGTCGGCGCGGATGATATGAACTATTCGGTTCATGAGGTTGAGCGCATCGGCCGCCGTGCCTTTGAGATGGCGATGAAGCGGGGCAAGAAGGTCTGCTCGGTTGATAAGGCGAACGTGCTGGAGACCAGCCGAGTCTGGCGTGAGACTATGCACCGCATCAAGGACGAATATCCCGAGGTAGAATACTCGGATATGTATGTGGACAACTGCGCGATGCAGCTCGTACGCAACCCGGGCCAGTTCGATGTGATTGTGACCGGCAACCTGTTCGGCGATATCCTGTCGGATGAGGCCTCGATGATTACCGGTTCGATTGGTATGCTGCCCTCGGCTTCAATGAACGAAACCGGCAAGGGAATGTACGAGCCGATTCATGGCTCCGCGCCTGATATCGCGGGCAAGGGTATCGCCAACCCGATTGCCACCATTCTGTCCTGCGCGATGATGCTGCGCTACTCCTTCGGCTTGAAGGCTGAAGCGGACGCAATCGAGAACGCGGTCGAAAGCGTACTGGATGCCGGACATCGCACCGCGGATATCGCCGCAAAGGGGGAAAAGGTGCTTTCTACCAGCGAGATGGGCGAACTCATCCGCGCACAGCTTTAAGATTGGAAAAAGGGGACACAGCAAACGTCTGTGGCCCCTTTTCTTGCATTTTTATGGAGTAAGAGCGGAGGGGGGGCACCTGTCGAAAAGATATGGATAAAAAGGAATAAATGTGCAAAAAGTCGGGCGAAATACATGGTTCCCTGTCTGTATTTGTGCCAAAAAGAGATTTGCCGTGCGGAGACTTGAGATTTTGCAGAGACTGCTGTATAATAAGATAGATTTTGAATACCCACTGTTTTATTATGAAAATGAAGAATGCAGGAGATAGAAAATGAAAACCGCTTCAATTTTGGGCGTGCATTTCCATGCTGTGACGATGCAGCAGGCTGTTGATGTGGCAATGAGCCGTATCCGCGCAAGGCAGAAAGGCTATGTGGTAACGCCGAATCCGGAGATCGTTGATCTTTGCTGCAGAGACAGCCAATATATGGGCATTGTCAATCGTGCGGCACTGGTGCTGCCGGATGGAATCGGCATTATTTATGCGGCGAAAATTCTTGGCGAGGAGCTTTGCGGCAAGGTGGCAGGCGTCGAGTTTGCCGAGCAGCTGGTCGCGGCGATGGCCAAGGAGGGCATGCGGCTGTTTCTTGTAGGGGCGAAACCGGGGGTTGCGGAAAAAGCAGGGAAAAACCTGTGCGAAAAATATCCGGGTTTGGTTCTGGCTGGCACGCAGGACGGTTACTTTGCCGATCCGCAAACGGCGGTGGATGCCATCAACGCTTGCGGCGGTGCGGATGTAGTATTTGTCTGCCTTGGTGCACCGAAGCAGGAACGGTTTATGGCGCATTATATGGATGATATCCATGCGACTTTGTTTTGCGGTCTGGGTGGCTCGCTGGACGTGTTCGCGGGCGTGGCCAAGCGTGCGCCGAAACTCTTTGTCAAGCTGGGACTCGAATGGTTTTACCGACTGCTCTGTCAGCCAAGCCGTATCGGGCGCATGATGAAGCTGCCCAAATTCCTGCTCATCGTTATCCGCGAGCGGCTGTTCGGCGGCAAACGCAAATAAAACAGAGGACGGAACAAACCGGCGTTTTGCGATAAAATCCGGAAAATATGGAGAAAATGGATCGGCAGAGGAAAAGATAATTAGAATGATTTGCCGGAAGTCGGATACAGGCGATGCGGGTTCGCCGCGAAAATTGAAAGAAAAGGATTGTTTATGTTACCATTTAGAGAAATCACATTGGAGGATAAGCAGGCGGTAGAGGCATGCGGTTCGCACTATTATTATCATTTGTGCGAGCGCTGCTTCGTCGATTTATTCATGTGGCGCAGCCACTATAATACGCAAATTTGCTTTCGGGACGGCTTTCTGCTGGTGAAGATGACGCCGCTGGACGGTGAGCATGATTGCTATTTAGCCCCGGTAGGAGAGGGCGATCTGGGTGGCGCGCTCGATGCACTGGAGAAGGATGCCGCTGAACGTGGTATTCCGTTTGTAGTAGTATCGGTGGCAGAGCCCATGATTGAGCGGATTGAGGCAGTGCGTCCGGGTAAATTTGTCTTTTCGCATGACAGCGAGGATGGCGACGACTATATTTATCTGGCGGAAAAGCTGCGCACGCTGTCGGGAAAAAAGCTGCAAAGCAAGCGCAATCTGGTCAATCGGTTTCGGGCGGCATACGAAGGTCGCTGGAGCTACGAAGACATGACGCGCGACAACGTCAAGGATGCCTTCGGCTATCACATCCGCTGGTGCAACCAAAACGGCTGTGCGCAGAGCCGTGATTTTCAGGGAGAGACGTGCGCAATTGTACAGGCGCTGCATAACTTTGACGCGCTCGCGCTGAGAGGCGGCTTGCTGCGGCTGGACGGAGAGGTGATCGCCTTTACCTTTGGCTGTAAAGCGGAACCGGATATGTATGTGGTGCAAATCGAAAAAGCCGACCACACCATTGCCGGCGCCTATCAGATGATCAACCAGCAGTTTGTTTTGCACAACTGCGGCGACGTACAGTACGTCAATAGAGAAGAAGACCTCGGTCTGGAAGGTTTGCGCAAGGCGAAAAAGTCATATTATCCGGTCATGCGCGGTGTGAAATACACTGCGGTGCCGAAGGAGCCACAGGCATGATTCGGTGGGCGCAGCCGCAGGATGTGGCGCGCATCCGACAGTTGTGGGAAACCTGTTTTCCGGACGAGGGCGGCTTTAATGATTATTTTTTCGCGCATTTCTTTGACTGCGGCACGGTGCTGCTCAGCGAAGAGCAGGGGACGCTGTGCGCGATGGTACAGATGCTGCCGTATCGACTGCTGATCGGCGGCGAGGAAAAAGAGATCACCTATATTTACGGTGCATGCACCGACCCGAAGCATCGCCGAAAAGGCCATATGGCGCGTCTGCTCGAAGCATCCTTTGCGATAGACCGCGAACAGGGTAGAGCGGCTTCCACGCTCATTCCGGCTGAGCCGTGGCTGTTTGACTTTTACCGGCCATTCGGGTATGTGCCATTTTTTGAAGTGGAAAAGCGCAGCATTACACGAATGGCAAACGGAGAAGCGCCGCGGCGGCTGACGCAGGCTGATGTGCCGCAGATGGCGGCATTGTATGATAGCTTGGCATCGGATTGTCGCATTGTGCGTGAGGAGGCTTACTGGCGGGCACAGCTGGAAATGTTCGACACGCTGGGCGCAGGCGCACTCGGCTGGTTTGTAGGGCATACCCTCGCAGCGTATGCCTTTTGCTGGACGGATACCGTGCAGGAAGCACTTGGCCTGACGGCGGCGCGGGAGCAAGGTTTGCTGGCGGTGCTGGGATTGGAACAGTGCACGGTGACTGGCTGCGGCGCGCAGATAGCGCTCGGCTGCATCAAATGGTATGAGGAGCGGGAGGATGCCCGCGGATATATGAATTTAATGCTGAACTGAAAGGTGTGACAAAACATGGTATATGTACTGCTGGCAGAAGGATTTGAGGAGACAGAGGCGATTGCGCCGATTGATCTGCTGCGTCGTGCGGGAGTGGAGGTCAAGCTGGTGGGCGTGACGGGTGAGTTGGTGCACGGCTCGCACGGTATCGGCATCCAGACTGATCTGCCCATGGATCAAGCGGACTGGGACAAAGCGGATATGGTGGTGCTGCCGGGCGGTATGCCGGGGACGAAGAATCTGTACGCGGATGAGCGTGTCACCGGTGCGGTGCGCAAGTGCTATGACGAAGGCAAGTACGTCGCTGCCATCTGCGCTGCGCCTTCCATTATTCTGGGCGGGATGGGCCTGCTCAAGGGCCGCAAGGCCACCTGCTATCCGGGCATGGAGGACGGCATGACGGGTGCAACTCCGCTCAAGCGTACCTGCGTGGTGGACGGTCGGATTATCACCGCCTGCGGCGTGGGCGGCGCACTGGATTTTGGCTGTGCGCTGGTGTCCGCGCTGTGCGGAGAAGAGCAGGCGCGTCGGATTGCCGCTGCAATTGTGCACCATGTCGAGCAATAAGAAAACACTGCGTAGAATATTTCTTTCCGAACGTGCCGCACAGGATGCGGCAGAAAAACGATATATTGATGAAAAAATCGCCGGTCACGTGCTGGAACATACAAGCTATCGTCACGCGGGCTGCGTGTTTGCCTATGTTTCGACCCCGCAGGAGATTGACACCCGTGCGCTGCTGCGCGCGGCGCTGGCTGTGGGGAAAACCGTCTGTGTTCCGCTTTGCGGAGCGGCAGGCGAAATGACCGCACGGCAAATCCGGTCGCTTGACGAGCTGCGACCGGGTGCATACGGCATCGATGAACCGAACGCCTGCGCGCAGGAGATTCCGCCAGAGGAAATCGAGTTGGCACTGGTTCCGGCGCTGGCCTGCGACCGGGAGGGGTATCGTCTGGGGTATGGCGGCGGGTACTACGACCGCTTCCTTTGCCGGACGGGAGCCGTCCGCATGGCGCTTTGCGCCCAACAGCGGCTGGTGGACAGTCTGCCGCATACCGCGCTGGATCAACGATGCCAGTGGATTATTACGGAAAGGCAGGTGCTGCGCACGGATGAAGAATAATAAAATCGCGCTGCTGCCCGGCCTTTCGTTGTTTTTGTGCTTTTGCCTGCTGACGGGTACCGGAAAACTGGCGTACCGCTTTGGCGGCGGCGCGCCGCTGCTTGCACTGGCGGAATTTGTTTCGTTTGCGCTGCCGCTGGTTATGCTGGTGTTCTCCATGCGGGATCAGAAAAAGCTGCGAAAAAGACTACAGCCGCGACGGCTGCGCAAGGGATTGCTGGGGCTGACGGTTCGGCTGGGCGTTACGGTAGCGGTGCTTTCGCTGTTTCTGAATTTGCTGATTTATCATTTGGCGGGTTTGGTCGGCGCGGATTTGACGGCCATTGCATTGGACGCGCCGCAGTCCGGGCTGAGTATGACCGCCCGATTTGCCGTCATTGTTGTGCTTTCGGCCGTGATGGAAGAAATATATCTGCGCGGTGCGCTGTTCACCGTGCATGAGGAAATCGTCGGCACTTCGGCCTGCCTGCTGTTCAGCGGCTTGGTGTTCGCCATGCTGCACGGCAGTATGCTGAACTTTGCAGGTCCGTTTCTGGCCGGTATCGTTTATGCGTATCTGACTTTTGTGTCCGGCAGCGTATGGCCCGCGGTTTTGGCGCACGGCGTCAACAACCTGTACTATATGTTTGTGCTTTGGATTACGGATACTTATGCGGCCTTCGGTATATGGAACTATTTTGCGGCAATCAATGCACTGGTGCTGCTGCTGTTTCTCTATTTGACGCTGCGTCAGCTGGAAAACCTGCTGACCACAGGCCGTATTCCTCATTTTGAAAGAAGCGCCGGTTTGTATGATCTGTGGTTGCTGGTACGCAATCCGGGTATGCTGGCTTTTGTACTTGCGTTTATTGCAAAGATTATCATGAACCGCGTGTTATAAGGAAAAACAGAAAATATTGAGGTGAAACGATGGAAAATATGGATAACAATCAGGTGGGCCAGGAGACTCAGCGCATTCCGCAGTCGTCGCAGCGCCATCGTCGCAGCCGTCGCCAAATCAACGGCGGATGTGCGGGTACGGTGGTGTATGTCATTGCGGTGCTTGGCATTTCGATTATCCTGTCGCTGGCGGCTATTTTCGTTGCCAATGACGTGTTTGCGTTTGTCAAGGAGAATGCGGTCAAGGAAATCACGGTTTCGGAAAACACCGATTTGATTTCTCTGGCAAAGCAGCTTGATGATGAAGGCGTCATCAATTACGGTACTATTTTCAAATTTTATGTCCGTATCAAGGGCGACAATGATGGCGTGCTTGCCGGCTCGTATTCACTCAACCCCAATATGGACTATGGCCAGATTATTGACACGCTGGTCAATGCTTCGAGCAAGGAAACCATGAAAATCACCGTTCCGGAGGGCTATTCCGTTGCACAAATCAAGCAGCTGCTGCTCGATGAGCATGTCTGCACCGAGGATGCGCTTAACGAAGCACTGAACGAATATCCGTTCAAGCACACCTTCCTGCAAAATGAGTTGCCGGCAACCGAGGGTTGGCTGGAGGGCTATCTGTTCCCAGATACCTACGAGATTTACAAGGGTAACGCAACGGTAGTCGACACTCTCAACAAGATGCTCAACAACTTTGAGACCAAGTATGATGCCGACGTGCAGGCCGGTGCGGAAAGCCTTGGCCGCTCGATGCATGACATCGTGACGATTGCATCGCTGGTAGAGCGTGAGGCGCAGGCGGACAGCGAGCGCGCCACGATTGCGGGCGTTATCTATAACCGTCTGAATAATGCCAGCGAGTTCCCGTACCTGCAGGTGGATGCTTCCGTGCTGTACGGCCTTGGCCGGACAAGCGGTACGCTCAGCAATGAGGATTTGGCATCCGATACGCCGTATAACCTGTATACCAAGCAGGGTCTGCCGCCCGGACCGATTTGTAATCCGGGTTATGCGTCTCTGTATGCGGCTTCTCATCCGGAACAGCACAATTATTACTATTATGTAGCGATGCCGGACGGCACGCATTTGTTTGCCAACAGCTATTCGGAACATGAGGCGAACATTGCCAAATCCAATGCAGCACAGGCGGCAGCTGCAGCAGCCGCCGCCAATGCGGAGGGCAGCGGTGAATAATAGAATGCCGGAGTTGCTCTCGCCTGCGGGCGATATGGAAAAAATGCGCTTTGCCATCGCGTATGGCGCGGATGCGGTGTATCTTGCGGGACAGCGGTTCGGGATGCGGGCCGCTGCCGCAAACTTTGCCGATGAGGAATTGCGCACAGGCATCGCCTATGCGCATGCACACGGCGTAAAATGCTATATTACGGTCAATATCATGCCATCTGAGTGTGATTTGCCTGCGTTGCCCGCATATCTGGAGCTGCTCGCGGATGCGGGCGCGGATGCCCTGATTGTAGCGGATATGGGTGTGATCCGGCTGGCGCGTCGCTATGCGCCCAAGGTACCGCTGCACATTTCGACACAGACCAGCATCCTCAACCATGAGGCGGCCAACTTTTGGGCGGATTTGGGCGCGGAGCGCGTTGTGCTCGCGCGTGAGCTGTCGCTGGAGGAAATCGCGGAGATTCGCGCGAAAACCCCGAGAGAGCTGGAAATCGAAGCGTTTGTGCATGGCGCGATGTGCATTTCCTATTCCGGTCGCTGCCTGATTTCGCAGTACATGACCGGACGAGACGCCAATCGCGGCGCATGCGCTCAGCCCTGCCGGTGGAATTACACGCTGATGGAGGAAAAGCGGCCGGGCGAGTTTTTTCCGGTCGAGGAGGATGCACGCGGCACCTATCTGTATAATTCCAAGGATATGTGCATGATTGAGCATATTCCGGAGCTGGTGCGCGCCGGGGTGGACTCCTTCAAAATTGAGGGGCGCAACAAGACGGCGTATTATGCCGCCTGTGTGACCGGCGCATACCGTGCGGCGATTGACGCCTATGCCGCCGACCCGGCCGGCTTTGTGTTGCCGCAGTTTTGCCGTGAGGAAGTAAACAAGGTCAGCCACCGCGAATATTACACCGGATTTTACTTTGGTTCGGAGGAAAACGGACAGCACTACGGCGACAGCCAATATATTCGTGAATACGAGGTGGTGGGCATGCCGGTCGACTGCGGAGCGGACGGGCATGCGGTATTCGCCTTGAAAAACCGCATTTTCAAGGGCGAGGAGTTGGAACTCATCCAGCCGGGCAAGCCGCCGTATCGTTTCCATGCGGACGGTGTGGTCAACGATGCGGGCGAGGCGCTCGACCTGTTCAACGTGCCGCAGATGCGCGTGCATTTCTCTTTTCCGTTTGCGGTGGACGATTACGCGATTATACGCAAGAAAAAAGAACGGCCTTCGTAAGGCCGTTCTTTCACTTTTAGCGGTGTTCCTCCCAGTCCAGACTCCGGCCGACCGCCTTTGACCAGCCTGTCAGCAGCCGGCGGCGGGCATCCTCCTGCATGGTCGGTTCATAGAATGTATCACAGCGCCAGAGCTGTGTCAGCTCATCACGGCTGTGCCACACGCCGGTAGCAAGTCCCGCCAGATAGCATGCGCCCAGCGCGGTGGTTTCACGGATGACCGGACGGCGGATGGTGCAGTGCGAGATATCCGCCTGAAACTGCATCAGGAAGCTGTCGCGGCTTGCGCCGCCGTCCACGGACAGTGAGGACAATGGTACGCCCGTGTCACGCGCCATTGCATCCAGTAGGTCGTTGACCTGATAGGCGATGGATTCCTGCGCGGCGCGGATGATGTGCTCACGGGAGGTACCGCGTGTCAAGCCGATAAGACAGCCGCGCGCATACATATCCCAGTGCGGCGCGCCAAGGCCCGTGAACGCAGGCACAAGATATACGCCGCCCGTATCCGGTACTTTTTTCGCATAGTATTCTGCGTCGCGGCTTTCCGCGAAAAAGCGCATTTCATCGCGCAGCCACTGAATGACTGCACCGCCGACAAAGACGCTGCCCTCGAGCGCATACTGGGTCTCGCCGCCGAGGCGAATACCGATGGTGGTGAGCAGTCCGTTTTTGCTTTCGCAGGCTTGTGCGCCGGTGTTCATCAGCAGGAAGCAGCCGGTACCGTAGGTGTTTTTGGCGTCGCCCGGCGCAAAACAGGTCTGTCCGAACAGAGCGGCCTGCTGGTCGCCCGCAATACCGGCGATTGGGATGTCGCCGCCGGGTATGGCGACAGTGCCGTATATCTCGCTCGAGGAACACACGCGTGGCAGCATGGCGCGCGGGATATCAAGCGCCTCCAGCAGCGTATCGTCCCAGTCCAGCGTGTGGATATTGAAAATCATGGTGCGGGCGGCGTTGGTCGCGTCTGTGATGTGTACCTTGCCGCCGGTCAGCTTCCAGACCAGCCAGCAGTCCACTGTGCCGAACAAAATGTCGCCGCGCGCGGCTTTTTCCCGCGCCCCTTCCACATGATCGAGGATCCATTTGATTTTTGTGCCGGAAAAATAGGCGTCCGGTATCAAACCGGTCGTTTGTCGGATATAGTCGGAAAGCCCCTGCGCCACAAGTCCGTCAACGATATCGGCCGTGCGGCGGCATTGCCAAACCACGGCGTTATAGATCGGCCGGCCGGTTTTCCGATCCCAGAGAATGGTGGTTTCGCGCTGGTTTGTAATACCAATGCCGGCGATTTCCTGCGGCGATACGCCGGAGGCTGCCAGCACCTCAAGCATCGCGGCGTATTGTGTCGACCAGATATCCATTGGGTCCTGTTCGACCCAGCCCTCGTGCGGATAGTGCTGCGCCAGTTCATGCTGGCGGATGGCCAGAATGTTCTGTTCGCGGTCAAACAGAATGGCACGCGAACTGGTGGTGCCTTGGTCCAGAGCCAGAATATATTGCGCCATGATTCTTCGCCTCGCTTTCGTAAAATAATCATACCCTGAGGGCATGCCGCTGTCAATATGCCCCGAACCGTATGCGGCCCGCGCAGCACAGAGAGGGCTTATACGATTTTTGTTTACATTATAACAGAGCGATGGTATAATTAACGTGAATTTTTGCGTCCGAAAGGGGGACGAGAAGTTGAATAAGCCATCTCGAAAAACACTTCGGGCGGGTAGTCGAGTGTTTTTTGTATTGTATCTCCTGTTTGCCGCGGGCACCATGTATTTTTCCGTGATGTACGGGTTGATAGGCCTTGCCATGGGCGTGGTTTTGCGTATGATCGCGCTGCATGGGGAGGAGGAGCGCAGCCGCCAGATGCAGGCGTTGATGGACAACATTGTGATTGACGGCGGGGAAATCCATCCTGCGGTGACACATTCTCCGTTGCCGACCGTAGTTGCCTTGGCCACAACGGGTGAAATCGTCTGGACAAACAGAGCGTTTGCGGATATCAGCGGACAGTTTGCCGGTGTACGGCACATGCGGTTGACCGAACTTGCGCCGACCTTTGAAACCCGTTGGCTGATCGAAGGGAAAAACGAGTTTCCGGGTGAGCTGCGGATGGGCCGGAATGCGTATCATGTGTTTGGCAGTCTAGTGCAAAGCGATGCGGGACAGATGATGATGCTGCATTTTCTGGACTGCACGGAATATGTGCAGCTGCGCGACGCGGCGGAAACCCGCCGTCCGGCGATTGCGGTCATTGCAATCGATAACTATGAAGAGCTGACCAAGAATGCAACTGATTCCGAGAAATCCACCATTCTTGCGGATATCGACAAGCGGTTGTTTTCGTGGATCAAGGACTGTAATGCGGTGCTGCGCAAATATGACCGAGATAAATATATCTTTATCATCGAAAATGCCGAGCTTGACAAGCTCAGCGCGCGTAAGTTTGCGGTGCTGCAGGATGTGCGCGATATTCAGAATCATGAAGGGGTCATTGCGACGCTGTCCATCGGCATCGGCAAGGATGGCGAAACGCTGGCGGAGTGCTATCAATACGCCGGTCTTGCAATCGATATGGCGCTGTCGCGCGGCGGCGATCAGGCGGTCATCAAAAACCGCTATACCTTTGAGTTTTTCGGCGGCCTAACCGAGGAGGTCGAAAAGCGCACCAAGGTCAAAAGCCGTGTGGTGGCAAACGCGCTTTCTCAGCTCATCCGCGATTCCTCACAGGTGCTGATTATGGGCCATCGCAACAGCGATATGGACGCCATCGGCGCCGCAGCCGGTATGGTGTGCGCCGCCCGTGTGAAAGGCAAGCCGGTGCACATCGTGGTCGACCGGGAACACACCATGGCAGGCGACCTGATCGAGCGGCTGGAGTCGCTGCCGGAGTATAAGGACGTGTTTATCAGCGCAGAGGATGCGATGATTCTGTGTGATTTCAATACGCTTTTGATTGTGGTGGACGTCAATCGTCCGGGGTATGTCGAAAACGAAGCGCTGCTGCAATCCATTAATAAGGTGGCGGTTATTGACCATCACCGCCGCGCGGCCGATTATATTGAAAACGCGGTCGTTTCGCTGCACGAGCCGTATGCGTCGTCCGCATCCGAACTGGTCAGTGAGCTGCTGCAATATCTGGTGCCGACCAGCGGCATTTTAACGGGTGAGGCCGAAGCAATGCTTGCGGGCATCTATCTGGATACCAAGGGCTTCTCGATGCGCACTGGTGTGCGTACCTTTGAAGCGGCGGCCTACCTGCGTCGCGCGGGCGCGGAGGCGAGCGATGTGAAGCATCTGTTCCAGTCCAGCTTTACGCAGTATATGGAGCGGCAGAAACTGATTTCGTCCGCGCGCGACTGCGGGCAGGGGGTTATTTTCGCCATTACTGAAGAGGAAGTGGACCGCATAGCCGCGGCGCAGGCGGCAGACGAGCTGCTGAGCATTATTGGTACGCGCGCAAGCGTGGTAGCGTTCCGCAGCGGCAATGATATGGCGGTTTCGGCGCGCGCTTCGGGTCAAGTCAATGTGCAGCTGCTTATGGAGCGGCTGGGCGGCGGTGGCAACCATTCGGCAGCGGGTGCGCAATTGCGCAACACCACGCCCGAAGAAGCGGATCGTATGATAACCGAGGCAATAAGCGGCTATTTTGCCGATCAGCAAACCGATAAACCGGCGGAGCAATAAGCCGTCCGGCTTCTATCAGATATAGAAATTCAGAAAAGGAGTTAATAAATTATGAAAGTGATTCTAAAAGCCGATGTTAAAGGTAAGGGCAAGAAGGGCGACCTTATCGAGGTCAGCGAGGGCTACGGCCGTAATTTCCTCATGCCGCGCGGACTGGCTGAGCCGGCAACCGCGGATAACCTGAACGTCAAGAAGGCGCAGGATGAGGCACATGCGCGCAAGGTTGCGCTCGAACAGCAGGCCGCGCGTGAAGCGGCGGAAAAACTCAAGGTCAGCCCGGTCAAGGTGCCCGCCAAGGGCGGTGCAGGCGGCCGTCTGTTCGGCGCGGTGACTTCCAAAGAAATTGCCGAGGAGCTGAATAAGCAGTACGGGCTGAACGTGCCCAAGCAGAAGATCGTGCTGGAGGAGCCGATTAAGACTTTCGGCGTGCATCGTGTTAAGGCAAAGCTGTATCAGGATATCGCGGGAGAGATTCTGGTGCAGGTAGTAGAAGCGTAATACACCTATGGGGGCTTCATAAGCCCCCATATACGAAGGTCGGTTCCGAACAAACCGACCTTCGATACCCGAATGACGCCGCCCCAGGCGGCTGAGCAAATCCATTTGCAGAAAGGCGGTGCGGTTTTGGATGAGCTTTTGATGCGGCAGGTGCCGCAGGATCTGACGGCGGAGCAGTCGCTTTTAGGTGCGATGCTGGTCGACCCGAACTGCATCCCCGAGGCCATTGAGCAGGTGCGTGCGGACGACTTCTATGCCGACGAGAACAAGCGCATCTTTGAGACGATTTATTCCATGTTTAACGGCGCGCAGCGTATTGACCCAGTCACGGTGCTCGATATGCTTACGCGTATGGGCTATTATGATGAAGCGGGCGGTCGTGCGTACCTATTTCAGCTGATGGAGGTTACGCCCGGCGCGCGCAATGTAAACGAATATGTGCGTATCGTGCGCGATAAAAGCCTGCTGCGTCAGCTCGCAGACGCAGGCAGCGAGATCCAGCAAAACGCGCTTGAGGCACGCGGCGAGGCGTCCAGTATCGCGGAGCTGGCCGAGCAGCGGATTTACGGCATCCGGCAGGGACGTGAAATTAAGGGCTTGTCCAAGCTCAGCGAGGTCATTGCCGACCTGTATACCGAACTGGATGAGCGCGCCAAGTCGGACAGTGACATTCCGGGTATGTCGACCGGATTCCATGCGCTCGATACCGCGCTGACCGGCCTGAACAAATCTGATCTGATTTTGATTGCGGCGCGCCCCGGTATGGGCAAAACAGCGTTTGCACTCAATGTCGCACTCAATGCTGCCAAGGCGAGTGTGAAGGATAAGCCGCGCGGTTACAAAAAGGGGACGGGTGTGTGTGTGTTCCAGCTCGAGATGGGCAAGGAACAGCTCGCCAGCCGCTTTTTGTCGAGCGAAGCGCTTATCGAGTCACAGAAACTCAAAACCGGCAACCTCGATGAGGAGGATTGGGTAAAGATTGCCCGCGCGTCGGGCGTGCTGGCCGGTCTGAACATTTATGTAGACGACAATCCGGCGATCACGGTTGCGGAGATAAAAGCGAAATGCAGGCGCTTGGGCGAGGAACTCGGCCTAATTGTTATCGACTATTTGCAGCTGATGCACGTCGGCGGGCGGCATATGGATAACCGTGTGCAAGAGGTGGCGGAGATTTCGCGCTCGCTCAAGATTATGGCGAAGGAACTTAATGTGCCGGTTGTATGTCTGTCGCAGCTGTCGCGTGCGTCCGAGCAGCGCTCGGATAAGCGGCCGATGCTGTCGGATTTGCGTGAATCCGGCGCCATTGAACAGGACGCGGATATCGTCATGTTTATTTACCGTGATGACTATTATGATGATGAGAGTGAGAACAAGAACATTGCGGAAATCATCATCGCCAAAAACCGCCACGGCGCAACGGGTACAATTGAATTGCAGTGGGTCGGTCAGTACACCACCTTCTCCAACCCGGATCGTATCCATGGAGACTAAACTTATGCTGAAAACGGTAAAGCAGACCATTGCCGCATATGATATGCTGCGGTCGGACGAGTCGGTGCTGGTCGCGTTGTCGGGCGGCGCGGATTCGGTGGCGCTGCTGCGCGTGCTGTGCGAACTTGGTTATCCGGTGCGGGCATTCCATCTTAATCATTGCTTGCGTGGCGCGGAGTCCGAGAGGGACGAGACGTTCTGCCGAGCGTTGTGCGCGCGGCTGGAAATCGCGCTGACGGTTGAACGGATAGACATTGCCGCGGCGGCGCGTGAGCAGGGCAGCGGCGTGGAGGAAACCGCCCGCCGCATTCGCTATGCGCGGCTACAAGAAGCTGCGCAGGGCGCAAAGATTGCCACCGCACACACCGCGGACGATAATCTGGAAACCGTGTTGTTTCATCTGGTGCGCGGTACCGGCCCAAAGGGATTGGCTGGCATCCCGCCTGTGCGTGGACAGATCATCCGTCCGCTGCTGCGGGTGGAGCGCGCGCAGGTGGAAGCGTACCTTGCGTTGCTCGGGCAGGATTATGTCACCGATAGTACAAACGCGGATGAAACCTACACCCGCAATCGCATCCGGCACACAGTTGTGCCTGTGCTGCGGGCGATTCAGCCGTCGGCGGCGCAGGCTGCGGCGCGGTTGGGTGACCTGCTGCGGCAGGATGAGGACTGCTTAGGCGGTTTGGCGCAGGAATGTCTGGCGCAGGCCGCGCATCCCGACAGAGCATGGGAGATTGCTCCGATGCGGCAAGCGCATCCCGCGGTGCGCGCGCGTGCGCTGCGGCGCTTGCTGGCGCAGAGCGGTATGCCGCTGCGGGATGTAACCGTGCAGCATGTTCTCGCGTTGGAGCGACTGCTGGAAAGCGAAAATCCATCCGCTTGCTGCGCTTTGCCGCACGGGTTCACCGCGCGGCGCGAATATGGTGTGCTGCGGCTGATGCGGGAGGAAAATCAACCGACGCGGCCGGCGGTGCCGCTGTCTGTTCCGTCTGATCAGCTGATGTGGGAGGGAAGCGTGCGGGTTTCGGTGCATGTCTTAGAAAATAACGAAGTTTTTTACAAATCATTCAATACTTTTTGCGTGGATTGTGGTACAATAGATTTCGTATCATTGTGCGTTCGTACACGCAGGGCGGGTGACCGTATCCGTCTGACAGAAAAAGGCGGCAGTCGGACGCTCAAAAAACTGCTCATCGACCGCAAGATCCCACGCTGCAAGCGGGATGGGCTGGCGGTCATAGCGGATAAAACCGGAGTGATTGCCGTGCAGGATATAGGTATGGATTGTTCGCGTTCCCCACAGGGGGGCGCGCGTATACAAATCAAAATAGAGGGGTATTGAAAAATGGCATATGATATGCGGGACGATATCAAAGAAATCTATTTTACCGAGCAGCAATTGGCGGCAAAGGTCGCGGAGCTGGGTGCTCGTATCACCGAGGACTATCGGGACAAGAACCCGCTGATTGTCAGCGTACTCAAAGGGTCCTATGTGTTCATGGCTGATCTGACGCGCAAGATTGACACGCCCTGCAACGTGGATTTTATGGTCGTGTCGAGCTATGGCAAGGGAACCAAGACCTCGGGTGAGGTACAGATCATCAAGGATATCGAGCAGCCGATCGACGGACATGATCTGCTGATTGTGGAGGATATTCTGGATTCCGGCGTGACGCTCAGTTATCTGATGCAGGTGCTGACCGCGCGCGGCGCGCGCTCCATTCGGCTGTGCACGCTCTTGTCCAAGCCCGCACGACACAGAGTGGATGTGCCGATCGATTATCTGGGTTTTGAGATTCCCGATGAATTCGTGGTCGGCTACGGACTGGATTATGCTGAAAAATACCGCAATCTGCCGTATATCGGTATTCTGAAGCCGAGTGTTTACGGCGGCGAGTAAATACAAACAAGGAAGAGGTGTCAAACCAACTTGAAAGGAAAAATGAAGGGCTTTGGCCTTTATCTTATCATTCTGGTGTTCCTTCTGGCAGGCGTTAGTTATGTCATCAGTCAGACGCAGCAGACCGAGCCGATTACCTATATGGATGTCTTCAACTATTTCAGCGAAGGCGATGTAGATGAATACAAGGTAGACGACACGGTTCTCACGATGCACCTGCGTGACGAAAACCGCGTTGTTAGCTACGATCTGGGCGGTTCACGCGATATCTGGTGGGCGCAGCTTGGCGCGACCATCACGCAGCAGATGGAGAATGGTACGCTCAAAGAGGTAGATTATGTGACCACGACGATTCCGTGGTGGGCTCAGTTTTTGCCGTATATCATCCTGCTTGTGCTGCTCGGCGCATTCTGGTATTTCATGATGAACAAACAGTCCGGCGGCGGCGCAGGTCCGATGCAGTTCGGCAAGGCGCGTGCGCGTCTGGCGCAGGATGATAAGCGCAAGGTGACGTTTAACGATGTAGCCGGCGCGGACGAAGAAAAGGCGGAACTGCAGGAAATCGTGGAATTCTTGAAAAATCCGCAGAAATTCGTGCAGATCGGCGCACGCATCCCCAAAGGCGTGCTGCTGGTTGGCCCTCCGGGTACCGGTAAAACCCTGATTGCGCGTGCGGTTGCGGGTGAAGCAGGCGTGCCGTTCCTGTCCATCTCCGGTTCGGACTTTGTCGAGCTGTATGTCGGCGTCGGTGCGTCGCGTGTGCGTGACCTGTTCGAGCAGGCTAAGAAAAACGCGCCGGCAATCGTGTTCATTGACGAGATTGACGCGGTCGGCCGTCAGCGCGGCGCGGGCCTCGGCGGTGGACATGACGAACGTGAGCAGACACTCAACCAGTTGTTGGTTGAGATGGACGGTTTCGGTGCAAATGAAGGCGTTATCGTCATCGCGGCCACCAACCGTAAGGATATTCTGGATAACGCGCTGCTGCGCCCGGGGCGCTTTGATCGTCAGGTTTATGTTGGCGCGCCGGATGTCAAGGGACGCGAGGCTATCCTCAAGGTGCATGCACGCAACAAGCAGTTTGATCCGGATGTCAAGTTCGCGGATATCGCAAAGACCACTGCGGGCTTTACCGGCGCGGATTTGGAAAACCTGCTCAACGAGGCGGCGTTGCTGGCGGCGCGCCGTAACAAAAAGCTGATTTCTCAGGAGGAGATTGAGGAATCCTTGCTCAAGGTGGTTATGGGTGTGGAAAAGAAGAGCCACATCATCACCGATAAGGATAAGCGCCTGACGGCGTACCATGAAGCAGGTCACGCAATTTGCTTCCACGTGCTGCCGACGCAGGACCCCGTGCATCATGTCACGATTATCCCGCGTTCTTCAGGTGCAGGCGGCTTTACCATGCCGTTGCCGGAAGAGGATCAGGCTTATCGCACCCGTAAGTATATGGAGGAGTATATCATTGTCTGCCTCGGCGGTCGTGTAGCTGAGCAGCTGACAATGGAGGATATTTCGACCGGTGCATACGGCGACATCAAGCAGGCCACACAGATGGCCCGCGCGATGGTTACGAGCTATGGTATGAGCGAGAAAATCGGCCCCATCGACTACGGCTCTGACAGCGGGGAGATTTTCCTTGGCCGCGATTTTGCAGCGGGCAAGGGCTATTCCGAGGTCAAGGCGGCGGAGATTGACGATGAGGTTCATCGCATTATCGAAGAGGCGTACCGCGCCTGCAAAAAGCTGCTGAACGAGCATTTGGAGCAAATGACTCGCGTGGCGGAGTATCTGATCCGGAACGAAACCATGGACGGTGAGACTTTTGTCAAGGTGTTCAACGGCGAAGTTGTACCGGATAAGGTGGTTGGTGAGGATCTGATGACCGAGTTGAAGGAAGAACTCGATGCCAAGGTTGGCAAGGCACCGGAAAGCGCTGCCAAAGCCGCTGACGCAGACGAGTCGGACGAGGAGGAAAAAGCCGATCCCATTCATTCGGACGATCAGGACTGATTTCTGCAATAAAAAATCCCACGGTTTCCCGTGGGATTTTGTTTGCCCCGCGCAAGAAAAGGGAGCGGAAAACCGCTCCCTTTTTGGATGTTTCAGCCAATACCGCCGGGGATCACGAAGCTGCATATTACAACCAGTGCGGCAAGAAAAACATAGACATATTTGGCAAGAAAATCATACGCAGGACTGAGGGGCTTGTCCCGGCCCTCCATCAGCTCTTTCTTTATGGTTTTGACGCCGAGCACCCAGTAGATCATCACAGCGCCAAGGATTGCGCCGATTGGCACGATATAAATTGTGATGATATCCATCCAGCGGCCCATCAGGGCTTCCTGCTCAATCAGCAGGCCGACCGCGAGTGTTGCCGCGCCTGCTACTGCAACGGCGATCTTACGGTTTAGCTTCAGGCGCGTCTGCGCAGCCTCAGATACTGCTTCCAACATGTTGGCCAGCGAAGTGATACCGGCAAATAGCACGGAAATGAAAAACAGGAATGCAAATAGCCGACCGAGCGGCATCTGCTGGAACACACGCGGCAGCGTGATAAAGAGCAGTTTGGGACCGGAAGCAGGGTCCAGTCCAAAGGCGAATACCGATGGGATGACCGCACAGCCCGCCAGCATAGCCGCGCAGGTGTCCAGCACGGCGGTCATACACGAGGAGTGGACAATGTCCTCCTTTTTGGAGAGGTAAGAGCCGTAGATGATCATACCCGATCCAGTCACGGAAAGCGAGAAGAAGGCCTGCCCCATCGCCATGATCCATGTGCGGGGATTGAGCAGATATTCCCACTGGGGAACGAGCAGGTACTTGTAGCCCTCCAGTGCACCCGGCAAAAAGAGCACACGCACCGCAATAATCAGGAACAAAATGAAGAATGTTGGCATCATCACCTTGTTTATCTTTTCAATACCGCCTGAAACGCCGAAAATCAGGATGGCGACCGTTATTACCACAACGATTGTATGCCACGGCACACTGGATAGGTGCGTGGCACTCATCTGCGCAAAGTAAGTTTCCGGTTCGGTAGACATGAGCGTGCCGGTCAGTGCACCAAACGCACATCGCAAAACCCAGCCTACAATAATCGAATAGCCGATGGCAATGCCCAGCGAGCCGAACAGCGGGATAGCACCCAGAATTGCGCCGCTCTTTTTACCGCGCGTTTTCATTGCATATTCATAGGAGCCGATCGGGCCGGTGCCGGTCAATCGACCAAAGGCGAATTCACCGGATAGGCCGACATAGCCGAACAGGGCGATAAACAGCAGATAGGGGATAAGGAAGGCCGCGCCACCATATTGGCCGGTGCGATAAGGAAACATCCAGATGTTTCCCATGCCAACCGCGGAGCCGACCGCCGCCAGCACAAAGCCGATTTTGGAGGTAAAGGTACCATTCACACTTTTTTCATACATTTTTTCAATCTCCGGTTTCTTTTCACAAGTCTATATAGTATATCACAACAGTGGGGATAAAGCCATACGCGATTTCACCAGAAAAGGACAAGTACTTTGTCATATCCGACAAAAGCGCGTGCGGAAATTCGGGAAATTTATCAGTTATTCCCTTGCACTTATCGCCTGCTTATGGTATGATAGGAAAGCGTGAGAAAGACACATGTCTTTTTAGGGAGGACAAACAGCGCATGGTAAAACCAAAATACTATCTGGTCGAACGTACACTGCTGCCGGAAGTGTTCCAGCGTGTGATCGAAGCGAACGAGGCGATTGCCTCGGGCAGGGCAGCGACGGCAAGCGAGGCGGCGAAAATCGCCGGACTGTCGCGCAGTGCGTATTACAAATATAAGGATGGTGTGCGCCCGTTTTTCGAGGCGACAACCGACCGGATCGTGACCTTCCACTTTATGCTGCACGACCAGCCGGGCGTGTTATCGAGTATTCTGGGGCTGATGGCCCGCTCGGGCGCAAATTTGCTGACGGTCAATCAGTCGATACCGATGCGCGGGCAGGCATCCGTGACTATTGCCGCCCGTACCGGAGAGATGAAGTACTCGGTTGAGGAACTGCTCCGTCGTGCGGAACAGATGGAGGGTGTAAGCAAGGTGGAAATTCTGGCATCCGAATAGAAATAGAACCGAAGGAGAGGAAACTGGGTTATGATAAAAGCAGCAATCATGGGACACGGTACGGTTGGCTCCGGCGTATATGAGGTGTTTGAGATGAACGCCGAAAAAATCGCGCGTGTGGTTGGTCAGCCGGTTGAGGTAAAATATGTACTGGATTTGCGCGATTTTTCCGCGCTGCCGTATGGACACAAATTTGTGACCGATTTTTCGGTTATTGAAAATGACCCTGAGGTTACGGTCGTAGCCGAGGTCATGGGCGGTGTAGGCGCCGCCTATGAGTTTACGCGCCGCTGCCTGCTCGCCGGCAAGAGCGTATGCACCTCTAATAAGGAACTGGTTGCCACGCGCGGTGAAGAGCTGCTGAAGATTGCAGAGGAAAAAGGCGTAAATTACATGTTTGAGGCTTCGGTCGGCGGTGGTATCCCGATTATCCGGCCGATGCTGCAATGCCTTGCCGCCAATGAATTCAATGAGATTTGCGGTATTCTCAATGGTACGACCAACTACATTTTGACGCAGATGATTCATAACGGTGTCACCTTTGAGGACGCACTCAAGCAGGCCCAGCTCAATGGCTACGCGGAAAAGGACCCGACGGCGGATATCGAGGGTCATGACGCTTGCCGTAAAATTTGTATTCTGGCGGATTTGGCATTTGGTGACAAGTTTAACCCCGACCAGGTATCCTGTGAGGGCATCACCAAGATTACGCTGGAGGACGTTGCCAACGCCGACAAGCTCGGCTGTGTGATTAAACTGCTCGGCCGCACGGTACGGTGCGAGGATGGCACGGCCTATGCGTATGTTGCGCCGCATCTGATCCACAAAGAAAGTCCGTTGGCCGCGGTGGAGGATGTATTCAACGCCATTATGGTCAATGGTAATGCAACGGGCGACGTGATGTTCTATGGCAAGGGCGCGGGTAAGCTTGCCACCGCTTCGGCTGTTGTGGCGGATATGCTTGACTGCATTGAGCATGCGGACCACCGCCGCCGTATTTTCTGGGGCGATGGGTCGAAAAACCTGCTCCGTCCGCTTGACACGTTGCAAAGCGCATGGTATGTTCGTTTCAAGGGTGTATCGCGTGATTTGGAGGCGTTGCTGCCGGTGGAAAGTCTGACCGAGCCGGTTAACGGTGTGACGGTGGTCAAGACGCGCAAGATGTCCACGGCCGAGATGCAGGAAAAGATGGAAAAGCTGAACGCTTGTGGCGAAGTGTGTGCTACCATGCGTATGCTGTAAGAGGAGGATAACAGGAAAATGGTTCGTGTTACTGTTCCGGCTACGAGCGCCAATATGGGTTCGGGCTATGACAGCATCGGCATTGCGCTTGAACTGTATAACGTGATCGACATGGAAGAAAGCGAGCGTATTGATATTTCGGATAAAAACGGTCAGTTTGTGCCGAAGGATGCGCGCAATCTGATTTATCAGTGTGCAAAACGGGTATATGATGAATGTGGTAAGCCGCTTTCCGGCCTGAAAATTATTGAGGACTGCGCGATCCCGCAGACGCGTGGCCTGGGTTCGTCCTCGGCCTGCACGGTTGCGGGCATTATGGGTGCCAATGCGCTGCTCGGTGAACCGCTCGACCGGCAGGCTGTTATCGACCTTGCAGCGACGATTGAAGGCCATCCGGATAACTCCACGCCCGCCATTCTGGGCGGCTTCTGTGTGGCGCTGCTGGAGAATGGTCATGTACATCATGTGCGCGTGCCGGTGCACGGCGCGATTGACTTTATCGTGTTCATTCCAGATTTCAAGCTCTCGACCGAGAAGGCGCGCGCGGCGCTGCCCAAGACCATCGCGCACCATGATGCGGTGTATAATTTGGCGCGCGCGGCACTGCTCGCCGGTAGTCTGACAACCGGCAAGCTGGAAAATCTGGATGTGGCAACGGGGGACTGTCTGCATCAGCCATACCGCTTCAGCTTGATTGAAAACGGAGAGGACATTGTCCGCGAAGCGAAACAGCTGGGGGCGCTGGGGGCATTCATTTCGGGCGCCGGCCCGTCCATCGTTGCGATGGTTTATAAGGGGGACCGCGACTATCTGTCGCGCGCGCAGGCGGTTTGTGCGGAAAAATATCCGCATTGGAAGGCTGTGCAGTTGCGCTGCGACGAGGTGGGTGCGACCGTGAAACGCATGTGAGCGAGGCCGCGTTTGCGGCAGGCTATATAAGGAGGAAACGGAATCAGTATGAGTCTTATTGTGCAAAAGTTCGGCGGCACTTCGGTGGCGAACACCGAACGGCTGAGAAATGTTGCGGATATTGTCACCAAGACTGCGCAGGCCGGCAACAAGGTGGTTGTTGTGGTCTCCGCGCAGGGAGATACCACCGATGACTTGATTGCAAAGGCGGCGGAGCTGAACGAACATCCGTCCAAACGTGAGATGGATGTGTTGCTTAACACCGGTGAGATGATTTCGATGTCGCTGCTGGCAATGGCGATTCAGAAGCTCGGCTTTTCGGTTGTTTCGCTGACCGGCTGGCAGATTGGGCTGGAAACCAACAGCAATTATTCGGATGCGCGTATCAAGCGCATCGTGGGTGACCGCTTGCAGGCAGAACTCGATAACGGAAAAATCTGCATCGTAGCGGGCTTCCAAGGTATCAATAAGCTCGGAGATGTAACCACGCTCGGCCGCGGCGGCTCGGATACGACCGCTGTGGCGATTGCGGCGACGCTGGGCGCCGACCTGTGCCAGATTTACACCGATGTTGACGGCGTATATACCGCAGATCCGCGTATCGTTTCCAATGCGCGCAAGTTGGATGCGATTACGTATGATGAAATGCTGGAACTGGCGTCGCTTGGCGCACAGGTTCTGCATAACCGCTCGGTGGAGATGGCGAAAAAGTATAACGTCGACCTGGAGGTCGTTTCGAGCTTTACCCGCAACCCGGGTACGAAAGTCAAGGAGGGTTCTCACATGGAAAAAATGAATGTATCGGGCGTGGCCCGTGATAATAATTGTGCGCGTGTGGCCATTATCAATGTAGCGGATACGCCGGGCACAGCGTTCAAGGTGTTTTCGCTCATGGCCAAGCACAATGTCAATATCGACATCATCCTCCAGTCGGTCGGCCGTGACAATAAAAAGTCCATTTCCTTTACCATTCGTGAGGATGACGCGGAGCGCGTCGGCAAAATTTTGGAAGAAAACGCCGAGATGATTGGATATGAGGATGTGTCAATCAACACCAAGGTTGCCAAGGTATCCATTGTTGGTGCGGGTATGGCATCCTCTGCAGGCGTTGCATCTAAGATGTTTGAGGCATTGGCTATGGCCGGCATTAATATTCGCATGATCTCCACCTCGGAAATTAAGATTTCTGTTTTGATTAACGAGGCGGACAGCGAAAAGGCAGTTAAGGCCATCCACGAGGAATTCTTCGGCGAGTAAGGCGGTACTGAGAATTTGATAAAAAAATAACGAACCTGATTGACAAGCGAAGTCGGGTTCGTTATAATATTATTGTGATATTATTGTCAATTGGCGGGAAAGGATGTTATGTCATGAAGAAACTCTGGTGCTTGTTCCGGCGCCGGTTTGCCACCGGAAATGATAAAATGTGTGTTGCATTTTCCGAGACAGAGGGTCGTGTTCGTACTTGTCCGTATGAGACCGAGGAAGAGGCAAAGGCCAAGTGCCCGGAATACGCATTTAATAATCGTCATGATGGTGAGGGCGAGGGAGTCGAATAAACCCGCGTTACTTACTGCCAGCAAAGCCCCGAAGGAGACGTCTTTCGGGGCTTTTTCCCGTCAAAAAAGCGGAGGCAACCGCCGGTTGACAAAAAGAAACGCCGGGTTGGTGGTGTTTTTTCGATATTTCAGGCACACTGGAAGCACAGTAAGGAGGTGCCCCAATATGACAACAGGGGAGAAAATTGCAGCGCTCCGGCGTGAGAAGGGCTTGAGTCAGGAAGCGCTGGGCGAAAAACTCGGTCTGTCCCGGCAGGCGGTAAGCAAGTGGGAGGCCGATCAGGCCGTGCCGACCATGGATAATCTGGTGGAACTGAGTCGTTTGTTCGGTGTGCCGGTGGATACACTGCTTCGACCGGACGAGCCGCTGCCGGATAAAGAGCAGAAGCCGTTGGAAGGGATAACAATTGCACCGGACGGCTTTAAGGTCACATACTCACCGGTATTAACACAAAAGACGAAGTGGTTTATCATTGTAGTGGCGCTATTGTTGTTTGTCAGCGTCATCGGCAACCTGCTTTCGATTGGGTATGTGCAAATGTTGCAAACACAGGTAGAAAATCTACGGCTGCGCGTAGAATCCATGGCTGCACAGATGCAGCAGACGGATACGGAATATGCTCCGGCAGAGGGGCAAACTGAACAAGATGCCTTGTCGGATTATGACATCGCTTATGACTTGCAGTATAACCCGAACAAGACGGTGACGACCACGCTCAAGCTGTCCTTGTCTGCACGGCCTAAGGAACTGAACCAAAATACCGAGACACCCAAATTCACTATCCAGAGCGCGGGCGAAAGCTGGACGTGCGCTGCGATTCTGGAACAGGACAATTCCTATGTGGGCAGTACGGAGATTCCGCTGCGGGATGCCTTTACGATTTATCTGACGCTAACCGACCGGGAGAGCGGTACGGTGCGCAATCTATTGCTGGAAACGGTCAGTGGGCTGGAAAAAGAGTTTGATATCTCTTGCGGATACACATGGCATGCCGGAGATAATGGAAGCAGCCCGGATGATAATGTAGTGCAGGTGCAAAACGGTGTCACCACCGTGTCCGGCACAGTTTCGGCGTTTTTCGATCAGATTTGGTATAGGCTGGATGGCATGCCAATGCGGTGTCATCCGGTCAGTGCGCGAATGGTATTGCGGCAAGGGGATACCGAGCTGCAAAACGCGGCGTTTTCGGCACCTGAGTGGGATGCGGATTTGGAGCGTTACCATGCGGAATGTGCGGTCGACTGGACGGTGGACATCCCGCCGGAGCAATTGCAGCTGATGATGGAATATACCGATAATTATGGCCGTGTGCATCAGCGCGTACAGGATGCAAAAGATGGTGGAGAAACAGAAATAACCTTTAACTTTTAGCAGGCTTTTCTATTTTCCGGGTGTATACGCCGCAGCCAGCACAAAAATCTTTTCGGCTCCCATTTCGCGCAGCAGCTTGACCGCTGCCGCTGCCGTTGCGCCTGTGGTGATAATGTCGTCTACCAGCACAACGGATTTGCCGCGCGTCTCGGCGCCTTCCCGCGGCAGCAGTGCCCGTTCGGCATTTTGCTGTCGTGCAGCCGCATCCTTTTGCGCGGATTGCTTAGGTGTGAACGCGCGCTTGCGCAGCGTCGCTCGACAGGGGAGGCCAAGCGGCTCCGCTACAGCTTTTGCCAGCAGTTCCGCCTGATTGTAGCCGCGCTCGCGTCTCCGCAGCCAGCCAATCGGCATGAAGGTGACAAGGTCGGGCTGCCATGTGTCCAGCCGCTCGGTCAGCAGAGGCAGCATCTGTGCAGCGAACCAGTCGGCATAGTGCTGCTTGTGCTGGAATTTGAACCGCTGCATTGCCTGCTTGACTTTGCCGGTGTAGTACAGCGCGGCCACAGTGTCCGTTGCGCCCGTAATATGGATTGCTTCCGTGCAGCGGTAGCGCTGCCGCACCTCAGCCGCGCAGAGAGGACACAGTATGGCTTTGCCTGTCCCGGCGGCGGGCAGCATTTCACCGCACAGTACGCAATGTTTGGTAAATAGAACTCCCATGTGGATTCCTCCTGCATGACGAAAGGGCTGTCCGACGGACAGCCCTTTGATTTTACTTGGAAAGTAGCTTTTTCAAGCGCTCCGCCGCTTCGAGTGTGCGCTTCTGGTCGCCGAAGGCGGTCAGACGGAAGAAGCCGTCACCGTTTTTACCGAAGCCTGCGCCCGGTGTACCAACCACGTTGGCGTTTTCGAGCAGATAGTCGAAGAACTCCCACGAACCCATACCGTTCGGACACTTGAGCCACAGATACGGGCTGGACTTACCACCGGTGTACCAGATACCGAGCGAATCAAGCGTCTCAGAGAGCACCTTGGCATTCTGCTTGTAGTAGCCGAGGGTTTCCTTGATCTGCTTCATGCCTTCCGCGGTGAAGCAAGCTGCCGCACCCTTCTGTACGATGTAGGGAACGCCGTTGAACTTGGTGGTCTGGCGGCGCAGCCACATCTTATTCAGCTTGCCGTCCATCAGTGCCTGCGGGACAACCGTCCAGCCGCAGCGTGTGCCGGTGAAACCGGCCATCTTGGAGAACGAGCAGAACTCGATGGCGCAGGTCTTTGCACCCTCGATTTCATAAATGGAGCGGGGCAGATTCTCGTCCTCAATGAAGCATTCATACGCCGCGTCATACAGGATGACCGCTTTCTGTGCGTTGGCGTAATCCACCCAAGCCTTGAGGCCCGTGCGGTCGTATGCTGCGCCGGTCGGGTTATTGGGGGAGCAGAGATAGATAATATCCGCCGGAACAGAAGCGTCCGGCAGCGGCAGGAAACCGTTTTCCTCAGTTGCATTCATGAATACAACCTTACGGCCCGCCATAACGTTGGTGTCCACGTATACCGGATAAACCGGATCAGGAATCAGGACGGTATTGTCCGTGCCGAAGATATCAAGGATGTTGCCGAGGTCGCTCTTGGCGCCGTCCGAAATGAAGATTTCGTTGGTGTCGAGCGCAACGCTGTGGGTCTTGTAGTAGCCTACGAGGGCTTCGTGCAGAAAGCCGTAGCCCTGCTCATCGCCGTAGCCGTGGAAGGTTTCCTGCTTGGCCTGATCCTCGACCGCCGCGTGCAGTGCTTCGATAACAGCAGGCACGAGCGGACGGGTGACGTCGCCAATGCCCAGACGGATGATATCCGCTTCCGGGTGCGCGGCGGAATATTCGTTTACCTTACGTGCAATCGTGGAAAACAGATAGCTCTGCTCCAGATCGTCATAGTGCTTATTGATCTGCATGTTCTTTGCTCCTTTTCAGCGATGCTGCGACAAACGCCTTAAACAGCGGATGCGCGCGATTGGGACGGGATTTAAACTCAGGGTGGAACTGCACGCCGATGTAGAACGGATGGTTCGGGATTTCGACGGTTTCCACCAGCTCGCCCGTGGGGGAGGTGCCGGTGATCTGCATGCCGTGGCTTTCGATCTGCTCACGGAAGCTGTTGTTGAACTCATAGCGATGACGGTGGCGCTCGGAGATCATCTCCGCACCGTAGGCCGAAGCCATGATGGTATCCGGACGGATTTTGCACGGATATGCGCCCAAACGCATCGTGCCCCCTTTTTTGGAAACGCCCTGCTGGCTTTCCATCAGGTCGATGACCGGATGGGTGGAATCCTGATCGAACTCGGACGAGTTTGCGTCCTCAAAGCCGAGCACATTGCGCGCGTAGCTCATGACCGCAATCTGCATGCCGAGGCAGATGCCGAAGTAGGGGATACCCTGCGTGCGTGCATAGTTCGCCGCGCAGATCATGCCCTCAATGCCGCGCGGACCGAAGCCGCCGGGCAGGATGATGCCGTCGACCTCGCCGAGCAGCTTGTCCGCGGTCGAATCGTTGATCTCTTCGGAATCGACCCAGTCGATGTCAACAAAGCAACCGGTCTCATAGCCGCCGTGCTGCAGCGCCTCCGCAACCGAGAGGTATGCGTCATGCAGCTTGACATATTTGCCGACTAACGCAATCTTCACATGATCCTTACGGGAGGCGATGCGCTCGAGCATTTCAACCCATTCGCTCATGTCGCCCTTGGGCGCGCCGATGGCAAGTTCACGGCAGACGATATCGGACAGGTGGCTCTCCTCAAGCATCATGGGCGCCTGATATAGCACGGGCAACGTGCGGTTTTCGATAACACAGTCCTCCTGCACGGTGCAGAATAGAGAAATTTTGCGCTTGATGTCGTCGTCCAGCGGCTGATCGACGCGCGCGACGATGATGTCCGGGGAAATACCCAGGCCACGCAGTTCCTTGACCGAGTGCTGGGTGGGCTTGCTTTTCGGTTCGTTCGAGCCGGAGATAAACGGCACAAGCGTGACGTGAATGAACAGGCAATTGCGGCGACCAACCTCGGTCGCCACCTGGCGGATGGCTTCGAGGAACGGCTGGGACTCGATATCGCCGGTCGTGCCGCCGATCTCAGTGATGACCACGTCTGCCGAGGTCTTTTTACCAACCGAGTAAATAAACGATTTAATTTCGTTGGTGATATGCGGGATTACCTGCACGGTTTCGCCCAGATACTCGCCCGCGCGCTCTTTGTTCAGAACGTTCCAGTATACCTTGCCGGTGGTCAGGTTGGAGAACTTATTAAGGTCCTCGTCGATGAAGCGCTCATAGTGGCCAAGGTCGAGGTCGGTTTCCGCGCCGTCATCCGTAACATATACCTCGCCGTGCTGGAACGGGCTCATGGTGCCGGGGTCAACATTGATATACGGATCCAGCTTTTGCGCGGCAATCTTCAGGCCGCGGCTCTTAAGCAGACGGCCGAGCGACGCGGCCGTGATGCCCTTGCCCAGACCGGAGACAACGCCGCCGGTCACAAAGATATATTTTGTCATAACTCGATTTCCCCCTTAAATACGGTCGTTGCCGCGCCTGTCATGAACACGGTCTGGTCGGTGTAGCGCACGGTCAGGTCACCGCCACGCAAATGTACGGTGATATCCTCGCCTTTCTGTGCGCGTCCGGTCAGCACTGCGGCCACACCCACTGCGCAGGCGCCCGTGCCGCAGGCCCAGGTCTCGCCCGAGCCGCGCTCCCACACGCGCATCTTGAGTGTGCCGTCCGGCAGGACATTGACAAACTCTGTGTTGACGCGCTCCGGGAACAGCGTGTGGTGTTCAAATTTGGGGCCAATCCGCTCAAGATCCAGCCCATCGATATCCTCATCGAGGAAAATCACACAGTGCGGGTTACCCATGGAGACGCAGGTGACATGATACACTTTTTCATCGACGACCAGCGGTGCGCCGATGACCGTGTCACCCTCCAGGTTAACCGGGATGTCGGCCGGCTTCAAGATGGCCGCGCCCATGTCCACGCGGGCGGAAACCATTTTACCGTCTTTGACGGTCAGCTCAAGTGTTTTTACGCCCGAAAGCGTGTCGACCGTAATGGTGGTGCGTCCGTCGGTCATGCCGTTGTCGTACAGATATTTGCCGACGCAGCGAATACCGTTGCCGCACATTTTGCCCTCTGACCCGTCGGCGTTGAAAATGCGCATCTGCGCGTCTGCCTTGTCCGAAGGGGAAATCAGGATGATGCCGTCGCCGCCGATGCCGAAGTGCGGCTCACTCAGCCGGACGGAGAGCGACGCAGGATCGGGTACCGTCTGGTCAAAACAGTTGAAATAAATGTAGTTGTTGCCGCAGCCGTGCATCTTGGTGAAGGACAGCTTCAAGCGGGCTCCCTCCTTGATAAAACAAAAAATGGTATATAAGCAGGCCAATCAGCAAGCCATGGCTCATATACCATTTAGTATATCATAATCCGTCGGGAATTTCTCTATCCATTTCAAAAAAAGGGGAAAAAATTTGTCGCAGAGGGACGGATGGTTTGAGCGGTATCGCACAAAAGCGGCTCATTCCGGCATGCCGCCGGAAATAATATGCTCCGCAATTTGTCGTTTGGTACGCCGCTGATTCATGGCCTGCTGTTCGATATAGGCATGCGCCTCAGGCTCACTCATCGAGCAACATTCAATCAGCAGACATTTAGCGCGGTCAACCAGACGGATATCCTCGATGCGCTGCTGCAAACGGCGGTTTTCCTTGCGCAGACCGGTCAGGCGGGAACGTGCGGCGCGCGTCATGCGCAGCGCCTGCAAAAACAGTGTGCGCGAGAGCGGTTTGGGTACGACAAAAACGCCGTCGTCCTCTACTTTTTCGGCAACGCTGTCGGCCACCTCTGCTTTCGCCAGCAGGATAACGCCGGCAAGCGTGTCGCACACAGCGGTTTGTGCCAGTTCGTGGCCGAATTCATCCGGCAGAGGCGTATTGACCAGAATCAGGTCAAAGTCTCCGTCTACCAGTGCGCGACGGGCCTCCGAACCGGAAGAAACCGCAACGGTTTTTGCCTGCACACCGCAGGAAGTAAGAAATTGTGTCAGCATGGCATGGGATTTTTGCGTGGCGGAAACGATCATGATGCGTTCCAAGCAGCGTTTCCCTCCTTTCGGGTAAGGATGGGAGTGGAATCAGTAGCGCTCGAAATACAGCGCGCGCTCAGCGGAAAAGCGGTCGTCCGCCAGCGCGATGCGGTCATGTTCAACCTGTTTGGCGGCGAAAAACGCTTCGCGTGTCTTTGTCGGCAGGTGACGGGCGATAAAGGGGCTGTCCTGTGCGCAGCGGATGGCTTCACACAGCGAACCGGGCAGCGCCTGATACTGGGCGCGTACCGCGTCCGAGGCGGTGAACAGGTTTTCGTTGCACGCGGGAGCAAGGGGGAGTTGCTGTTCGATGCCGTCCAGCCCAGCATGGATAAGCAGGGCAAAAACGATATAGGGATTGATGCAGCCGTCGAACGAGCGCACCTTCATGCGATTGGCCAGTTTGCCGTTTGCCAGCGGAATGGCAATCAGCGGCGAGCGGTTCTGATGTGACCATGTGATATACTTGGGCGCTTCAAACTCGCCCAGCCGCTGGAATGAATTGGTCAGCGGGTTGCCGAATATGGTCATTTCCGCCGCGTGCTGCAAAATGCCCGCGACAAAGCTGCGGCCGGCTTGGTTTTGGTCAAAGTCCGGATGAAAGAGATTTTCTCCGCCCTTCATGATGGAAATCGACAGGTGCAGGCCGCTGCCGGGGATGCTGGGCAAGGGCTTTGGCAGGAACGAGGCGTACAGGCCGCTCGACGCCGCCATGGATTTGACCACCCATTTGAAGGTGACAAAATTGTCCGCTGCCTCAAGCGCTTCCGCATAGCGGAAGTCAATTTCGTGCTGTCCGGGGCCTTGCTCATGATGCGAAGATTCCGGCTGGATATTCATTTCCTCGAGCGTCAGGCAGATTTGGCGGCGCACATTTTCCGCTTTATCCAGCGGGGCCACGTCGAAATATTCGCCGTGGTCGTGCGGTATGATGGTGGGATGCCCGTTTTCATCCAGTTCAAACAGGTAAAATTCGCTTGCCGTACCCATCGTGATGGAAAAACCTGACTGACGGGCGCGGCGGCTCGCCTCACGAAGCAGGCGGCGGCCGTCGCCCTCGAAGGGGGTACCGTCCGGATACCGGATATCGCAGTAGAAGCGCACCACGCGTCCCTGTGCGGGCCGCCACGGCAGCACGGACAGCGTTGCCGGGTCGGGGAACAGCAGCAGGTCGGAGGCATCCACGTTGAGGAAGCCGCGCAGCGAGGACGCATTGAAGTGGACGCCGTGTTCAAACGCACGGGTCAGCTCGGTGGGCATGATGGCAATGTTTTTCTGGTTGCCGAAGATGTCGCAAAAGGCCAGACGGATGAATTTAACGTCATTCTCCTCTATAAATTGTATGACTTCGTACATGGTGGTATCCATAAGAGCCGCGCTCCTCTCTGAAAAGTATCATATGCGCAATCAGGGTAAAAATCAGGATTCATAGGTATAAAGCTGGTGGTAACCGGCCTCAGGATTGGGGGACAGCACATAATATTGCTGAGCGAGCAGGGCAGCGGCATCGCCGCCGAAATGGCGGCAATAGTCCTCAATATACGGCGCGATGCCGTCGAGATCCTCCTGCGATGCCGGGCTGACCAGCACCTGACGCGGCAGACCGACAGGGGCTTTATCACATCTTAACACAATTTTGCCGCCGTGCATACCGGTGCCGCAGAAATTTCCTGCGGGATAGGCGCCGTCCTGCCCGAGGCCCAGCACCAGAATCAGGCCGCCAGCCTGATATTCGCCGAGGAACGAGCCAGCTTTGCCGCCGATGACGATGACGGGGAAATGCTGCTCATAGGCCTTCATATGAATACCGCCGCGGTAGCCGCAGTCGCCTTGGATGAAGATGCGGCCGCCGCGCATGCCGTAGCCGCAGGCGTCGCCCACGTTGCCATGGATAATGATGTCGCCCTGATTCATGGTGTCGCCGACTGCTTCCTGTGCGTTGCCGAACACCTCAATGGTCGAGCCGCTCAAATACTGGCCCAGACCGTTGCCGGGCGTGCCGTGGATGGTGATGGTACGGTCTGCCGAGCCGCAGCCGATGTATCGCTGTCCGATTACGTTTTCCACTGTGATGTCAGTATCGTCAATCGCGCGAATCTGCTCGTTAAGTTGCTGATAATAGGTAAGATTTGCCTGTACAGTAGTCATCAGTGTGCGCCTCCTAACTTTTTCGCGCGTTCGGCGCGGGAGAATGCCATCAGTTGCGGCTTTTCGCGAATGAGGTCAAAGTCGATGGTGTCCAGCGGGGTGCGCTCGCGGATAAGAGAGGTATAGATGCCCGCGCGGTCCACGTCGCCAATCATAATGAAGCCGACCAGATGATTGTCTCGCGTCACCAGCAGCTTGTAGTGTTCGTCGTCCTGTTCGAGATAGGTTTCGCCATCGTAAGAGCCGGCAGTAATCATATGCAGACCCATAAAGCCGGATGCGTTCATGGGGACAGCCTTGTCAAAGGACGTTTTGCCGCCCGCCATGTTTCGGCCTGCGGTTTCGCCCTGCATATAGGCATTGGGCAGGATAGCGAGAATACGGTCGGTGTCCGCGGTGATGTCATGCGATACCGTGCAGTCGCCAGCCGCGTAAATGTCCGGCACGGTGGTGGCGGAGCGGTCGTCGATCAGGATGCCACGGTTTACTTCACAGCCTGCCTCAGCGGCAAGTTCGGTGTTCGGACGCACGCCGACCGCAATGACCAGCACATCAAAATTAATCGTGCCGCCGCTTTGCAGGGTGGCGGTGTCGCCGTCAAAGCGGGCAACGCTGTCCCCAAGAATGAAGTGCACACCCTTGGTTTCGATGTGCTTTTGGATGATAGAGGCGGGCACCTCGGTCAGCACGTTGGGGAGGATACGGGGCGCAAGGTCGATGACGGTCAATTCCTTGACACGCTGGTAGATGCCTTCGGCACATTTCAGGCCGATAAGGCCCGCACCGATGATGAGTACGCGCTTGTCGTTTGCGTCGCCCAGCATCGCATCCAGCCGCTTGGCATCGTCCAGCGTCATAAAGCTGGTTTTGTTCTGCACAGTATCCAAGCCTTCCATGGGCGGGACGAACGGACGTGAGCCGGTGCAGATGCACAGCTTGTCATACGGCACGGTTTCTCCGCCCTCGAGCATAACGGCCTTTGCCGCAGGGTCGATTTTTGTGACGGTGCAGCCGAGCATGGTTTTAACACCGTTTTTCTCGTAAAAATCAGCCGGACGGTAGTGCAGCATTTTGTCCTCGGTCGTTTTGCCGAGCAGCAAATAGGAGATAAGCGGACGGCCGTACACCGGATAAATCTCATCCGAGATGACCGTGATGGGGCCGGTGGGATCGACGGCGCGGATACCCTCAATCGTGCCAACTGCGGCGGTGCCGTTGCCAATAATCACGTAATTCATGCGTTTCACCTCTCCTCGTACACAATAGCCTTGTTCGGGCAGCCCTGTACGCATAGAGGCTGGCCAAACTCGTTCTTGGCGCATAGCTCGCACTTCTGAATGGCGCCTTCGTTGGAGGTAGACAGCGCGCCGTACGGACAGGACAGGATGCAGGTGTAGCAGCCGACGCACTTGTCCGAGTCGATATGCACCGCGCCGTCCACGATGGTCAACGCGCCCGAAATGCAGCCCTTGACACACAGCGGGTCGGTGCAGTGGCGGCAGTTGACCGCAAAGGAAATGTTATTGCGTTCTTCAATGCGGATACGCGGCGCAATTTTATGGTCTTTGAGCGCCTTGACCATCGAGGACTTGCCGGAGTTGGCAAAGGCGCAATAATACTCACACAAATGGCAGCCGAGGCACCATTTTTCGTTAACATAAACCCGTTTCATCGTCTTTCCTCCTTATTCGCCTGCGTGCTTGATACCGAGGATGTCAAGCTCCTTCTGGGTCAGGCCCAGGCCGCGCAGCATCAGTCGGTTGCCGCGCAGCGCTTCAATCGAGTTGATGCCAATGCCGCCCATCATTTCTTTGAGTTCATGATCCCATGCGGTGACCAGATTGATGAGACGCTGAGAGCCGATATCCGGATTGAGACGTTTGACCAGCTCGGGGCGCTGAGTCGCAATGCCCCAGTTGCACTTGCCTTCCTGACAGGAGCGGCACAAATGGCAGCCGAGCGCAAGCAGGGCGGAGGTGGCGATGTAGCAGGCGTCTGCACCGAGCGCGATGGCCTTCAAAAGGTCGGCCGAGTTGCGGATCGAGCCGCCTACGACCACGGAAACCTGATCGCGGATGCCCTCGTCGCGCAGACGCTGGTCAACCGCGGCAAGTGCCAGCTCGATCGGGATACCGACGTTGTCACGGATGCGGGTCGGTGCCGCGCCGGTGCCGCCGCGATAGCCGTCGATGCAGATAACGTCCGCGCCTGAACGGGCAACGCCCGAAGCGATGGCGGCTACATTATGTACGGCCGCAATCTTGACCATAACCGGCTTTTTGTATTCGGTTGCTTCCTTAAGCGAGAAAACGAGCTGCCGCAGATCTTCAATCGAGTAGATATCGTGGTGCGGGGCGGGGGAGATGGCGTCCGTGCCCTCCGGAATCATACGGGTCTTGGAGATGTCCGGGCCAACCTTGTGGCCGGGCAGGTGACCGCCAATACCGGGCTTTGCGCCCTGACCCATCTTAATCTCGATGGCCGCGCCTGCTTCCAGATAGTCCTTGTGTACGCCGAAGCGGCCGGATGCAACCTGCACGATGGTGTGCGGGCCGTACTGATAGAAGTCCTGATGCAGGCCGCCCTCGCCGGTGTTGTAATAGGTGCCAAGCGCGCAGGCTGCGCGAGCAAGCGATTCATGCGCGTTGTAGGAAATCGAGCCATAGCTCATCGCGGAGAACATAATCGGCACATTCAGCTCAAGCTGCGGGGACATATTGGGAATCAGGCGACCGTTTTCGTCGCGCGCAATCTTGCCCGGCTTTTTGCCAAGGAAGGTTTTTGTTTCCATTGGCTCGCGCAACGGGTCAATGGAGGGATTGGTAACCTGTGAGGCGTTGATAAGGATTTTATCCCAGTAAATGGGGTACGGCTCGGGGTTGCCCATGGAGGACAGCAGTACGCCGCCCGAACCCGCCTGACGGTAAACCTCGGAAATGGCCTTGCCCGTCCAGTTGGCATTTTCCTTGAAGGTGTGGTCGGTCTTGACAATTTTTAGTGCGCGCGTCGGGCAGAGCGAGACGCACCGATGGCAGTTGACGCATTTGCTCTCATCCACCATCATTTTTTCAAATTCGGGATCGTAAAAATGTACTTCGTTGGCGCACTGCCGCTCGCAGGCACGGCAGGCGATGCAGCGGTCGTAATTGCGCACGACCTCGTACTGCGGATACAGAAAATCAATAGCCATTACTGCTTCCCTCCGTTGTTTAAGCTCACAATGACAGCCTCGCCGCCGCGCGGCGCCCAGACCCGGTCAAGCTCGGGCGCAATCACGCGGATGGCACATTCTTCCGAGGCAATATAAACGGTTTCGTCCTTTTCACCGACCACCATGCTGCGCAGCTTGAGGCGGTCGTTGAGCGCCATCAGGCCGCCTTCGTAGCCGACCAGAATGGAAAACGGGCCGGTGACCATCAGAGAGGCGAATGCGTTGCGCAAATAGGTCAGTCGCTCGCGTTCAGCCGGCTCCTGCTTTTCAATGGTAGACCAGAACGGCGCGGCGATGACGCGGCTGATCTCCTCGAGCGTCAGGCCAAGCTTGCGACCGAGATAATCGACGATGTAGGTGATGACCTCGGTGTCGGTCAGCAGGTCGCACGAGTATCCGAACATTTCAATGAAGCGACGGTGTGCATCGTAAGAGGAAATCTCTCCGTTATGTACCACCGTGGTGTCCAGCAGCGCAAACGGATGCGCGCCGCCCCACCAGCCGGGGGTGTTGGTCGGATAGCGGCCGTGGCAGGTCCACGAGTAGGCCTCGTATTCCTCCAAGCGATAGTATTCGCCAACGTCCTCCGGGAAGCCGGATGCTTTGAATACACCCATGTTCTTGCCGGAAGAGAAGATGTAAGCGCCGTCCAGCGTGTGGTTGATGTGGATGACGAAGCGGGCGACGAATTCCCGCTCGTCGAGCTGGCTGGCCGCCAGTTTTGTGTGCAGGGGAGTGACGAAATAGCGCCAAATCATCGACTCGTCGGTGATGCGGGGATGGCGGCGCGTTGGAATCTTGGAAAGATTGACGATGTCGAAGTGTCGCTCCAGCTCTTTTTCACACTCATCCTTGGCATTCTGCGTATCATAGAATACATGAAACGCATAGAAGTCTGCATACTCGGGATAAATGCCGTAGCCGGCGAAGCCGCCGCCCAGACCATTGGAACGGTCGTGCATGGTGCGGATGGAGTCGATGATGCGCGTGCCGTTCTCCCGTGTGCCGTCTTTGTGAAAAATGCCGGAGATCGCACAGCCGGCGGGAATACGGATTTTGCCTTCTTTTTGCAACATGGTGCTTCCTCCTTTATATATGCGCGTTGCAGGGCGTCCCGCTGCGGGGAGGCCGGTTGCCGGCGCGCTTTCATTCAGGAAACCGCTGCCGGGCGGGGACCAGGATACGATATAAAAAAGGCGTCCACGATAACCGGAGACCGCCTTTTTGATCTCCGGTTATCGTGGACGCCTTTGTCCGTTCCTATTGTATAGCAAAATAGGGGACAGCGTCAAGCGGGAAAAGGGTGGAAATCATGATTTTTTACAATTTGCATAGAATGACCGCCGCGCTTTTTACGGTTTTTCGGAAGGTTGCATCAAATCGTCTGTTTCAGCGAAAAAGAAGGTTCGGAGACCTTGACAAAGGAGGGACTGCCCGCTATAATGCAAAGTGTAAACAGCAAAGGCGCTGTGGGAACACGACCCGCAGCGCCTGTTTTGTTATATTCCATATCGTTGGGTAACAAATTCACATACAAAGGAGCGAACCATTCATGAACACATCCAAAAATGTTCCGGAGTTGTTCGGCAGCATGGTCTTTAACGAGACCGTGATGAAGGAACGTCTGCCCAAGGACGTTTACAGAAAGCTGAAGAAAACCATGCGGGAAGGTACGGCTATTGATGCCGACGTTGCTGCGGTAGTGGCAACGGCGATGAAGGACTGGGCGGTGTCCAAGGGCGCAACGCACTACACCCACTGGTTCCAGCCCATGACCGGCGTGACGGCGGAAAAGCACGATTCCTTTATTTCCCCCACGGATGACGGCAGCGTAATGATGGAGTTTTCCGGCAAGGAACTGATTAAGGGCGAGCCGGATGCCTCTTCGTTCCCGTCCGGCGGCCTGCGTGCGACCTTCGAGGCCCGCGGCTACACTGCGTGGGATCCGACCAGCTATGCGTTCGTTAAGGACGGTTCGCTCTACATTCCGACTGCGTTCTGCTCTTACACAGGCGAAATCCTCGACAAAAAGACGCCGCTGCTGCGCTCGATGGAAGCCATCAGCACGCAGGCATGCCGTGTGCTCAAACTGTTTGGCAAGAATGTTCGCCGTGTGGCCACGACAGTCGGCCCGGAGCAAGAGTATTTCCTCATTGACAAAAAGGACTATGCACAGCGCAAGGATCTGATTTTTACCGGCCGCACCCTGTTCGGCGCAAAGCCGCCCAAGGGCCAGGAGATGGAGGACCACTACTTCGGCTCCATCCGCCCGCGTGTTGCCGCGTTCATGCAGGAGTTGGATGAGGAACTGTGGAAGCTCGGCATCTTTGCCAAGACCAAGCACAACGAGGTCGCGCCCGCTCAGCACGAGATGGCACCGGTATTCACCACTACGAATATCGCAACCGACCACAACCAGCTGACCATGGAGGTCATGAAGCGTGTGGCACAGAAGCACGGCTTCATCTGCTTGATGCACGAAAAGCCGTTTGACGGCGTCAACGGTTCGGGTAAGCACAACAACTGGTCGATTTCCACCGATGATGGGGAAAATCTGCTCGAGCCGGGCAAGACCCCCAGCGAGAATGCCCAGTTCCTGCTGTTCCTGACCGCGGTTATCAAGGCAGTGGACGAATATCAGGATCTGCTTCGTATTTCGGTTGCCTCTGCGGGCAATGACCATCGTCTGGGTGCAAACGAAGCGCCTCCGGCTATCGTTTCCATGTTCATTGGCGACGAATTGCAGGCGATTCTCGATGCGATTGAGTCCGGTGAGGATTACACCGACATGGCAAAGACCAAGATGGATCTGGGTGTTTCCGTTCTGCCGGATATCCCGAAGGACACGACCGACCGCAACCGTACCTCTCCCTTTGCCTTCACCGGCAACAAGTTTGAGTTCCGTATGCTGGGGTCTGCGATTAACATCGCTTGCCCGAATATCATGATTAACACGGCGGTAGCCGAGGAGCTTCGCTTGTTCGCAGATGAACTGGAGAAGGCGGATGACTTCCAGACCGCACTGATTGCGCTCATCAAGCGTGAAATCAAGGCGCATAAGCGCATCATCTTTAATGGTAACGGTTATGACGATGCTTGGGTGGCTGAGGCAGAGGCGCGTGGCCTGCACAACCTCAAGTCCACAGTAGACGCGCTGCCGCACTATACGGATGAGGCTAATGTTGAGCTATTTATCCGTCACGGTGTGTACAGCCGCGTGGAGATGGAATCTCGTGAGGAAGCGTTGCTCGAGGAATACTACAAGACCCTGCACATCGAGGCGCTGACCATGAGCGACATGGTGCGCGAGGAGATTTTGCCAGCTTGTGTGGCATACCAGAGCGATCTGGCCAAGACGGTCAAAAACAAGGAAGAAGCCGGTGTTGCGGGCGGCATGGAAGCCGATCTGCTGGGCCGCGTGTCTGCTCTGACCGAGGAACTGTACACCAAGGGCCTTGCACTCGATGCGGCGGTAGAGCAA
This sequence comes from Candidatus Agathobaculum pullicola, assembly GCA_019115085.1. Taxonomy (GTDB): domain Bacteria; phylum Bacillota; class Clostridia; order Oscillospirales; family Butyricicoccaceae; genus Agathobaculum; species Agathobaculum pullicola. The sequence continues at coordinate 11,439 of DXEF01000008.1, read as the reverse complement.
GCGCCGGATGCGGACGCAGAGACGTTGGCCAATTACTATCATAACACCATTCTGCCCGCAATGGATGCGGTTCGCGCACCCGCTGATCAGCTGGAAATGCTGGTGGGCAAGAAGTACTGGCCGTTCCCGACCTATTCGGACATTCTGTTTTACGTTTAAGACTTCGTTTGCGGCAACAGCTGCAAACGAGGATGTTCTGCCGGGCCCAACGGCTCGGACAGGACATAAGGCTGCGAAAAGTTCCGATGAACGAAACTTTTCACAGACAGAAGTATACAAACCCACGCGCGTGTCGTGGTTTTGTATGGAAAGAACGATAACCCGTTCTTTCCCGTCAAATCTGCGCAGCGCGCGGAAATAAGTTCTTGCATACTTGCATATATCTATCTTCGTACACAATGGCGTGTATTCCCTGTTCGCCCAAAGGGCGGCAGGGGATACACGCCATTTTAATTTTTAGGGGGTTTTATCAATGGATTTCACGGCACTTGCGACCTCGATGGATGTCGGCTGGACACTGATAGCGGCAGCACTCGTATTTTTCATGCAGGCAGGCTTTGGAATGGTGGAAACCGGCTTTACCCGCGCGAAAAATGCGGGTAACATCATCATGAAAAACCTGATGGACTTCAGTCTCGGCACGCCGATTTTCTGGCTGGTGGGCTTTGGCATCATGTTCGGTTCTATGAACGGTTTTTTTGGCGGCTTTGATTTCCTGACCGACGGTGTTGTAGGCGAAGGATACAACTGGACCACGCTCATTTTCCAGACCGTGTTCTGTGCGACGGCTGCGACGATTGTCTCCGGTTCGATGGCGGAGCGTACCAAGTTTTCAGCTTACTGCATTTACTCCATGATCATTTCGGCTGTCGTTTATCCGATTTCCGGTCACTGGATCTGGGGCGGCGGCTGGCTGGCTGAGCTGGGCTTCCATGACTTTGCCGGTTCCACGGCGGTGCACATGGTCGGCGGCGTCGCGGCACTCATTGGCGCGTCCATCCTCGGGCCACGCATCGGTAAGTACACCAAGGACGGCAAGGCACGTGCGATTCCCGGTCATTCGCTGACGCTGGGCGCGCTGGGCGTATTCATCCTGTGGTTCTGCTGGTTCGGCTTTAACGGCGGCTCGACGGTTGCTCTGTCCGGTGAGGGCGCAGAGGTTGCAGCCCGTGTCTTTGTGACCACCAACATGGCGGCTGCGGTTGCGACCGTGACGGTGATGTGCATTACATGGATTCGCTACAAAAAGCCGGATGTTTCCATGACACTGAACGGTTCTCTGGCCGGTCTGGTTGCCATTACGGCGGGCTGTGACACAGTTACACCCTTTGGCGCAGCGGTTATCGGCATTATCGCAGGCTTTGTTGTGGTATTTGGTATCGAATTTGTCGACCAGAAGCTCAAGGTAGATGATCCGGTTGGTGCGGTTGGCGTACATGGCTTGTGCGGCGCGACCGGTACGTTAATGGTTGGCCTCTTTGGTTACTATGCTTACGGCAGCACGGAGATTGCGCCGGTCGGCCTGTTCTACGGCGGCGGTGTGCATGCGCTTGCTATTCAGGCGCTCGGTATGGTAGCGGTCATTGCGTGGGTTGCCATCACGATGACGATTGTATTCCAGGTTATCAAGCATACCATCGGTCTGCGTGTTTCTGAGGCAGAAGAAATCATGGGCCTTGATAAGCCTGAGCACGGCCTGTCCTCGGCGTATGCGGACTTTATGCCGGTGGTGCCGAATGTGCTGGGCACCAAAGCAGCAGAGAAGGCAGCATCTATGCTGGACACCATTCCGGTTGCCGTAGAGAAGGCGGTTCCCGTCACCAAGGTGACTACCGAGGGCAGCGATCACAAGTTGACCAAAATTGTTATTGTTACCAAGCAGTCCAAGTTTGAGGTACTCAAGGAAGCGCTGGGCGCAATCGGTGTTTCCGGCATGACGGTAACCAATGTTATTGGCTGCGGCGTGCAGAAAGGTGCAGCGGAGTATTACCGCGGCGCAGAAGTGGATGTGACGCTGCTGCCGAAAATCAAGATGGAAGTCGTTGTGTCCAAGATACCAGTGGAAACCGTAGTGGAGACGGTCAAGAAGGTGCTGTACACCGGTCACATCGGCGACGGTAAAATCTTTGTTTACGACGTGGAAAACGTCATCAAGGTGCGCACGGGTGCAGAGGGCTTTGACGCCTTGCAGGACGATGAATAAATTACAGGGGCACTCCTGCGCTGCTCGACAAGATACAATCATAGAAGAAAAGCCGCCCAATCGGGCGGCTTTTGCCGTACAATGGCGTAAGATGTGGTGGCATTTGGTTGAAATAAGAAGAAAAACGGATGTGGTATCCTCTGCAGCCGTTTAACCGTGGCTGCTATACGGTTGACATCCGCTTCTTCTATCGCATCGAGTGCGAGGTCAGCTGCGTGGTCGGCCGTCCGCGCATTATCGACGGCTTGGCCGTATTTGACAAGCGCGTGGTGCTCTTCGGCGGCGAAGGCGGCGCCCGTATCTTCTCCTCCCGCTATGTGGAAGACGGTATGGATGTTCAGCTGGCGCCCGACAGCAACAAGCCGACCGCTGTAGTCGAGGTGGTTGACCCCATCGTGCTGGACGCGCGCGTGGTTGCGCCCGAGACTTCGTGCAACTGCTGCTGCTGCGCACTGCATGAGGTACCGCGCCCGATTTGCGCCTGCTTCGGCGGAGACAATCTGGTATTGGATAACGACGGATATCAGCTGTTCGTTACGCTCGGCCAGTTTTCCATCATCCGTCTGGAGCGCGATATCCAGCTGCTCATGCCGGCGTATGACATCTGCCTGCCGCGCCGTGACTGCTCGAACAGCGGCGTAGGCGGTGAGCAGGATCCCTGCGAGATTTTCGCAAACTTTGAATTCCCGATTGACGAATTCTTCCCGCCCAAGCAAGAATGTGGCGATAATCTGTGCGGTACGCTGAGCGGCGGCTCGAACGGCTGTGGCTGCGGCAGCGGCAATAGCAATGCGGGCGGCTGCGGCTGCGGCAGCAAGTGCGGCGGCTGATGCAACCGGCAATCTCATCAAACGGAAAAGGACGCTCCGAAAGGAGCGCCCTTTTTCGTATTGCAGGAATTACACAGGATGTCAGATGTTCTATCGGTGCTGGCCCAATGTCAAAGGGTATAAGGGTAGCAGATACATAAGCACGATGCTCAGCGCATAGAATGAGCGTGTAGGAAGGGGGCGGGCTGGGATGCAGGAAGAAAAAAGCCATGTCTATACAATTATTTTGGGTGTGTGCATGCTGCTGTGCCTGCTGATGATTGGCAGAATGCTGCTGGGTCATCCGGAGCAGGATGCTTCGCCGGAAGCGGACGGTCTGACTTTACCGGAGCAGGAGGAGACGGGAATGGAATTGCGGGAAACGGATTTATGCGAGCTGATGAAACAGGCTCTGCCAATACCGGTGCGGGAAATCACAGCGCAGATTGGAGCGGATGAAACGATTTCCGTAGTGATATTGGTGAGCAAGCAGGATTTACAGGATAGCGGGTTGGTGCCGGGGGGACTTCGCACCGCATTACTGTTTCTGCCGGAGGAATGTCGCATGTATGGGTCATGGACGGCTGCGGTGGCAGAGGGGAAGATAACTCTGCAATGTGAAAATGCGGAAATCGGCGGGATTTCTGTACCGGTGGAACTGGTCACGGCGTTGACCGATCAGGTGGCGGCTTCCATCAATGCGTACTTGGAAAAAGCCGATTTGGTACCGGAAAAGTTAGAGTGGACAGACGGTGCATTGCGGTTAACGGCGTAACAAAGGAGAAAAACGGAGGAGCAGATACATTTACAGCTTCTATATAAATCAAAAAACGGCATGGCCGATTGAGCCATGCCGTTTAAAGCATAGGGTTGTCCCTTTTTAATCAATGATAACGCGGCCACCGCCCTGGAAACGGGTCAGATAGTTGCCGGAAAGCGGTTCATACTTGACAACCTCACCGGTATGCGGGGAGTGGATAAACGTATCGTCGCCGACATAGATACCCACGTGGCTGATGGAAGAGGCGCTGCTGCCAAAGAATACCAAGTCGCCCGGTTCAAGTTCCTCCAGCGCTACGCGTGTGGTGGCGTCAAACTGGGACTGCGCAACACGCGGAATAGAGCCGACTGTGTTGGCAAAAACGTACGAGGTGAAGCCGGAGCAATCAAAGCCGCTCGGTGTGCTGCCGCCGTATACATAGGGGATGCCGAGGAACTGAGCGGCATAATCCAAAACCTCTGCGCGTTTCTCGCTGGTGCCGGTATAGGACACCACGGTGGTGGAAGGTGCGATGGTTTCAGAAGTGTTGTCCGTATTGGAAGCTGAGTTGTCAGAATTCGTATTTGTGCTCTGTACGCCGGAGAAGCTGATATAATCCGGGTGTACATAACCGGTTTTGCCGCTGTATGTAACCTTAAACCAGTTGCTTTGCACGCCGGTCACATCGACAACCGTGCCATTTCTGAAAGAAGCGAGCACACTGGAAGAGGTGTTCGGCTGGGAACGGAAGTTTACGGTGGTGTCGCAGACGATTTTTGCCTTGCCAAGGGAAAAATCGGTGGTGGCTGTGCCGGTCAGATATTCGCCGCTGACGTAGCCTTCCTTGCCGTTGGCAACGACCTTATACCAGCTGTTGCTGTTGTTCAGGACGGCCACAACGGTGTCCTGCGACAGGGTGGTGATAACCTCACCGCCGGGGGATTCACGCAGATACAACGCATCCGCTTTCACCTTCGCCTGATACATTGCAAGCGAGTTGGGAAGAAGCATGGATACGGCAAGCATGCCGGTGACGGCGATGCGGAAGAATTTCTTTGTTAATTTCATGGATAAGCCTCCGTTTTTTTTAAGCGAACTGTGGTTTACTTGTTGTTCAGTGCGCGGCCGAGCCAGATGGAGGCAATGTCCATGGCGGCCCACAGGCTATTTTTCTCCGTCTTTTTCACAATGCGATCCTTGATTCGCACATTGGGGTTGGTCTGCTGCAATTGAACGGAAACGCGCTTGGCGACCGATAGTCCCTTGACCTCTCCGGCGTCCAAAATCTGCATCATAATGATGTGGGAATCGTGCATCGAGCCGTAATAAATGATGTTTTCCTTGCGCATCAGCGGATGGCCTTTATATTCCAGAAGCTCTTTCTTCTTGGCGGTGGTAGACATTTTGTGCACTCCTTATAGTTACAAAACGGTTACATCTCAAAGTTACATTATGGAAACAGTATAGCATGGCTGCTGTCATTTGTCAAATAGGAATTAAAATTTGGTTGGAAAAGCTGCTATTTTGTGATACAATAGGGCAGCAAATACAACAATTTGGTAGGGTCTTTCATGAAGTTTGCTTTTTTCACCTTGGGGTGCAAGGTTAATCTGTTTGAAACACAGGCGCTTGAGCAGCTGGCGCAGGCGCGTGGACACGAGATTGTGGACAGGGATGCGGATGCGGTCATTATCAACACCTGTACGGTCACATCGGTGTCCGATCACAAAAATATTCGTGCGTTTCATCGGCTGCGTAAGGATAATCCGCAGGCAGTGATTGCGGCCTGCGGCTGCTTTGCACAGACCGATCCGGAGCGCGTGCGCGCAACAGGGGAGATTGATCTCGTCTGCGGAACGGGAAACCGCGCGGAGGCGCTTGCGCTGTGCGAAGCGGCTGTGGAGGGGCGGGCGGTATCCTGCCGTGCACCGGAGCGAGGGAGATATGAAGTGCTGCCGGCCGGTGTTCCGCGGGGCCGGACGCGGGCGCTGCTCAAGATTGAGGATGGATGCAATCATTTCTGCACCTATTGTATTATTCCGTACGCACGCGGACGTGTGCGGTCTTTGCCGCCCGCGCAGGCGGCGCAGGAGGCGGCGCGGCTGGAACAGCAGGGTGTGCACGAAATTGTGCTGACGGGTATCGAGATTGCGTCGTATGGACGGGATTTGCAGCCTGCGGTTTCGTTGGCGGACTTGCTTTGCGATTTGCTGCCGGCGCATCCGGGGATACGGTTTCGGCTCGGTTCGCTCGACCCGCGCGTAGTTGATGCGGATTTTTGCGGTCGCCTAATGGGTTTACCGAATCTCGCACGGCACTTTCATCTTTCTTTGCAGAGTGGCTGCGATAGCGTACTGCAGCGGATGGGCCGGAAATACACGGCAGAGGAATATTATCAGGCGGTGGAGAAAATTCGCGCGGCAGTGCCGGATGCTTCCATCACGACCGATTTGATTGTAGGATTTCCGGGAGAAACCGAGGAAGAGTTCGAGACAACATTGGCGTTTCTTGAGCACTGTGCGTTTGCGGCGGTGCATGTGTTCCCATTTTCCGTGCGAGAGGGCACACGCGCTGCGTCTTTGCCGGGGCAGCTTTCTTCGCAGGAGAAGGCGGTGCGCGCGGAGCGGGCCAAGGCAGTGGCGCTGCGGTTGAGCGAAGCATATCGCCGTAGTTTTGTTGGAAAAGAACTGATTGTGCTGCCCGAGCATCACACGGGAAAATTTTGGGCGGCGCATGGCACATATGGGTTTCCGGTATATATAGAAGAAGAGGAACGGATTGAAAAAAATGGGCCGGTCTCTGTGCAGCTGGAGGATTTGCATCGCGACGGACTGCGTGGAAAAATCCTTTAGCGAATCTGTCACCACATAAGGAGTTGCTCCATAGTATGAAGTGAAATCTTTGATAGGAGGAAATTCCTTATGTGCTCTTCTAACTCTATTTTCGGCGAGAATAACTGGTGGTGGATCATCGTTGTCATCATTCTGATCTGGATCTGCTGTGAGCAGGGCAATGGCAACGGCTGTGGCTGCGGTTGCGGTTCGGATAACGGCTGCTGCACGTGCGGCAACAATTGCTGCTGCTGATTGAGCCACATATTTCTCAAGCGGATGTAAGGGCGGCGCGGCCATGTCTGCGCCGCCTTTTTCCGTGCCCGTAAAAAATTTTCAAGAAAATTATAATTACCTCTTGCAAAAAGAAGAAATTTGCGGTAGAATAAACAAGCACTGTTTGAGAGACAGTCAAAATGAGGATAAATCACTATGGAGGAATACCGATATGCTGGCAGGCGAATTTCGTAACGGCACAACTTTTGAAATGGACGGTCAGGTGCTGCAGGTCATTGAGTTTCAGCACGTAAAGCCGGGCAAGGGTGCTGCGTTCGTTCGCGTAAAGATGAAGAATGTCATCACTGGCGCTGTAACGGAGCGTTCCTTCAATCCAACGGATAAATATGAGGCGGCATTTGTGGAACGCCGTGACATGCAGTACCTTTATAATGAAGGCGATCTGTACTACTTCATGGATAACGAGACTTATGAGCAGATTCCGATTAGCAAGGATACGCTCGGCGACGATTTCCGCTTTGTGAAGGAAAATGAGAACTGCAAGGTTTGCTCTTACAAGGGCAATGTCTATGCGGTTGAGGCACCGCTCTTTGTAGAACTCGAGATTACCGAGACCGATCCCGGTTTTAAGGGTAATACTGCAACCAATACCCTCAAGCCTGCAACTGTTGAGACAGGCGCGACTGTTCAGGTTCCGCTGTTCATTGAGCAGGGTGAGCGCATTAAGATTGATACCCGCACTGGTGAGTATCTGGAGCGCTGCAAGAAGTAAGACAATTTATCCGGACGATGGTATCCATCGTCCGAGTTATGGACATTTAGCTCAGCTGGAAGAGCATCCGCTTGACGTGCGGAAGGTCGGCGGTTCGAACCCGTCAATGTCCACCATCAAAAAGCTGTCCGAAAGGACGGCTTTTTTTATTCGCAAGGCCTTTGTAACATGGAGCAAGGAAAAGCAAGATTTCCGTGGGGGCGTGAAGCGCATGGCGATGGGAAACAATAGAGGTTGACGATATTTTGCCAATCTGACGTAGATGGGGAGGCCTGTATGGTGGGGGCTCTGTGTCAGGTGGGTATATAGTCATGTTTATAGGAAGTAGCTAAGTGGTGCGGTTTATAAATCGGGATATGGGCACCTTGATAGATACTGTAATTCGGTGTTGTGAGCAGGAAGTGAATAACAGAACACGGAACAGCCCCTTTCGGCCTCGAAGCCGAAAGGGGCTGTCCAATTGCTGATTAAAATATGATCTGCTTTAAAAAGAAAGAGTACTGAATTTCTTCAAAAACAGTACTCTTCTTGGTGCAGTTGAGCAATCCAAATCCGAACCTGTTCTCTTGTCAGCCAATGCGGTTTTGAGGTCATCAAAAGTGATGGTCCTTGTCCCTTCTTTGTAGTTAAAGGTTATCACCATTTTGTCATCGTACAGGAAAATGGCGTTGATAAAAGTGTCAATCAGCATCTTACGGTGGGACTTTTGCCGTACATCCAGCTTGCGGAAGCGGTGGAGCCAAAAGGTCATAAACTCTACGCTCACCTTGGGCTTTGCCAGCTTCTCGCAGGCAATCTAGGTTTCCAGTTCCTCTTTCGTGGCCTCCAGTTCTTCCAGACGGCTTTTCGTGGACTTGGTCAAGATACCCTGCTGGATGGCATTCAGAAGGTTTTGAATGGCTGTGTCCACCTCCTGCAGCTGCTGTTCATAGAGAGGCAGGTTGACATTCTCCCTGTCCTGTAAGTCTATCAGCATGGAAACGATGGCCTCAACTGCCTTATCGTCCATCACTATCCTCATGGTTTCGCTGACCACCAAATCCTCGATCCACTCTTTGCGGACAGACTTTTTATGGCACTCGGTGCGCTTCTTTTTCACGGATACGCACTTGCAATAGTGGTGGACATTCCCTGTGTGGCTGGTGCCGATCTTGCCGCAGAGGTAGGCCCTGCAATAGCCGCAGAAAAGCTTGGTTGTCAGCAGATAATCGTCCTCGGCCTTGTGGCGGGCCGGGGCTTTCTTGTTCTTTGCCAGTTTCTCTTGCACCCGGTCAAAGAGGTCTTGGGGGACAATGGCGGGAATATCGTCTAGCACCACAATGTCCCGATAGGTGTATTCTCCAATATAGCGGCGGTTGTTCAAAAGGTGATGAACGCTACCGTAGGTCATCTTCTGGCCCCGTGTGTTCTTCACGCCCTGCTCGTTGAGCCAATCTCGGATGGCTGTCATGGTGACTCCCTCGTCGTAACGCTGGAATGCCTCCCGGACAAAGGGCGCGGTAAGCGGGTCAAGCTGGAAGTGCTGGTCGCTGTCGACTAGATAACCGATAGGCAAAGTGCTGCCGTTGAATTTGCGTTTTAAGGCGTTCTCCGTCACGCCCCGGACTACCTTTTCGGACAGGTCGGCGGAGTAGTATTCGGCATAACCCTCCAGCACGCTTTCCAGAATGATACCCTCGGCCCCATCAGAAATGACCTCGGTAGCGGATACCACCTTGACCCCGTTCTTTTTCAGAGCGTTTTTGTAGTGTGCGCTGTCATAGCGGTTTCGGGCAAAGCTGTCCAGCTTCCAGACGATAATCATATCGAATAGGCGCTTGCCGCTGTCCTTAATCATGTTCTGAAATTCCGGGCGGTTGTCAGTTTTAGCGGAAAAGGCTCGATCTATGTAGTGGCGCAGGATGGTGATATTATTCTTTTCAGCAAAGGCGGTACACTCCCGGATTTGGCCTTTAATACTTTCTTCTCGCTGATTATCGGAGGAATAACGGGCGTAAATAACTGCTTTCATTTTCTTAAACCTCCTTGTTTCTACGCATTTCAAAGTCGTTCTAGCGGTCAGCGTAAGGAATTATATTACCGTAGTGCTGACACACCGCCAAAAGCCGCATAGCACTTCGCCTTTTGGGTCTGAAATGCGTAGATATGATACTGATTGGTGGGCGCAAGCAGTTATCTGCTTGCACCCACTTGGTTACTGCACAGCAAAATCGGGGAATGACGTCAAGGGTGCAAAGCGTTCATTTTGACCCTTGTACGGCATTCCCCGACTTTGCTATTTCTTTGTAATGGCCTGCATCAACTTACTTTGCAAACGGCCTTTCATATATGGGTCTACTTGCTTATGCGTCTGCCCGCTTTCATCGACCATTGTCCGCAAACACAGCTTGTTGATATAAGCATCATAGTGCTGCAAAATCTGTTCCATCGCATCGGCCTCTCCTGCGCGGGCAGCCTCGACAACGGATAGAAGCGGTGGGGGCTTGTATTTGCCGCTTGATTTTTCATGGCAGTTTCCCCGTCAGTTGTTCCCGCATATTCCGCAAAATACTTGTACGGCGGCGCTGAATGGCGCTTCTGGAACAGCGCATCCTCCTGCCGATTTCCCGATCGTTCAGTTCCAGCACAAAGCGCAAAATCAAAAGTCGTCGCTCTGGCTGCGGTAGCTTCTCAATGATATTGGCCAACTGCTCATTACTGATTTGCAGGGTATAACCATCCGCTGAAAAGGTTATGTAATCGCTGGGGTACTGGTCTGTCGTGTAGATGCCGTCCACAATCGGCTGCGGCAAATGATCCAGAGATACCAGCCATTTGTTTTGACAGGAAAATTCCCGAAAACAGTCCAGCATTGCATGGCGCAGGACAACTTTGCAGAAGGAGTCAAAGCGGTGGCGCTCCGCAGTATCTTCATAGACCATCATGGGGTTCTCCTTTGCATAACGGCTGCAAACGGTCAATTCTCCCGGCTTGAATATCTGAAATATGCTGCTTTATTTTTTCTTCAGGCCAGTCCCACCAGTTAATTTGCAGTAAGGTCGCGATGGTATCATCCGAGAAGCGTTTACGGGTTGTTTTAGCGGGAACGCCGCCGACAATCGTATAGGGCGGCACATTTTTTGTTACGACGGCACGAGTGCCGATGATTGCGCCATCTCCAATGGTAACACCAGACAGAATCATCGCCTCATATCCAATCCACACATCGTTGCCGATGATAATATTGCCCTTATTGTCCCATGCGCTCGTTATGTTCTGGACATCCAGTCCCCATTCTTCAAAAAAGATCGGGAACGGATAGGTGGACAAGGATGCTTGTGTATGGTTGGCGCTGGTAAACAGAAACTTTGCCCCGCAGGCGATGGAACAAAATTTTCCGATGATAAGTTTGTCATGGTTGATCGGATAGTGGTACAGTACATTGTTCTTCTCAAACTGCCGTGGGTCGTAGACGAAGTCGTTATACATGGTGAAATCCCCGACAAGGATGTTGGGATTTTTGATGACATTTTTCAGATAAACGGTTTCGTGGTCGTTGGTGCGAGGATAAATATTCTCTGGATTCATGACTTGCCTTCCTCTCGAAGCTATGAGAACTCGTATCTTTCAATCTGTAAAAAATGGTTGTTCTCCACATAGTAAACAACGTGTTCCTGTGCCGAATAAACGAAAGAAACTCTAGTGGCCCAGATCCCTTCCTGCCGGACGGCTTGAAGTACAGAAAACGCATCAGTGACAGTAAACTGCTTTCCGTAAGTGTTCAGAAGTTGAGCAGCCCTTTCGTATCGGTCATCTCCCGGCACAAGAAAGGGCATTGTGCTTTCGGG